>CAYLPI010000097.1:0-13502 GCA_964385505.1 uncultured Bordetella sp.
TGGTGAGCACCACCTGTCGGTGCGGCACCGGCGCGCGCAGTGTGGTGTCCAGCCACTGCGTGCAGATCGCGGGGCGTTTGGCGTGGCAGCTCGGGCAGCAATACCGGCACGTGCGTAGACCGTCTGAACCGGTGCAACAGCGGCGAGGCGCCGGCCTAACGATGCTTGCTGCAGGCGGGCGGACAGGTGGCTCGCGGCGCTCGCATCGTGCTGCATGGATGCTGCGGCGTCGAGTCCGCAGATGCGCCTCGGCGGCGCCACAGCGGATGCGGACCGGTCAACCCGGGAGGGCACGTTGCTCCTCCGCGACACGGGCGGTATCTCCTTGGTCGAACCACCACCGCCGACGGCGCATTGCCCGTCGGGCTCATGCCACCACCGCACCGCTTGCCGGGATCCCGCATGACTCTCACGACTCGCCGCCTGCTCATTCTCGCGCTCGTCGCCGCGCCGTCCTGGTCGGCGCCGACCCTTCAGGCGCAGACACCCGAACCGGTCAGGTTTGCGCGACTGGCCGGCATCGCCAACGACGGTCGCGTCGCCTTCAGCTATCAGGATGACATCTGGGTCGTGGACGCCGACGGCAGCAATGCGCGACGCATCACGACCCATATCGCGCGCGACTTTTCGCCGCGTTTCTCGCCCGATGGCACGTGGTTGGCCTTCACGTCCAATCGCAACGGCAATAACGACGTCTATGTGGTGCCGTCGATGGGTGGAGAGCCGAAACAGCTGACGTGGTTTGCCGGTGCCGACGAAGCGCTGTACTGGTCGCCCGATGGCCGCAGCGTGGTGATGTCGAGTCAGCGCGGTGCGCACGCGTGGGGCTCGCCACTGTACGTGCAGCCGCTCGACGGTACGATCGCCACGCCACTCGCCATGGGGATCGCGCGCGCCGGCATGATCAGTCAGGACGGCGCCACGGTCGTGTTCAACCGCAACCTGCCGTCCGCATGGCGCAAGGAGTATCGGGGCAACGCAGCGGCCACGATTGCGGTGATGCAGGTGAAGAGTGGTGAGATCAACGAACTCACCAACACCGACCTCAAGCAGTTCAGGAGCATGTCCAACAACGTGTTTCCCATGTGGGGCGCGGACGGCATGATCTACTACGCGACGGAACGCGACGGCCCGTATAATCTCTGGCGCATGTCGCCCAAGGGTGGTGGGCCGCAAGCGGTCACCACGCACAAGGACGGCGGTGTCTTCTTCCCGTCCATCTCCCCCGACGGCAAGCGCATTGTGTATCAACACGACTTCGATCTCTACACGGTCGACGTACCCAACGGCCGCTCGAAGAAGTTGACGATCGCCATGTCGTTCGATCCCAAAGACAACGACATCACGCTGTTGCCCGTGCAGAGTCGCGCCGAAGGATTCAGCATCTCGCCCAACGGCGACTACATGGCGGTGGACTATCACGGCGAGATCATGATCGTGCCCACTGAGACAGGCGTTGGTGAGCGTGCGGCCGTCACCAGCTCTGCCTGGCGCGATCAGGGGGAGAAGTATTCCCCCGATGGTCGCATGGTCGCCTACATCTCCGATGAATCGGGCGATCAGGAAGTGTGGCTGTACGATGTGTCGAACGGCTCACGCAAGAAACTCACGACGTACCCCGCCGAAAAAGCCGCCATCACCTGGGCCGGTAATTCGCAGAAGCTCGCCTTCACGGCCGACAACAGGATCTTCGAGGTGATGGTCTCGGGCGGCCCGGCGCGGGAGATCGCGCGCAACGAGGCCGGTGGCTTTCAGCTCGATCAGTACTCGCCCGACGGCAACTGGCTCGTGTACAGCCGCAGCGATGATGAGCAGAACGCCGAGGTGTATCTCTACGACATTCAGGCGACGAAGGAGTACAACGTCACGCAGAGTCCGTGGAACGAGCGCAGTGGCGGGCTGACTCCCGACGGCAAGACGATGCTCTTCACCAGCAATCGCAACGGCACGACGACGCAGGTGTATGCGGTCGCCCTGACACGAGTGACGGAAGACCCGAACGATCCGCTGGTGCGCGAGCGGCTGCGTCGCGCGGCGGGTGCCGGTGCTGCGGCGGGTGGCGGTGCGGCGGGTGGCGCGGGGCGAGGTGGACGCGGCGCCGGCGCCGAGGGCGGCGATGCGGCGGCCGTAGCGACCATGCGCGTCGATCTCACCGGCATCGAACGTCGCGCGATGGAACTCACCAGCGGCACCAACAGCGTCGGTTCGTACTTCCTGTCGCGTGATGGCCGAACAGTGTTCTACGCGGTGGGTGGTGGTGCTGGCGGACGTGGCGGAGCTGGCGCGCGCGGTGGCGCAGTGCCCGATCCTGCGGCCAATGGTCTCTTCTCGGTCGGCATCGATGGGCGTGATCGTCGTCGCATTGCAGCGGGCACGTTCGCCGGCATGCAGCCAACGGCGGATCGTCGCCTGGTCTACTTCCGTGGTCAGGTGGCTGGTGGCGGTGCGGCGGCACCCGGTCGCGGTGGCGCACCGCTGGTGGGCACCACGATCGAGCGGCTGAACATTCCCGCCAACGGTGGCACACCCGTGACGAGCGGAGGTCGCGCGGGTGGCGCAGCAACTGGCGGAGGCGGCGGCTCCGCCGGTGAAGCGGTCGCCTTCGCCTTCACCGTACGCGTCGATCGTCGGAAGGAGTGGCAGCAGATCTTCGACGAATCGTATCGCGTCATGAAGTACCGCTACTACGATCCGAAGATGCACGGCAAGGACTGGCCATCGATCAAAGCCAAGTACGAACCATTGCTCAAATACGCGGGCACCAACGAAGACGTGTACGACATCGCCAACGCCGCCATCGGTGAACTGAGTTCATCGCACACCGGCGTGAGTGGCCCGGCGTCCATGCCGGTCGATCGCACGTACGGCACGCGTTACCTCGGCGTTGAGATGGAGCCCGCCAACGGCAAGTACCGCGTGTCGCACGTGTATCGCAACGGACCGGCCGACAAGGAGTGGCTGGACATCAACACGGGTGACTACGTACACGCGATCGACGGCACCGACATCAAAGCCGGCGACGACTACTGGAAGATTCTCAGCGAATCGGAAGCCGAATACGTGCCGGTGAAGGTGTCCAGGAGTGCCGACGGTGCCAACGCGAAGACGCTGCGCATCGCGACCACCACCAACCTCACCAACATCAAGTACGAGGAGTGGGTGGAGAACAATCGCGACTCGGTGAACAAGGCCACCGACAATCAGATCGCGTACGTACACATTCGCGCCATGGATCAACCCTCGCTCGTACGATTCGAGAACGAGATCGATCGCTTCTGGCAGAAGAAGGGGATCATCGTCGACATCCGCAACAACGGTGGCGGCAACATCGATCAGGAACTCATCGACATTCTCGAACGACAGCCGTATCAGTTCTGGAACAACCGCACCGGTGCGCGCACCTGGGGACGTCGCCCCCGTCAGGCGATTGTCGGACCGAAAGTCATGATGATCAACTATCGCTCGGTCTCCGACGCGGAAGTCACGCCGGCCGGATTCCGTCAGCTCGGACTGGGCCGCATCGTCGGCAACCCGACCGCCGCACAGGTCATCGCCACGGGCAGCTATCCGCTCATCAACGGCGGCGCCATTCGCACGCCAGGATCGCTGGTGGTCAGCTGGGACCCGACGAAGCCCAACAACTACGGCTTCGATCTCGAGAACTTTGGCGTGCCGCCCGACGTATGGGTGAAGAACTCGCCGGCCGACGAAGCGAAGCGCATCGACACGGAGCTGCGCGTGGCCATCGAGGAAGTGTTGCGCATGTTGAAGAACCCGACGGCGCCGACACGCGTGCAACCGCAATAGGACAGACATTGGCGACACCGTTCGCGCGCATTGAAGCACGCCAACCTCCGACGCAGCGCACATCATCATGAGTGCCGCTGCGCCGGATCTCGACGCACTGAGGCTCCGACTCGCTGACCGCTACAGCATCGGGCGACAGCTCGGTCGCGGCGGCATGGGCGCCGTCTATCTCGCGCGCGATCTGCAGCTCGATCGGCCGGTCGCCATCAAGGTGCTCCCCAGCGAGTTCGCCGCGCAGAGCGATCTGCGCGAGCGCTTCCTTCGGGAGACGCGCACCGCCGCGAGCTTCTCGCATCCCAACATCGTGCCCGTCTTTGCCGTGGAAGATCGCGGCGATGTCCTCGCGATGGCCATGGGGTACGTCGAAGGAGAAAGCGTCGCGGAACGCGTGAAGCGCATTGGACCACTGACAGTGAAGGAAACGGTTCGCCTGCTGCAGGATGTCGGGTACGCGCTCGCGTACGCGCACGGGCGCAGTGTCGTGCATCGCGACATCAAGCCCGACAACATCATGCTCGAACGGGCGACCGGTCGCGCACTCGTCATGGACTTCGGCATCTCACGCAGCATCAGCACCACGCCTGCCGCCGATGCGGGACTCACACGTGTGGGCGAAGTGGTGGGCACGCCGGAGTTCATGAGCCCCGAGCAGGCATCAGGCGATCGGGTGGATGGACGCAGCGATCTCTATTCGCTGGGGCTCGTCGCGTGGTTTGCCGTGACCGGTCAACTCGCCATCAGCGGAGAGACGACGCAGAAGGTGCTGGTGAAGCAGCTCACCGAAGTGATTCCGCCGGTGCAGAGCGTGCGTGGCGACTTGCCGACGCCGCTCGCTGCGGCGATCGATCGGCTGCTCAAGAAAGATCCGGTAGAGCGTTTCGCGACGGCGGAGGCATTGGTGGAAGCGATCGACGCGGCGCAACTCGCCGCGCCGGACATCCCGCTGCCGGTGCGCCTCTTCCAACAGAATGGCAAGAGCTATCTGGTGAATGCCGCGCTCGTCATCGTGTTCGCGATGACGAATTGGCTGCGGGCCGACGGCGTCGGGGCAACGCTTGATCGACTCACGACGGCGAGTGTCGCGTTCGCGCTCGAGTTCGTGCTGCTGATGTCCATCGCGCGACAGGCCCGCACGCTGCGCCAGCTCGGGTTCGATCATGCCGCGCTGCGACGCGGTCTGCACGCCATCCTCGATGAGGGTGATGAGGCGCGCGGGCTGGGGCTCGCCGTCCCCGGCGTCGCACGCAAGCGTCGGCTGCGCTCGTTCGTGGTCGGTCCACTGTTCCTGCTAGGCGCCTACAACGCGTGGAGCGCCTTCAGCCAGCGGGTCGAGTACCAGCCGGGCTTGCACTCGATCAGTCGCGCAGGCGCAACGATGGCCATCAGCGGTATTTGCAGCATGGTGGTGGCACTGCTCATCCTCGCGCTCGATCCGTATCGCCGTCCGCTGTTGCAGCGACTGGCCAATGCATTCTGGGGCGGTCCGATCGGCGGATGGCTCATGGGATCGGAGCGCGCAACATCCGGCGCCACGGGAACGACTCGCCCCGTGAGCGATGCGCCCGCTGTGGCCTCGCCGCCCGCGAACGCGGCAGTCGTACTGAATGGGGCCAACGCCAAGGCGCCCTCTGCCGCAGCCACACTCGACCGTCGCCTCTCCGCCATCGAATCCCGACTCACCGCGCTCGAGCGGCACGAAGGGTGAATCAGTGATCGCGGATCGATACGAGATCGAACGCGCCATCGGACGCGGCGCCTTCGGTCGCACGTTTGTTGCGCGCGATGTCGTCGCTGCGCGCACGGTGGCCATCAAACTCTTCGATCGCAAAGGGGACGCCGACCTGAAAGCGCTCGAGCTGTTCGAACGCGAGGCCTCGGTGCTCCGCGCCATGCGCCATCAGGGCATTCCCGAAATCTTCGAGTTCGTGCGGGATGAGTGGGAAGGTGTGCCCGCCCACTTGCTGGTCATGGAATACATCGAAGGTTCTTCGCTCGAGGAGCTGCTCGATCGACAGGAGCAGTTCGAGCCGACCGTCGTGGTATACCTGCTGCTGGAAATGCCTGGCATCCTCGAGTATCTGCACGCGAGCGTTCCGCCCATCCTGCACCGCGATATCAAGCCGGCGAACATCATTGTGCGGACCGACGGACGTCCAACGCTGGTGGATTTCGGTGCCGTGCGACGCGTCTTCATGAATCCCGACGAAAGCGGTTCGAGCATCGTGGGCACCTACGGCTACATGCCGTACGAGCAGTACATGGGGCAGGCGTCGCCATCGAGCGATCTCTATTCGCTCGCCGCCACCTTTCTGCATCTGCTCACGGGTCGTGCGCCACGCGACTTCATGACGGGTGAAGGTCGCATCGAGGTGCCGGAACAACTGCCCGGTGATCCGCGCTTGGCGCCTGTCATTGCTCGCATGTTGCGGCCGTCGGTTGCGACAACTCGAGTCGGCGGCGTTGCCGGCACGTCGATCGCTGCGACCAACGATGGCGGTGCCCGCATGGTGAAGCGCGCGCCGATTGATCTGAGTCTGCTTGGCGCCGCGTCGCGCGAACTCAGGGGCAACGTGCGCGACCTGCTCGTGCGCCTGGCGCCGAGTACGCTCGATATGATGGACGCCGGCGCCAAGCCGGCGGACAAGCGGGGCTTCTTCGATTACGTCACCGTGGCCTTCTTCTCCACGCTGACGATCGGCATCCTGCCATTGGTCTTCGTCAGCCTTTCGCGTGCCCGACGCCGACGACTGCGCCGTTTCCTTCGCGATGGCGAGGTCGCGACGGCGGAAGTACGTGCCATCGAAGCGTCGCCGGTTGGCTTCGAAGTCAACCTCTCGAAAGTGACGTACGAGTTCGTGGTGGACGACGTGCTGCATCGCGACTCGGACGTGGTACGGCCACTCAGCGCCAACCGGTGGCGCGTTGGCGATCGGATCCAGATCCTGTTCATCGCGGCACTCGACTTCGACAGCGTGATCGTGAGCGGATAGCGTCCAGCGTCACTATCCCCGCTTCGGCGGCCCGTTCGGATTCGCGCGCTCGTACTGCACCGGCCACGCGAATTCCGCGTCGAGTGCATGCGCCGCGAGCAACGGCCAGTGCGGCTGGCGCAACAGCTCACGCGCCAGGAACACCATGTCTGCCGTGCCGCTCGCCACGATCTCCTCGGCTTGCTCAGCGGTCGTGATCAACCCCACCGCCGATGTCGCGATCCCCGCGCCATCGCGCACCTGCTGCGCGAATGGCGCCTGATATCCGGGACTGAGCGGAATGCGCACACCGTGCACGTTCCCTCCCGTCGACACGTCAACGAGATCGACGCCCGCCGCCTTCAACCGCTGCGCAAGCTGCACCGACTCCTCAGGCGTCCAACCACCGTCGGCCCAGTCGGTGGCCGAAATGCGTACGAGTAAAGGCAACGAGTCCGGCATAACGGAGCGAACCGCAGCGACCACTTCGAGACAGAGTCGCGCACGATTCTCGAGTGAACCGCCGTAGCTGTCGGTACGGTGATTGGAGAGCGGCGAAAGAAATTCGTGAATCAGATATCCGTGCGCCGCGTGCAGCTCGATCACGCGAAAGCCCGCCGCGAGTGCGCGCACGGTCGCCGCGCGAAACGCATCGACCGCGTGCGCGATGCCACCGATTGTCAGCGCTACCGGTTGCGGATAGCGCTCGGAGAACGCGATCGCACTTGGCGCCATCACATCGGTCCAACCGCCATACTCCGGCGTGATCGTGCCACTCCCATCCCATGGCCGTTTGGTGCTCGACTTCCGACCCGCGTGCGCGAGCTGAATGCCAGGTACCGCGCCCTGCGCGTCGATGAAGTGCGTGATGCGCTGCAGCATGGGGATGTGCGCGTCATCCCAGATGCCCAGGTCCTGCGGACTGATACGCCCTTCGGCGACCACGGCCGTCGCCTCGGTGAACACGAGCGCGGCGCCACCAACGGCAAACTGGCCGAGGTGTACGAGATGCCAGTCGTGCGCAAAGCCGTCGGTGCTCGAGTACTGACACATCGGCGACACACCAATGCGATTGCGCAGCGTGACGCCGCGCAGGGACAGCGGGGAAAACAGCCGAGACACGTGCGGAGCTCCGGGATGGGTGCTGCGGATCGCCCACAGGCGACGGAACAACGCAAGCTATGTCGTGCGCTGGGTCATGCCGACGGGTTTGCCACACGTCACCGCCGCAGCACTCGCCACGAAAATGCCCGCATTCCCATCACGCCGCTGCCGGTAATCCAGCGCAACGCCGACGGCTCGAGCACCCGTGCTCGCGCCAGCGGTGCCAGACAGATCGGGTCGAAGCGGATGTCCCGCGCGAGGCTCGCGACCACATCGCAGGCGGCGCTGTCGTCACCACAGTTCCAGAGCACCGAGCGGCCATTGGCGAATACCGGGTTGGCCATGACTTCCATGCCGATGCGGTTGAACGCGTTCACCACGCGTGCGCCTGGCGTCCAGCGCGCCACTTGTTCGGCACCACTGTCCGTGGTGCCGTGCGTCAGCACCATGCCCGGGCCGATCGGATTCGTGGCATCGATCAGCACCTTTCCGGACAGATCGCCCGCCGCCTGCAGCGCGTCCTGAGCAGCGGCCCAGGTGGTCGTCAGCACAACCACCTCGCTCTGCGCGGTCGCGTTGGCGATCGTGTCGATCTGTTCCCGCCGCGCCCACCTTACGCCGCGGCACGCGCCCGCGGGTAGATCCCGTCCACGTCTTGCCCGTGACCAGCAGTTCGCCGCCACCAAGTCGCGTCTCGAGCAGCAGGCAGGTGCCGTGGCAGACCAACGCCGTGACCTTTCCCGCCTCGTGAAAGCGTGCCACCAGCGCCTGCAGTTCGGCATTGCCCCGGAAGGTCACCATGGGCGACTGCCCACCCGTGACGAAGATGCCATCGTACGTCGCCACATCCACGTCCGCGATCGACTTCGTGTCGGCGAGTAGCGCCAGGTACGTATGCCCGAGTTCACACTCGATGGACATGTCTTCCAGAGCCCGGTGGAGCTCGCGCTGCACGTGATCGGCGGGAAGTGAAAGATGCCGATTCTGTGGCGCAGCAGTGTGCTTACTGGACCGAATCGCCGCTGGTCTTGACGTTGACGAGCACGGCCGCTGCGCCAATCTCTACCGCAGCTATCGACGGACCGGTTGCAATCACCTTGTTGCGGTGCCTACAACCCGGTCTCCGGATTCTGAACTGCCTTGATTCATATTCCGAATTGCCTGATATTTTACTTATGAAAACAACCGTTGATATTCCAGATGACGAACTTGCGGATGCCATGCGGTTCACCCGCGCGCGCACTAAGCGTGAGGCGATCGTCACCGCCATCACTGAGTTCAATCGGCGTCGCCGGATGGCCGAACTGATCAAGCACGCCGGCACCTGCTCCGACATCCTGTCCGCCGACGAATTGCAGCGTGCCCGCCGAAGCGAGTAAGTCTGGTGAGCGGCAGGTGCTCATCGACACGTCGTCGTGGATTCACTTTCTTCGCGCCGACGGGGACAAACCCGCTCGCGACCGCGTGTCCGCCGCGCTCGAGGCGGGTACGGCGCGCTGGTGCGCGATGGTCCGGCTCGAGCTCTGGAACGGTGCACGCGGTGACCGGGAGAAGCGCGTCCTGCGCGAGTTCGAGCGACTCGTTCCGGAGCTTTCCACCGCCGCCGCGGTGTGGGACGAAGCCTTCGCGCTAGCGTGTCGCTGTCGACTCGCGGGCGTAACCGTTCCCTCGACCGACGTGCTGATTTATGCATGTGCCACCCACCATGGTGCCGAGCTTGAACACGCGGACGCCGACTTTGACCAGATCAGTCAGGTGATGGCCTAACGACCGACGGCGCGGCGGTCGTGACGCGAGGTGGCGGACTGGCCCAGCGGCCTCCACCTTCTGGCCGAGGGGATGACCGCCGCTACCGAACACTTCAGCCGCCGGTATGAGTGCTCCTGAATCGTTGACTACAGCGTTGGCCGACCGTTACACCCTCCTCCGAGAAATCGGTCGCGGCGGTATGGCCACTGTGTACCTGGCGCGCGACGTCCGCCACGCGCGCCAAGTTGCGATCAAGGTGCTGCATCCCGAACTCGCTGCCGTACTGGGCGCCGAGCGGTTCCTGGCCGAGATCACGACAACCGCCAACCTGCAGCATCCGCACATTCTGCCGCTGTTCGACAGCGGCACTGCCGACGGCCAGCTGTTCTACGTCATGCCGTTCGTCGAGGGAGAAACACTGCGCGCACGCCTCGATCGCGAAACACAATTGCCCATCGCCGACGCCGTGCAACTCGCGCGCGAAGTCGCGGATGCCCTGCAGTACGCGCACGAGCGCGGCGTCATCCACCGCGACATCAAGCCCGAGAACATTCTCCTGCACGGCGGCCACGCGCTCGTCGCCGACTTCGGAATCGCGCTCGCCGTGCAGCACGCGGGCGGCCAGCGCATGACCCAAACAGGGCTCTCGCTCGGCACGCCTCAGTACATGGCGCCCGAACAGGCCATGGGCGAGAAGTCCATCGATGCCCGCGCCGACCTCTACGCGCTCGGC
Organism: uncultured Bordetella sp.; assembly: GCA_964385505.1. Lineage (GTDB taxonomy): Bacteria > Pseudomonadota > Gammaproteobacteria > Burkholderiales > SG8-39 > CAITSH01. Next base: position 10,363 of record CAYLPI010000097.1, read on the forward strand.
GCCGTCACGTACGAAATGCTGGCCGGCGAGCCGCCATTCACCGGCCCCACCGCGCAGGCCATCGTCGCGAAGGTGATGACCGCGTCGCCGGCACCGCTGACCACGCTCCGCGCCAAGGTGCCGGCGCACCTCGACGCGGCCGTACTACACGCGCTTGAGAAACTGCCGGCCGATCGCGTACCGAGCGCGCGCGCGTTTGCCGAGGCCCTGCGCGGCGGAGCGCACGAAACGGCCGCCGCGACGAAGGCAGTCGCGCGCGTTGACATGCCTGACGAGAGACGACGGCGTGCCGTGTCCAATGGACTGTTGGTGGGGGCGTGCACCGCGGCGATCGTCGCGGCCACCGGGTGGTGGTGGAGCGCGCAACGTTCCGCCGTCGGGACATTGCCGGTGCAATTCACCCTCTCCGTCCCCGACAGCGCCCGCATCCGGCCAGACCTGCCCAGGGTCAACGTCACCATTTCGCCGGACGGCCGGCGAATTGCCTATGTCGGGGGCAATGGAAATGGCCTGATTTACCTGCGTGACCTCGACAACATGGCCGTGCGACCGCTCGCTGGTACGCAGCAGGGGCGCCATCCACAATTCTCGCCCGACAACGCGTGGCTCGCGTTCATCCAGAGTGGAGTGCTGCGAAAGCTCCCGCTGTCCGGTGGCGCGGCGACGCTACTGGCGACCGGGGTAACGTCCTACAGTTGGACCGATCCGCGGCAGATCGTCTTCGTGCGCGACGGAGACCTGTGGCGTATGGGCGCCGATGGCGGCACGCCGTCGCTCGTGGCGCGCCATGACTCAGCGGCTCCCGGCACCACGTTCGGCTGGCCGGAGGTGCTTCCCGAGGCGAAGTCGGCGCTGTTCGACATCGTCACCGCCGGAGATCACGCGAATGGTGTCCTCGCCGCGGTACGACTCGACGACGGTTCCGTGACCCGCCTCGGCGTCGTTGGACGCAATCCACGGTTTGTTGCTCCCGATATCCTGCTGTTCAGCCGTCTGGATGGCACCCTGTGGGCTACCCGGTTCGACTCGCGAGCCTTGACGGTCAGAGGCGCGGCCGTGCGTGTGCTGGACGAGGTTTATACCCGCTCCGGGGGGGCGACGAGCTATAGCATCTCGCGTGACGGAACCTTGGTGCACGTGATCCGCAACTCCGAGAGCGAGCTCCTCGTCGTCGATCGCACTGGGGCGGCGCGTTCGCTCGAGGTGCCACCGCGCGATGTGCGCGCACCGCGCGTCTCGCCCGATGGCCGTCGGATTGCGTTCGAGATGGCCGACCGTTCGTCGCCGAGCCGAACGGACATATGGATGTACGAGACCGGCACGCGCACACTCTCGCGCCTGACAAACGACGGCGTGAGCCTGAGCCCGGAGTGGATGTCAGACGGCGAGCGCCTCGTCTGGATTTCGCGCGATTCGACGCGCGCCGAGGTACGGCGCCAGCGCTGGGATGGCGCTGGGCGTGTCGAGGTGTTGCTCTCCACCGATGCGTCGCTGGCGCACGTGTCGCCGTCCGCCGATGGACGTCAGTTCCTCGTCGTCAGGATTGGCGGCTTCTCCGACATCTACATCGCGAGTGCCGACAGCCTCGCCGTCCTTCGCCCGCTCGTCGTGACACCTCAAGGGGAGGGAGGGCCACGCTTCTCGCCGGATGGGCGATCGGTGGCGTACTACGGCGACGAGTCGGGACAGACGGAGGTATATGTCGTGGCGGCTGACGGAGGCGGGAGGCACGTGCAGATCTCTCTCGACGGCGGACGAGAGCCCGTGTGGAGCTCGGACGGGCGTACCGTGTTCTATCGTGCCGATGGTGTGCTGATCGCGGCCGAGCTTTCCTTCACCCCCGCGTTGTCGGTGCTGCGTCGCACGGTCGTCCTGCGCGATCGCTTTCAAGGGTCCCGGGTCCGTGTGGGGGCCTACGATACGGCCTATGACGTGTGGCCCGATGGACGCTCGTTCGTGTTCACCGGCGGTATCGATCGGTCGAATGAAGTCATGGTCGTCACGAGCGCATGGGTGGACGAGTTGCGACGGCGCATGGCGGGTGAGGGCAGGCAGTGAACGAGACAGGCGGCGAGCGGCGAGTCATTCGTCATCGCCAAAGCCGGCAACCCGATGGTGAAGGTGACCGCGCTCGATGCGCAGGCAACGCGCAGGCGTCTGGGGCCGTCTATGGTTTTGTCGAAGGAACCTGAATCCCGACGGCCTTCCCCGCCGAGGGGCCACGATCACCGAGGTGGCCGCCCGTCGGATAGGCCAGCAACAGCGCTGGATGCGCGCATGACTGAGACGACTGCAACGCCGCGGTGAATTTGAGGGCGAGCCACGCAGGTGCGCGGTCGTCATTCAGCGACGTGCGCGTGAGCGTCGCGGGATAACACGTGGCGTTCTTGAGCCGATCGACCGTCCGAGCCTCCGGATACGCCAGCTTGCCGACCGAGGGCTGCGTACGACCGCAGGCGTTAGTGAGCATCGCGGCGCCGAAAGCGACCGGCCATTTGATCGTCCGGTCGGCACCATCCGGTGAGCGCGATCAGCATGATGTTGTCGCCTCTGTCCTGCGCCATGATCATTGCACCGGCGTCATGTCCGCTCATGATCGGGAGCGACAGGTCCATCTGGATGATGGTCCGGTCGAAATTCGGCCGCTATGCGGACCGCTTCGCGACTGTCATAGGCCACGGCTGTATCGTGGCCGAGCATCCGGATGACGGCGGCGAGGCTATCGCAGCTATCGACGCTGTCATCAACAACCGGTGCCCGGCAGCGGTGGGACATCGCTGAACGCGGCGCGGACTCGTGGGTCTTCATCGGAGGCGCATGCGCGTTCTCGGGGGTGTTGAGCGTGATTCCGCATCAGCGCGTTGATAGCTGCGACCCGATGTGACGCACAAGCTGTTCCAATGATGACGGTGGAAAACAGGGCAGTGTGATCGTCGCACGTCCTTTCAAGCCACCGCAGCGCAAACGCTTTCCCCACCATAACGATCCGCCCCTCACGCAGCGGTCAGTACGTCGGCAAAAATCCATACCTTACCAAAATGATATCGCCGACATATGTAGCTGTAATTGAATGTGCCACACGTGGTTGCATCACCGCAGACGAGTCCGTCACTGGTGAGCAAATTCCTTGATGCACTAGG
>CAYLPI010000098.1:0-13479 GCA_964385505.1 uncultured Bordetella sp.
CAATCGCGTCGATCCCCAAACCCCGCCCCCGGGCTCGATCTGATGCGCGCACAGCCCACGAGGCCTGTGGCTGGCCAGCCGCGGGCCTCGCGCCGTCCTTACGCGATGTCGGCAATTGACCGTTCTTGATAGTGGCCCATCCCATTTCATGGGCTGTTTTGACCTGATGACCGGTGATTTCGCGGGCGAGTCGTCGGTCAACACACTCATCCAGCAGAATTTTCAAGAGCGGGCGGCCACCAGACGATCCTTCGCCTGTTCGAGAAACCCAACGACCTGGGCGCGACTGACCGTGGGAAACCCGGCCAGGAACTCATCGATGGAGTCACCGGCTTCAAGGTAGTCCAGCAGGGTCTGCACCGGCACCCGCGTTCCTGAGAACACCGGCGCGCCGCCCATAACTTCCGGATCGCGGGAAATCGTGTGCATGCGCTTAACCCACTCTCAATCGGTTGCGACGCGCAACTTCGTCGGAGCAGTCGAGCGCTGACCAGAGAATCCGGGCGGCGGCCTGGTTTCATGGCAAAACAAGAACTCAGTCGACCGATACTCCCGTCGATTTCACGAATCGGGCCCATTTGGTGAATTCCTTGCGCACATAGGCGTCAAATTGTGCTGCCGAACCCGGCTCCGAGTCCATGCCCAATGCGGCGAACTTTTCGCGAATTTCAGGCAGGGCCAGGATCAGATTGATATCGGCATTCAATTTATCAATGACGTCTCTGCCGGTTTTGGCCGGCACAAAAAAGCCCACCCACGAACGCTCCTCAAAATCGGCGAAACCAGCTTCGCTGACCGTCGGGACGTTGGGCAAGGCATCGACTCGCTTTAGGCTCGAAACCGCCAATGGTTTGAGCCGCCCCTGTTTGATCAGTCCGACCATCGGCGGCATGGAAATGCTGATCACCTCGATTTGATTCGCAACCACCGCATTGATGGCCGGCGCGCCGCCGGGGTAGGGAACATGAACGACCTCAAGGCCGGCGAGCGACCGGAACAAATAATCGCCGGCGATATGCGAAGAGGTGCCCACACCCGGGGTGGCATAGTTCAGGGGCTTCCCTTTGGATTGCCTGATCAAATCCTGAAGGCTGTTGGCGGGGTTGGAAGGATGCACGACGAACACCCCTGGGGTGGAACCGGTAAGCGCGACCGGTGCAAATTCCCTGAAGAGGTCATATCCGGGATTCTTGTATAGGCTCATATTGATGGCTATCTGGGGGGACGTTGCGAGCAGCGTATAGCCGTCGGGATCGCCCGCCGCGACATGTCTGGCCGCGATATTTCCGCCTGCGCCGCCACGATTTTCAATGATCACAGGCTGACCAAGCCGTTCGCTCAGCTTCTGCCCCACCATGCGCGAAATGGTATCTATGAAACCGCCGGCGGCGCCGGCAACTACGACGCGAACCGGTTTCGTCGGGTAGGGGGCCTGAGCCATCGCTGCGCCGCACAGTGCAAAACATGCTGCGGCGACATACAGCCCTTTGATCTTGCCATGCATTCCAGTAAAAAATTTCAAGCGACCTCCCGTTTTGGTAATGAAATGAAACTGCGTTGAACTATTTCTCTAATATCCAGCGAACCTGCTGCCGCGCTTCTTCTTTGGTGCGCGCATAGATGGCCAGATAATCCGGCAACTGCGGATCGCGACACACCGGCATCTCGATAACAAGCAATTGGTACTTCAAGTCTTTGGATGCAAATGCAGCCTAGCATGCGCTTTCGGCGTTTTGCGTCTTCGCCTGCCATTCTCGCAATAGAATTCGGCGTAATTTCACTGCGTGAAATACCGTGGGGCTTCACCCGGCTTACGGCAAGATGGTGACGATCCGCATCCCGTATCCCATGGGCTTGTACGCCAAGGGCCTGGACTGGCGCATCGATGATCCGAACGCCGGCTGGAAGGGCCGCGGCTCAAGGCGCACGAACGGTGATCGCACGCGGTGGCTGATGGAGGGCGGCAAGGGCAGCATGCCGCGCGCGGTTCAAATCGAGTTTCGGCCCGATCCTCTGGCGCGCTGTGGCTGAGGTACCGAAGACCCCCCACAATCGGATATATTTTTATTGAAAAGTTTCAGCCGCCTGGCACATCGAAACCATGCAGTCACGATGCTTATCGGTACCTGCCGTGTAGCCGAGTTTCTCGCAGGCTTGCCCGTAGTTCTCGTTGATGAAAGCCGCGACTTTCTCGGCGTTCTGTTCCGGGGCGGCACAGGCGGACAGCAAAAGTAAAACACCGAAGCAGATTCGCGACCGCCTCATGGATGATAGAGCCAGGGCTTTCTTTGCGCGGCGTTCGCATGGAAATCGGAAATTTTCGCTTGCAACCGCAGGCTCATGTCGATCTCGTCACCCCCTTCGAGCAACTGCTGAAGGCAAAAGCCGGGACTGGAGAACGTGAGCTTTCGGCCAGACCGCGTGACCAGCGTCTGCGCCGCGACATCCACGCAGAACATCGCTTGCGGCGCAACGGGTGCCGCTCCCTCGGCGAGGCGGGCAACTTCCAGCGCATCAAGCGTGATCGGCAGCACGCCGTTCTTGAAGCAGTAACTGTGGAACAGCGGACCGAAGCTCGGCACGACCACGCAGCGTATGCCGAAGCTCATTTCCGGGGCCATGGCGCGCACCAACACATCGAAGCCGATGTCGGCGGGATAGGGAACGATGACCCGCACCGGTTTGGAGGGATAGGCCTGCGCGCAGGCTTCCGTTTACATCTGCGAACCCACAGCCAGCGTCACCGTGACTCAAGCGAACCGAATTAACTTGTTCGTGACCGCCATCCCATCGTAGGTCAGTGCGAGCCCGTGTCCGCGGGCACCTGTTTTCAGTGTGTTGCCAACACCATGCCGTAGCCGATGCCGTATTCGAGTGTCGGCGAGTAAATGCTTTTGCCGGGCAGTCCGCCGCCTGCGGCCGCATGCGCGGCAGCGGCAGCGATCCACGTATGAACTTCGAGAAAGCCGACACCGGCGCGTTCCACCAATGTCTCCGGTGTCCAGGCATCGACCACGCCGAGGTTTCCCGACATTAGCTCATCGAGAAAGCCACGGTCGATCTCCTCGTTGAGGCGAATATCGGCGGGCGTACGGCGGCCGTCGGTCAGCATCACCGCGCCCTCTTCGTGCATACGCCGCAAGCGCGAAAACCAGACCTCGCTGCTCATGCTGCCACCGGCCTCGCCATGCATCTGCCAGGCGTCCACATCGGGCTCGGCCGCGCCCATCAACGGGTAGTAGCGCGTCGGGTGATGCGACAGGCCGCCCGAACCGAGCAACAAAGTGCGCTTGCCGCTTTCACGCACATGGCGCCCGACCGCGGCGCCGTAATGTCGCGAGCGCGCGAACGGCAGGAAAGGCGGCGACAGGGCGCCGATGAATATCGGAATGGTGGGGAATAGATCCAGCCCGCCAAGCAGGCGCTGCAGCGGCTGTGAAAAGCCATGGTCGATGCGCATGTCCCAGGACACCGCAGGGTCGAAACCTTCTGCGCGCAGTTGCCCAACCAGCTTGAGTGCGTCTTCGGCAGGGACTCGCAGTGCTCCCGGGAATCCCCCTACATCGTCGACGGCGCCCGCCTTCAGGCCGACGCAGAATGCAGGCATCAGCGAATAGTGAAACCCGGAGAAATGGTCGGTGCCAAAAACAATCACCTGCTCGGGTGCGTAATCCGCGATCGCGCGCCGGCATTCGTCGTAGAACGCCAGAATCTTCGGCTCGTCTGCGGGCGCCTTCGCGCGGATCATGATGATCGGTGAATGCGACACGCAAATGAGCATCGGGTTCATGGCACCTGCCCGGCATACGGCCGGTTGACCACCGAGTTGGAGAGCGTGCCGATTTTCTCGATGCTCACCGAAACCGGCCCGCCGAGCTTGTTGAGGTCGACGTTCTGCACCGCGCCGCCCGCGGCCGATTTCTTCAGCGCCGTGCCCAGGGCGACGATATCCCCCGGCCACAGCGTGACGTAGCGCGACAGGAAGGCCAGCACCTCGGGGGTCTTGAAAAAAAGATTCTCGGTGGTGTCCTCGGTCACCAGCCTGCCCTGATGGTGGCATTGCACCCCGAGCCGGTGCGGCTCGGGGATTTCATCGCGCGTCACTATCCAAGGGCCGAGACAACTGAAGGTGTCGCAACCCTTGTAGCGCCCGGGGTAACTGGTCCAGGTGTCGACGTACTCGATCTCCATGCTCGCGCCGGCCTTGGGATGAATCGAACGGTAATGGAACGTGTCCTCCACGCGCATGGTGGGCGAGGTGATGTCGTTGAGAATCGTGTAGCCGAACACATAGTCGTAAGCGCGCTCGGCGGTGATGTCCTTGGCCTCCTTGCCGATGACAACCGCCAGTTCGGGTTCGGGATGCACGCGCCCGTACTCGGGACGGCAAACGATGGCGCCGTTGTGCCCGATCAGGCTGCTGGAGGGCTTGATGAACATGGCCGGGTGCTTGGGACCGCTCATGATGCGCTCGGCATTGGCGCTGTTGTTGAGCGCGATACAGCACAGCTTCGACGGGCGGCGCACCGGCGGCTGCCATTCGACTTGCGCCGCGGCGTAGCGTTTGCCCTGGCCTTCTTTTTCAGCGCGACGCAGCAGTTCAAGGCCCGCATCCCCCATCTCGATGATTTCGACGACATTACGCGGTGCCGCGTTGGGCGGCGAAGCCGCCGCCAGCGCCTCGGTAATGTCGACGAGGTGCATATTGCCATCGTCCAGGCCGATACGATCGCGTCCATCTGCCCTAAAACTGGCCAGTTTCATTTCTTGCTGCTCCTTTTTGCGTGGAATACCACCAGTGTGGCCAAAACCGCCGGCTTTGGCGAGAAGCGCCGACAGTTATTTCAACCAATGAAATTGGGTAACTTGAGGAAGTGCAAACTCGGCGCTCTGCGCTAAGATTGCCTGTCCTGTCGTGGCTCTACCACCCGAGGTTTTTTCTGAGATCGATTGATATGGCTTTTGCAGTCCCCCGGAGTGCTTCATGAAAGGCCGCCACCTGCCTGGGCCGGACGGCGCGCGGGAAAAAGGTCATGCCCAGGGTGGCCGCGATGCGGTCCTTGTCGAGGAACACCGGCACCGCGATGGTGGTGGTCTGCGGATCGACGCGCGCGTCGCGGCGCGCATAGCCGCGCGCGCGCGTTTCCTTGAGCGTGGCGCGCAATTCGCGCGCACTGGCAATCACTTGTTTTTCCGGGTCGCTCGACTTTGCGACCAGATGCATGAGCACGTTTCGCTCGCGCGCGCTGCAAAATGCGATATAGGCTCGGCCGTGCGCGCGCGCCACCAGCGACAGGCGCTTGTTGAGCGTGGTGTGCACGTGCGCGAGCGGGCTCGAGGGAATAGTGCTGTGGCGCACCACCATGGCATCGACATCCAGCATGCTCACCGAGACCGGCCACAGAAAACGGCGTGTCAGTTCATCGGCATGCGGCCGCGCCACGGCGACGACCATGGGTTCACCGTGGAATCCGGCGCTGAGGCTCAGCACTTTCGCCGTGACGCGATAGCCCTTGCGGTGCGGCATCTTTTCCACGTAGCCGCTGGAGGTCAGGGTCTCCAGCGCGCGGATCACCGTGGCGGGCGACAATCCGAGTTCGTCGCTGAGCGGCTTGACGAAGCCGGTCTCGGCACGATTGAGCGCGGCAAGCACATTGATGCCGCGCTGGATCGCCTCGACATCCTTGTAGCTGCGGCTTGCCATTTTCATGTTCCCGTGGTTTCATTTGGTGAAATTATCGTGCGGAAACTTACCACTAAAGGCGGGCTGTGAATAGCACCACTGCTGCGGGCCGCATCGACGTGCATCATCACTACGTGTCGCGCGACTACGTTAAAGCCATAGGCGCCGAGGCCATCGCCGCGCAGGGTTCGTCGCGCTCGGCACCGGACTGGACGCCGGAGCATTCACTGAAGATCATGGAGCACGCCGGCATCCGGACCACCATTCTTTCTCTGGGCGCGCCGGGCATGGATATGGGCAACGAAACCGCCACCGTGCGCCTGACCCATCACTGCAATGAAGACCAGGTGCGCATCATCGCGAAGCATCCCGGACGCTTCGGGTTCTTTGCGGCCCTGCCTTTACCGTATTTCGATGCGGCGCGCAGGCAAGCCATCGTGGCGTTGGACGACATGCACGCCGACGGCGTCACGATACTGACCAATTATGGCGGCAGATATTTTGGCGATCCGGTTTACTGGCCATTGCTGGAGGTATTGAACGCGCGCTCCGCGCTCGCCTTCATCCACCCCACCAGTCCGTGGCAGTTCGAGGGTTTTCGCGAACTGTCTCCCTCGACACTGGAGTTTCCGTTCGATACCACCCGGGCACTCGCAAGCGTGCTTTATCACGGCGTGCCGCAGCGCTTTCCGAATATCCGCTTCCTGTGGTCGCATGCGGGCGGTGCCATGCCCTACATGGCCGGGCGCACTGCGGTGCTCGCGGAACGCAACCCCGGCTTCTTGCTGCGCGGCCCGGAAAAGATGCTGCCCGCATTGCGCAATTTTCATTTCGATATCACCCAGTCCGCCAACCGCGCCACGCTGGCAGCGCTGCGCGAGACGGTGCCGATCGAGAACATTCTATTCGGCACCGACTGGCCGATGGCGGGGATTCCGCAGGTCGACCTCACGCTGCGCCAGCTTGAAGAGGCATCGCTCACGCCTGCGGAGCGCTACGCGATTTACCGCGGCAACGCGCTGCGCCTGATCCCGCGGCTTGCGCAGACAGAAAAACAATGAAGAACGGTTATCGTGCGCCCACTGGCACCACCCGGCTCGTTCGGCAAGGTATTCGGCTTAGTGTCCACGGGCGTTGCCTTCGCCGGCATCGTTGTGCCGGTGCTCTATGGCTGGCTGCTCGATCATTCCGATCCGAAGAACGGGTTCTGGATGCGCGGATTTATGGCGCTGATCACCATCGTGACGGTGCTGGGCACCGGCCGCGCAGGACGGCGGGCAGCTGCGCGATAGCGCCGGAGTCCACGCCTGCGCGTTTTACTCGCGTATCTGTAACGGTTTGATTTTTATTCATTTTATATAGGCAGATAATGACAACATTCAAGGGAAGAAGAGAAGATCCGCGCCTGTTGACCGGCAAGGGGAACTACACCTCGGACTGCAACCTGCCGGGCCAGTTTCATGCCGTGTTCGTGCGCTCCGACCGGGCGCACGCCAGGATTCTCAAAGTAGATGCGACCGCCGCGGCCAAGGCGCCCGGCGTGCGCGCGGTGCTGACCGGCGAGGGCATTGCCGCCGCCAATCTGAAGCGCTTACAACCGCTGGTGCACTATCCCGGTCGCGGCGGAATGGAAATCATCGTGCCGGATCGCCCGGCACTGGCGCGCGAGAAAGTGCGCTATGTAGGGGAACCGGTGGCCGTGGTTATCGCCGAGAGCGTGATGGCCGCCTTGTCGGCAACGGAACTGGTGGAGATCGACTACGAAGAACTGCCTCCGGTGATCGGTGTGGATCGCGCGCTGGCCGCCGGCGCCACGCTGGTGCACGACGATATTCCCGGCAATGTGTGTTTCGACTTCGATTACGGCGATGAGCAGAAAACCGCGGCGCTGATTGCCGCCGCCGACCATGTGGTGCGGGTCACCGTGGAAAGCCCGCGCGTTGCGCCCACGCCCATGGAGCCGCGCGCGGTGCTTGCGTCCTATGACGCCAAGACCGAAATCTATTCGGTTCGATGCGAGCATCAGGGCGCCAGTGCCATGCAGAATTCGCTGGCAACCACGCTGGGTGTTGCGCCGGCAAAGGTACGCGTGGAGTTCACCGACATCGGCGGCGCTTTCGGCGCGCGCACCGCATCCTACCCCGAATATGGCGTGTTGCTGCACGCTTCCAAGGTGGTTGGCGCACCGGTGAAATGGGTGTCCACGCGTTCGGAGGATTTCCTCAACGACGGCCACGGCCGCGCCATGCGCCTCACCGGGGAACTGGCCATGGACAAGACCGGCCGCTTCCTGGCCATACGCACCGACTGGCTGTCCGAGTCGGGCGCCTACCTCAGCCAGGCCGGCGCGCTCACCAATACCGGTAATGGCAAGACCATCGGGCCGGGCGCGTATCGTGTCGAGTCCATGTATGGGCGCCAGCGCCAGATTATGACCAACTGCGCCCCCACCGATGCGTTTCGCGGCGCCGGGCGTCCCGAGGCTGTCTACGTGGTGGAACGCCTGGTCGAAGAGGCGGCGGTGCTGCTCAAGATGGACTCGCTGGAGCTGCGCAAGAAAAATGTGATCCCGCGCGAGGCCATGCCCTATACCACTGTCACCGGCACGGTATTCGACAGCGCCGATTACCCCGCCATGATCGAAAAAGTGATCGAGGCCTCGGGATGGAAACAGTTTCCCGCGCGTCGGGCCGAAGCCGCCCGACGCGGCAAATTGCTGGGCCTCGGCGCTGCGGTGTTTGTCGAACCCGCCGGCGGTGGCGGAGTGCCCAAGGACCAGGTGGCGGTGCTGTTTGCCAAGGATGGCAAGAGCTCCGGCGACGGCAGTTCCGGCGACCTGCAGCTCTACATGGCCGCCGGCGCCAGCGGTCAGAGCCATGAAACCATTTTTCCCGAAATGGTCGGCGAATGGCTGGGCATCGATCCCGCGAAAATCGTGCTGCGTGCCGGCGACCCGGATGGCCCCGTCCTGATGGGCGCTGCCTCCATCGGCTCGCGGACCACGCTCTCCCAGGGCAGCGCCTTTCGCCATGCCTCCACCGAGATCATCAAGAAGGGCCTGGACCTCGCCTCCAGGGACCTGGAAGCCCCCGCCAGCGACATTGAATTCCGCGACGGCAGCTATGTGATCAAGGGGACTGACCGCGCCATTGCCCTGACCGAGATCATCGTCAAACATCGCCCGGCCAGCGGCCCCCACCCGCTGGATACCATCGCCGAGAATCCCGCTGCGCGCACCTTCCCGACCGGAGCGCATGTCTGCGAAGTGGAAATCGATGCAGAAACCGGGGAAGCCGAGGTGCTGGTGTATACCGCAGTCGATGATGTCGGCCGTGTCATCAACCATGCAATGATGGAAGGTCAGGTGCACGGCGGCGTGATGACAAGCGCGGGCCACGTGTTCGGCGAGCATTGTATTTACGACCCGGAGAGCGGCCAGCTGCTGACCGGCAGCTTCATGGACTACACCATGCCGCGAGCCGACCTGGTGCAGGATTTCCGCGTGCTCGACCACTCCGTGCCCAGCCCCAACAACATCCTGGGCGCCAAGGGCGCGGGGGAAAGCGGCGCCACCGGCGGTCTGCCGGCCTGCCTCAACGCAGTGCTCGATGCCCTGCGACCGGCCGGGGTGAAACACTTCGATCCGCCCGCCACCCCTGGCCGGATATGGGAAGCGCTGCGACGGGCCAGGGCCTAAGCGACCTGTTACAAATTCGGCGGCCGGTCAGGTCACCGGCCTCTCAGGCAAGATTCCGCTTTACCCGAGGTGCCCGCTTGGAATGTATTGAACAAGGAGCCTTCGCCCCTTGTATATACCCAATATTCGTTAACTAGGAGACAACTATGACCGTCAAGGTCTCGATGAACGTCAACGGCAAGGCGGTGAGCGCCGAAGTCGAGGAACGCACGCTGCTGGTGACCTACATCCGCGAAAACCTTCGCCTGACCGGCACCCATGTGGGCTGCGACACCGCCCAATGCGGCGCCTGCACGGTTCACATGAACGGGCGGGCCATCAAGTCGTGCAACATCGTGGCGATGCAGTCCGAGGGCGCCGACATCCTCACCATCGAGGGAGTTGCCAAGCCGGATGGAACGCTCAATGTGATGCAGGAGGCCTTCCGCGAACATCACGCCCTGCAATGCGGCTTTTGCACCCCTGGCATGGTGCTCTCGGCCATGGACCTGCTGAAGAACTACCCCGATCCCACTGAGCGCGAAATTCGCGAGCAACTCGACGGCAACCTGTGCCGCTGCACCGGTTATCACAACATTGTCAAGGCGATCAAGGCGGCCGCCGCCACGATGCGCGGCTGAGCCAGGAGAAAATCACCATGTACTCATTCAATTACAACCTTGTTAACTGCGTAGCCGACGCCATCACGGCGCTGGGCAAGAGCGAAGATGCCAAGCTGCTCGCCGGCGGCCAGAGCCTGGTCGCCTCAATGAAGCTGCGCCTCTCGAAGCCCTCCGACCTGATCGATCTGGGCACCATCGCCGACCTGCGAGGCATCAAGGTGGATGGCAGCACCGTGACCCTAGGCGCAATGACGCGCCACGCCGAAGTCGCCGGTTCGGCCGAGGTGAAAAAAGCCATTCCCGCCCTGGCCTCGCTTGCCCACGGCATCGGCGACCGTCAGGTGCGCAACATGGGCACCATCGGCGGATCCGTGGCCAACAACGACCCGGCCGCGGATTATCCGGCAGGACTGGTCGGCTTGGGCGCCACCATACAGACCAACAAGCGCAAGATCGCCGCCGACGATTTCTTCAAGGGCATGTTCGAAACCGCGCTGCAGGTTGACGAGATCATCACCTCGGTGAGTTTCCCGGTACCCAAGCGCGCGGCCTACATGAAATTCAAGAACCCGGCTTCGCGTTTCGCGATTGTCGGCGTGTTTGTCGCCGAGACATCCTCGGGCATGCGCGTGGCGGTGACCGGCGCAAGTCCGGGTGTGTACCGCGTCCCGGAAATGGAAAAAGCGCTGGCAGCCAGATTCGCCCCCGAGTCCGTGGCCAGCATCAAGGTGACGGACAAGGGCCTGAATTCAGACATCCATGCCACGGCCGATTACCGCGCGCATCTGGTCACGGTGATGGCCAAACGCGCGGTCGCCGCGGCGCTTGCCTAGGCGCCGGCATCAAACCTGTCGACACAAAAGGCGCCGCTGGATTCAGTGGCGCGCTTTCACCTGGGCAATGGCGCAAGGTTGGACCGGCTCAATTGGATGGGCGACACCTCGCCCGCAGGACTGCGGCGCTCGACGGCCATGGTGGTGAATTACGTCTACGACCTTGGCGACCTGGAGCGCAACCACGAAGCCTATGCCAGGGGCTATCGCATCATCGCCGCGCGGCGCTTCGAGTTGATGGCGCGCTAATCGATGCTCGCGTTATCGTCGGAAAATCCGCCGGAAAAATCCCGGGAGAAGTCCTGGCCATGAGCGTCCCCGGCCATTTTGCAGAAAATATAATGCACTTCGCCCGCGTGCTGCGAGCGGCCGGTCTGCCCATCGGGCCCACCCGGGTGATCGATGCGCTGCGCGCCGTCGAAGCGGTGGGCATCGAGCGGCGAGAGGATTTCTACTGGACGCTCGCCTCGGTGTTCCTCGCCAAGCGCGAGCATTTCGACGTCTTCGACCAGGCCTTCCACATCTTCTGGCGCGATCCGCAGTTGCTCGAGCGCGCCATGGCAATGTTGATGCCAGACGACTTCTCCTCGGCCCCGGAAGAGGAGAAAAAAACGAACAGCCGCGTCAGCGAAGCCTTCAATCCCGAACAGCAGCAGGTGCGGAAAAAGGAGGAACAGGAGGAAAAGGTCGAACTGGATGCAACCCTCACCTTCTCTTCCCGCGAGGTGCTGCAGCACGTCGATTTCGAGACCATGACCGCCGAGGAACTGGCCCAGGCCAAGTCGATCATCAAGCGCATGCGCCTGCCGATACTCGACATCCGCACGCGGCGATTCCGCGCCGACCTGCATGGCGCCAGGATCGACATGCGGGCGACGCTTCGCGCCTCGATGCGAGAGGGCGGCGGCCTGATCGACATCAAGCGTCGCTCGCCGCGCTGGCTGCATCCGCCACTGGTGGTGATGTGCGACATCTCCGGCAGCATGAACCGCTACTCACGCGTGTTCCTGCATTTTCTGCACGCCATCACCAACGACCGCGACCGCGTGCGCACCTTCGTGTTCGGCACCCGCCTCACCAATGTCACCCGCTGCCTGCGCCATCGCGATGTCGACATCGCCATGACCGGCGTCGCCGACCTGGTTTCCGAATGGTCCGGCGGCACGCGAATTGGCGCATCTATCCGCGACTTCAACCTGCACTGGTCGCGCCGCGTGCTGGGCCAGAACGCGGTAGTGCTGCTGATCACCGACGGCCTGGATGCCGATGTCGGCCAGGGCTTGGCCGAGGAAATGGACCGGCTGCACCGTTCATGCCGCCATCTGATCTGGCTCAATCCGCTGCTGCGCTACGAAGGCTTCGAGGCGAGGTCCGCCGGCATATGCGCGATGCTGCCGCACGTGGACACGTTCCTGCCCGCGCACAACATGCAAAGCCGGCTCGACCTCGCCAGCGTGCTCGAAGGCAACGAAACGCGCAGGAAAGTCGCTTAGCCAATTTCAGCCGACATGTCGATAAATTTGAACATATCGCCGATGTAGACGCACGATCAGTAGGAACATAGGCCAACGATTCAAGAAAAGGAGCACTGAACCATGGAAATGACCGGCGAACAGCTGATTCCCCTCGCGCAAGCTGATGTCTGGCGCGGACTCAACGACCCCGAGATTCTGAAATCCTGCATCGCCGGCTGCGAGTCGGTCGAGGCAACGGCTGCGAACGAGTTTCGTATTGCCATGACCGCGTCGGTGGGGCCGGTTAAAGCCAAATTCACCGGCAAGCTGTCGCTTTCCGATCTGGACCCGCCGAACTCCTATTCGATCGCTTTTGAGGGGTCGGGCGGTGCCGCCGGATTCGCCAAGGGTGGAGCACAGGTGAAGCTCACCACGGAAGGCAGCTCGACGCGGCTCAACTATTCGGCCAAGGCCAATATCGGCGGCAAGCTCGCGCAAATCGGCTCGCGCCTGGTCGACGGCGTGGCGCAGAAGATGGCCCATGAGTTCTTCGTCAAGTTCAACGCTGTCATGGGCAAATCCTCATCCGGCGCAGCGGCGCCCGCCGTTTCGAAAGGCGGCGGCATGGAGGCAACGGAAAAATTGTTCAAGCCGCTCTGGTTGGTCGGCGGCACACTGGTTGTCATACTCGTCATCTGGTGGGCCATGGGCGGCGCGAAATAACATCCCGGCTTTCCGGCGCCACCGCGCCATAAAAAATGCCCGCTTGATGCGGGCATTTTTTATATACGAGAATTTTTACCTACGGAAATTTCAAGTAAGGGCATTCTTCATGGAATCAACCAAAGGAGACGCTTCGGCCGTCGACGGTGGAGGTGGCCTCCGGTTTTCACTCGCCCATGTCGAAGTCATGGGAAACGATGCGCGCTCAACCGATCCGGATGATCTGATTGACGCGCTCGCACACCTCGGCGAACAAGGCGCCGCGCAGGCGAGCCGGCGGATGCTTGGTGGCTTTGCGCCGGCTCCAGTCAAACGACTTGGGCTGGTGGCACAACACGTAGCTGGTGGCGGGCTTGCGCCCCGGCGCCTTTCCAACCGCGACGGCAAAGGGGTTGTCAATAGTCGGCAGTTGTCATGGGCAGGCCGACGACGAGCGAGGTCTTTTCGTTGAAGGCGCGCGGTGACAGCACCAGCAAGGGGTGGGGGC
>CAYLPI010000099.1:0-658 GCA_964385505.1 uncultured Bordetella sp.
GACGCCGGCGCGTTGCGGCTGCGCCTCGTCGGCATCAAGAATATCGCCGCCGGCGCGGTGGGCGCGGCCAAAGACGCTGCCGGCGCCTATCACCCGAATGTCGTGCTGGACCTCGATTACACGGTACTTATGCCACGCAAGCCACGCAAGCCACTCGAGCCACTCGAGCCACGCGAGCCACTCGAACTACGCAAGCCAAGGAAGCCCTCATGAAACGCGTTCATCCGGGCGAAGCCCTGTTCCGCGGCGAAAAACCGTTCCCGGTCATCCCCTCGTGTGAACACTTCGCCGGCAGCGAAAAGCTGATCGGCAAGGCGCTGGAACTGCAGGACAAGCTCGG
This sequence comes from uncultured Bordetella sp., assembly GCA_964385505.1. Classification (GTDB taxonomy): domain Bacteria; phylum Pseudomonadota; class Gammaproteobacteria; order Burkholderiales; family SG8-39; genus CAITSH01. The sequence goes on from CAYLPI010000099.1 coordinate 341, forward strand.
GCCGATCTTCGACATTACCTGCGACTGCGAGGACGGCGCCCAGGCCGGCAAGGAGAAGGAGCACGCCGAAATGATCGTGCGCCTGCTCAACTCGCCGGCCAACAAATACAAACAGGCCGGCGTGCGCATGCACGACCATACCCATGCACACTGGAAAAAAGACATCGATATCCTGGTGTCGGGTGCCGGCAATGTACTCGCCTACATCACCATTCCCAAGCCCACCAACGCGGCGCAGGTGGCCGAGATGGTCGATTACATCCAGAACTCCGCCGCGACCCACGGCGTGAAGCGCGCAATACCGCTGCACGTGCTGGT
>CAYLPI010000099.1:668-10832 GCA_964385505.1 uncultured Bordetella sp.
GCCGGCGCACAACGTCACGCTTGACCTCAAAAACCCGCACACCGCTTACAACGATGCCTATCGCGCCCGCCACGAGTTCGGTTTCTTGCGCATGTGGTCGATCTACCCGACGCAAATCCAGTCCATCGTCGATGCCATGAAGCCCGACTACTCCGAGGTCGCGGACGCCGCCAACATCCTGCTCGCCGCACAGGCGGGCGACTGGGGGCCGATACAGTACGCCGGCGAATTGCACGACCGCGCCACCTACCGCTATTTCTGGGAAATCCTGCAAAAAGCCAGGGTCACCGGCCAGACAATTCCCGACGAAGCCGCCAAGGCCTTTTTCGGTTAACGACAGCTTGCAACATGACCACCAATAGAAATGTCATTCCGGGCACAGCGAGGAATCTGCTTTTGAAGCAAAGCAGATTCCTCGGCCTTCGGCCTCGGAATGACATTTCATATTTCTTCTCGAATTAGCGTTTAAGGACAACACGAATGACAAGCACCCTCTCCGCCGGCGCCAGGTTCCGCGCCGCGCTCAAGGCCGAAAATCCGCTGCAATGCATAGGCGCCATCAACGCCTATCACGCCCGCATGGCCGAGCGCAGCGGTTACAAGGCGATCTACCTTTCCGGCGGCGGCGTCGCCGCCGGCTCGCTCGGGCTGCCCGACCTGGGCATCTCCAATCTCGATGACGTGCTCACCGACATCCGCCGCATCACCGACGTGTGCTCGCTGCCGCTGCTGGTCGACGTCGATACGGGCTTTGGCGCCAGCGCCTTCAACGTCGGGCGCACCGTCAAGTCGCTGGTCAAGTTCGGCGCCGGCGCAATGCACATCGAAGACCAGGTCGGCGCCAAGCGCTGCGGCCACCGCCCCGGCAAGGAACTGGTGACGCAGGCCGAAATGGTCGATCGCATCAAGGCCGCCGTCGATGCGCGCACCGACCCGGACTTTTTCATCATGGCGCGTACCGATGCGCTGGCCGTCGAAGGCCTGCAGGCCGCGATCGACCGCGCCTCGGCCTGCGTCGAGGCGGGTGCGGACGGCATTTTCCCCGAGGCCATGACCGAGCTCTCGATGTACAAAACGTTCGCCGACGCGGTGAAAGTGCCGATCCTCGCCAACATCACCGAGTTCGGTTCGACGCCGCTGTTCACGCTCGAGGAACTGCGCTCGGCCGATGTCGCCATCGCCCTCTACCCGCTGTCGGCCTTTCGCGCCATGAACGCCGCCGCGCTCAAGGTCTACCAGGCGGTGCGCAAGGACGGCACGCAGCAGCACGTGCTCGACACCATGCAGACGCGCAACGACCTCTACGAGTACCTCGGCTACCACGCCTACGAACAAAAACTCGACACCCTGTTTGCCAAGGAGAAAAGCAAATGAGCAGCGATACCCCGAATCCGAATGCGCCGGCCGCCAACGCCCCGAAAGCAAAGAAGTCGGTGGCCCTCTCCGGTGTCACCGCCGGCAACACCGCACTGTGCACCGTGGGCCGCAGCGGCAACGACCTGCACTACCGCGGCTATGACATTCTGGAGTTCGCCGACGACGCCGGGTTCGAGGAAATCGCCCACCTGCTGGTCCACGGCACACTGCCCAACGCCGCCGAACTGGCGGGCTACAAGCTCAAACTCAAGGCCTTGCGCGGACTGCCGGCCAGCCTCAAGGCGGCGCTCGAACGGGTGCCGGCCTCCGCCCACCCGATGGACGTTATGCGCACCGGTTGCTCGCTGCTCGGCAACATGATTCCGGAAAAAGACGACCACAATATCCCCGGCGCAAAAGACATCGCCGACCGGCTGATGGCTTCGTTCGGTTCGATGCTGCTGTACTGGTACCACTACGCCTTCAACGGCAAGCGCATCGAGGTCGAAACCGACGATGATTCCATCGGCGGGCACTTCCTGCACCTCTTGCACGGCAAGACGCCCAGCTCATCATGGGTGCGCGCCATGCACACCTCGCTCATCCTCTACGCCGAGCACGAGTTCAACGCCTCGACCTTTGCCTGCCGCGTCATTGCCGGCACCGGCTCCGACATGTATTCAGCCATCACCGGCGGCATAGGTGCGCTGCGCGGCCCCAAGCACGGCGGCGCCAACGAAGTGGCATTCGAAGTACAAAGCCGCTACGCCGGCCCCGATGAGGCCGAAGCCGACGTGGTGCGCCGCATCGCCGAAAAGCAGATCGTCATCGGCTTCGGCCACCCGGTCTATACCATCGGCGACCCGCGCAACAAGGTGATCAAGGAAGTGGCGCGCAGTCTGTCAAAGGAAAGGAGCGACATGAAACTCTTTGACATTGCAGAGCGCCTCGAGACGGTGATGTGGCGCGAGAAAAAAATGTTTCCCAACCTCGACTGGTTCAGCGCCGTCTCGTACCACATGATGGGTGTGCCGACGGCGATGTTCACGCCGATTTTCGTCGTCAGCCGCACCTCGGGCTGGGCGGCGCATGTCATCGAGCAGCGCATCGACGGCAAGATCATCCGGCCCACGGCCAACTACACCGGGCCGGAAAACCAGAAGTACGTGCCGCTGAAGTCGCGGAAATGATTAAAAGGGAAAACCAAGCATTCACCACAGAGAACACAGAGGGCACAGAGAACGCAGAGGACACAGAGAAAAGAAAAGCAGACTGAACGGGATTTTCCTCTGCGCTCTCTGTGTTCTCTGTAATGCAAGCTTTTAGACTTTTAAGATTTTTAGTTTTTAATTGAGGATCCATACCAATGTCAGCTCACATCTCCAACGTCCGTCCCAAAGCCGACAAGGTGCTGGTGGACATTGCCAATTACGCCACCAAGGCAAAAATCTCCAGCAAGGAGGCCTATAACACCGCCCGTCTGTGCCTGATGGACACCCTCGGCTGCGGCTTCGAGGCGCTCGAATACCCGGCCTGCACCAAGCTGCTGGGCCCCGTGGTGCCGGGCACCATCGTGCCCAACGGCGCCAGGGTGCCGGGCACGCAATTCCAGCTCGACCCGGTGCAGGCCGCCTTCAATATCGGCACCATGATCCGCTGGCTCGATTTCAACGACACCTGGCTCGCCGCCGAATGGGGCCACCCCTCGGACAACCTCGGCGGCATCCTCGCCACCGCCGACTGGCTGTCGCGCAACGCCGTCGCCGCCGGCAAAAAGCCGCTCACAATGAAAGACGTGCTGACCGGCATGATCAAGGCGCACGAAATCCAGGGCTGCATCGCGCTCGAGAACAGCTTCAACAAAGTCGGCCTCGACCACGTGGTGCTGGTCAAGGTCGCCTCCACCGCGGTGGTCTCCAACATGCTGGGCCTGTCTTACGACGAGGTCATCAACGCGCTGTCGCTCGCCTGGGTCGATGGGCAGAGCCTGCGCACCTATCGCCACGCGCCCAACACCGGCAGCCGCAAGTCCTGGGCCGCCGGTGACGCCACCAGCCGCGCGGTGCGCCTCGCCCTCATCGCCAAGACCGGCGAGATGGGCTATCCCTCGGTGCTGACGGCCAAGGGCTGGGGCTTTTACGACGTGCTGTTCAAGGGCAGGGAATTTGCCTTCCAGCGCCCCTATGGCTCCTACGTCATGGAAAACGTGTTGTTCAAGATTTCCTTCCCGGCCGAGTTCCACTCGCAGACTGCGGTCGAATGCGCGATGACTTTGCATGCCGAACTGAAGAAAATGGGCCGCAGCGTCGATGACATCAGGAAGATCACCATCCGCACCCACGAGGCGGCCATCCGCATCATCGACAAGAAAGGCCCGCTCGACAACCCCGCCGACCGCGACCACTGCATCCAGTACATGGTCGCCGTGCCGCTGATCCACGGCCGCCTCACCGCGTCCGACTACGAGGACAACATCGCCGCCGACAAGCGCATCGACGTGCTGCGCGACAAGATGGTCTGTGTCGAGGACACGGCCTTCACCCGCGACTACCACGACCCGGCCAAGCGCTCCATCGCCAACGCCCTCACCGTCGAATTCAAGGACGGCAAGAAACTCAGGGAAGTGGTGTGCGAATACCCGATCGGCCACCGCCGCCGCCGCAAGGAGGGCATCCCGGTGCTCGAGGCCAAGTTCGCCACCAACCTCGCGCGCCAGTTCCCGGTGAAACAGCAAAAAGCCATCCTCGCGCTGTGCCAGAACCAGGCAAAACTCGAGGCCACGCCGGTCAACGAGTTTGTGGACTTGTTTGTAATTTGAGGTGCATTTAAAAAACTGTCATGCCGCGGCCAACGGCCGAGGAATCTGCTGTTTGGCAGTACAAAAGCAGATTCCTCACTGCGTTCGGAATGACAGGAAATTGAATTTGTCATGCCTCACCCGATTCGCAAAAGCTAAGTAAAATATACGTTCCCGCAGTACCCGCCACCTTCGCACCCTCGGCACCCTACGCACCCTACGCACCCTACGCACCCCCGGCACCCTCGGCACCCTATGCACCCTTCGCACTGTCCGCGACCAACACGCCTCCCAGGAGCAAAGCATGAACAACCCCTTTAATACGCTGCAAACATTCAAGATGGCTTCGGGTAAAACCGGCAAGTTCTATTCGCTGCCTGTGCTCGAAAAAGCCCTCGGCGTAAAAATCTCGCGTCTGCCGGTGTCGATGCGCATCGTGCTCGAGTCGGTGTTGCGCAACTGCGACGGCAAGAAGGTCAACGAAAGCAATATCCGCCAGGTCGCCAACTGGAAACCCAATGCGCCGCGTACCGAAGAGATCCCCTTCGTGCTCGCGCGCATCGTGCTGCAGGACCTGACCGGCATTCCGGTACTGGCCGACCTCGCCGCGATGCGCAGCACCGCCGATCGCCTGGGCAAGAACGCCAAGGTCGTCGAACCGCTGGCGCCGGTTGACCTCGTCGTCGATCACTCGGTGCAAATCGACAACTACGGCAGCAAGAACGCCCTCGACCTCAACACCAAGCTCGAGTTCAAGCGCAACACCGAGCGCTATACCTTCATGAAATGGGCGATGCAGGCGTTTGAAACCTTCAAGGTCGTGCCCCCGGGCATCGGCATCGTGCACCAGGTCAACCTCGAGTACCTCGCCCGCGGCGTGCACAAGAAAGACGGCGTGTACTACCCCGATTCGCTGGTCGGCACCGACAGCCACACCACCATGATCAACGGCATCGGCGTTGTCGGCTGGGGCGTTGGCGGCATCGAGGCCGAAGCCGGCATGCTCGGCCAGCCCAATTACTTCCTCACGCCCGACGTGGTCGGCGTACATCTCAAGGGCGCGCTGATCGGCGGTGTCACCGCCACCGACCTGGTGCTCGCCGTGACCGAACTGATGCGCCAGACCAAGGTCGTCGGCAAGTTCGTCGAGTTTTTCGGCGAAGGCACCGAGAGCCTTTCGGTTCCGGACCGCGCGACCATCGCCAACATGGCGCCAGACTACGGCGCGACCATGGGCTTTTTCGGGGTCGATGACAACACCATCGATTACTTCGAGGGCACCGGCCGCACCAAGGAAGAAGTCGATGCATTCAAGTCCTACTTCAAGGCGCAAGGCCTGTACGGCACGCCGAAAAAAGGCGACATCGACTACAGCCAGGTGGTCGAACTCGACCTCGCCAGGGTCGTGCCCTCGCTCGCCGGCCCCAAGCGCCCGCAGGACCGCATTGATATCGGCAAGGTGAAGGCCCGCTTCACCGAAGTGTTCGCCAGCCCGCCGTCCGACAACGGCTACTCGAAAAAGCCCGAAGACCTGAAAAAACGCTTCAAGACGCGCGACGGTATCGACGTCGGCTCGGGCGACGTGCTGATCGCCGCCATCACCTCCTGCACCAACACCTCCAACCCGAGCGTGCTGCTGGCCGCAGGCCTGCTGGCGAAAAAGGCGGTCGAGCAAGGCCTCACCGTCAAGAAGCATATCAAGACCTCACTCGCCCCCGGATCGCGCGTGGTCACCGAATACCTCGAAAAGGCCGGCCTCCTGCCCTATCTGGAGAAGCTCGGCTTCTACGTTTCGGCCTACGGTTGCACCACCTGCATCGGTAATTCCGGACCGCTGCCCGAGACGATTGAAGAATCCATCGTGCAGAACGACCTCGTCGCCGCGGCGGTGCTCTCCGGCAACCGCAACTTCGAGGCGCGCATCCACCCCAACCTGCGCGCCGCCTTCCTCGCCTCGCCGCCGCTGGTCGTCGCCTACGCCATCGCCGGCAACATGCTGGTCGATCTGATGACCGAGCCGGTGGGCAAGGGCAAGAACGGCAAGGAGGTGTTCCTCGGCGACATCTGGCCGACCAACAAGGAAATCCAGGCGTGCATGAAATTCGCCATGGACCCGGCGACCTTCCGCCGCCTCTACAGCGACCTCGCCAACACCAACCCGATGTGGAAGACCGTACCGTCCATCTCGGGCCAGGTGTACAACTGGCCGGCCTCGACCTACATCGCCGAGCCGCCGTTCTTCGAGGGTTTCGGCATGGAGCCCAAGCCCAACACCGGCATCCGCAATGCGCGCGTGCTGGGTGTGTTCGGCGACTCGATCACCACCGACCACATCAGCCCGGCCGGTTCGATCAAGCCGACTTCGCCGGCCGGCATTTACCTGCAGGAGAACGACGTTTCGGTGGCGGACTTCAACAGCTATGGCGCACGCCGCGGCAACCACGAGATCATGATGCGCGGCACCTTCGCCAACGTGCGCGTCAAGAACCTGATGCTGCCGGGCAAAGCCGACGGCTCGCGCGTCGAGGGCGGCCTCACCATTCACCAGCCCTCGGGCGAGCAAATGCCCATTTACGACGCGGCGATGAAGTACATGGCCGACAAGGTGCCAACAGTCGTGTTCGGCGGCGAAGAATACGGCACCGGCTCATCGCGCGACTGGGCGGCCAAGGGCACCATGCTGCTCGGCGTGAAATGCGTCATTGCCAAAAGCTTCGAGCGCATCCACCGCTCCAACCTGATCGGCATGGGCGTGCTGCCCTGCCAGTTCAAGGGCGCGGATACAGTCGACACGCTGGGCCTCACCGGCGAAGAAATGGTTGACGTGCGCGGCATCGACGGCGACATCAAGCCGCAGCAGGACGTGACCCTGATCATCACCGGCAAGAACGGCAGCGTGCGTGAAGTGGTGGTCAAGCTGCGCATCGACACGCCGATTGAGGTTGACTACTACCGTCACGGTGGCATCCTGCCTTTCGTGCTGCGCGAGTTGTTGAACAAGCCCGAGGCATCGGCGAGCAAGGCGGCGTAAGCCAGGCCTGTCAGAGCAAAAGCCGGCCCCGCGAGGGGCCGGCTTTTTTACGCAGGTGCACCCGAAAAAAATGCCATATAGGCTGGAAAGCCACGCCAGGCGGGCATTTACAGCCTATGCCCTTGCCACACCAGAGCTTTTGTCCTAGTGTCGCAAAAACCATGACCACACCCGCATCCTGCCCTTGCGGCATCGCAGCCGCCTACGCCGACTGTTGCGGGCGATACATCGAGGGGGGTGCCCTCGCCCCGACCGCCGAAGCCCTGATGCGCTCGCGCTATACCGCCTACACGCTGCAACGCGAAGATTACCTGCTGGCGACATGGCATGGCGGCACGCGGCCTGCCAGCCTTGGCTTGGGCGACGCGGCTGCAGGGAAATGGCTGGGGCTCACGGTCAAACGCCACGCGCCCGAAGCGGGTAACCCGGACCGCGCCGTGCTCGAGTTCATCGCCCGCCACAAGATCGACGGCCGCGCCCGGCGCTTGCACGAAATCAGTCGCTTCGTGCGCGAGAACGGCCGCTGGTATTACGTTGGCGGCGACCTGACATAAGCTGCAAAACCTCGTCCGGCGGGCGTTTCCAGCCGGCCGTCGCAGAACTCTGAGAACACAGCCGGTCGGTTGCCGTCAGTCGCCCTTGCCGTGTTTGCCTGATTTTCGCTGGCTTCAAGCATCATTCATCGCGTTGCTTCTTTTCCTTTTTTTGCTTCTTTTCCTTTTTCTCCTTCTTTTCCTTTTTTTCCATTTTCACCGGCCGGTAGCCCGCATCACGTTCCCAGCGGCCGGGCTTGCGGTAATAGCCGTTGCCGCGCGGCTCCCAGCGATCTTCCTCCCAGCGATATCCGGTGCGCTGGGCGATGGCGCGGCCGCCAACCCAGATGTGGCGGTCACCGTGCCAGGCCCAGTATCCGGGCGCCCAGACATAACCCCGCTGAATGACGGGCACCACTTCGTACTGCGGTGCGGGCGGCGCGACCATCACATTGATGTTGATCTGCGCCATGGCGGGCACCGGCACGGCGGCGGCGCCTAGGGCAAGCGCCAGCAACACACTTCGAATCAGTCTGAAACGGTTCACGACGGTACTCCATGACTTTAAGGAGCCCGATGCTGGCACGGCTGCGTGTTGCTCTCAGTGCGCCAACCCACAGAGCACCGCCGCCAGCACTTGGCGCAGCGGCGGGATCGGGCGACAATGCAAAAAAGTCGGGGATCCATGATTGGACGCTGAATTCATCCGCACGCTGCGCGCACTTGTCGCGGGCCGCACCGTCGCCGCCCTTGGCACGCTGCACGCGGGCGAACCCTTTGTGTCGATGGTGCCTTACGCGCTATTCGGTGCCGACCACCATTTTCTCATCCACGTCAGCGCCCTCGCCTCGCACACCCGCGACATGCTGGCGCACGCGCGGGTGAGCCTGCTGGTGACGGCGGCCGAGGTTAGTGGCATCGCGGCGCAGGCCTTGTCGCGCCTGTCGGTGCAAGGCGACGCCAGGCCACTGCCGCGCGAAGGTGGTGAGTACGCCGCAGCCCGCGACGTCTATCTCGCGCGCTTTGCCGACGCCGGGCACATGTTCGAGCTCGCGGATTTTTCATTGTTCGTCATCCAGCCCGTCGCGCTGCGCTTTGTCGCCGGCTACGGCAAGGCCTTCAGCCCGGCACCGGCGGTGCTGGCGCGTGCGCTGGACGGCACCTGAAGCCTGAGGCGGCCGTAACAATGCAACAATAGCGCCATGCGAAGCTACAAAGCCCTCACCTCGGCGTTTGCGCTGGCCCTCGCGCTGCTGCTGATCGTCGCCACCGACCAGTTGCTGGCCTCCTCGCGCGCCGCCGGATTGTGCGATGCCTTCGAGCCCGGCCTGGACGGCACCGCGGTCAATTCCCTGCTCGCCGATCTGCCTGGAACACCCGGCCTGGTAAAAGTGCGCGGCGACCCGCAACGCCTGCTCAGGCCACCGCCGGCGGCGTCCGGGCGCCAGGAGTTCATGCAAATCGCCGTCGTCTTCAAAGGCTGGTTTTTCGCCTCGCGCCAGTGCGTGGTCTCGGTCAAAGCCGGCCGCGTGGAAAACAGCCATGTCGGGCAAAGCGATGCGTATGTGATGCTCAACCCGGTGCAGACGGTGCGTTCACGCTAAGCCCGGCCGGCCCGGGCTATGCCTGGCATTTTCATATCGCGTTAAGCATCTAGAGCCGCCGCGACTGGCCGCAGCACTGTCTGAAAAGCCGCGCCAGTCGGGGCTTTCAGCCGGTATGCCGCGAAAATCCGCGTGTTTCAGGCGGCCTGCAACACCCCGTCCTGCAGGCGCAGCACGCGGTCGGCGTGGCGCGCCAGTTCGGCGTCGTGGGTGACCATGATCAGGCTGGTGCCGCGGTCGCGGTTGAGCCGGGTCATCAGGTCAAACACCATTTGCGCGTTCTGGCGGTCGAGGTTGCCGGTCGGTTCGTCGGCGAGCACGCAGGCCGGCTGGGTCACCAGCGCCCGTGCCAGCGCGGCGCGCTGGCGCTCGCCGCCGGACAACTCACCCGGGGTGTGGGTCAGCCTCGCGCCAAGCCCGACATCGGTGAGCACCGCCCTCGCCGCGGCATGTGCGGCTTCGCGCGGCATGCGCCGTATCAGCAGCGGCATGGCGACATTCTCGAGCGCGCTGAATTCACCCAGCAGGTGATGGAACTGGTAAACAAAACCGAGGGCGTTGTTGCGCAACACGCCGCGCTCGGCTTCGGACAGGCTTTGCATCGCCCTGCCCTGCACCCTCACCTCGCCGGCGCTCGGTGCATCGAGGCCGCCCAGCAGGTGCAGCAGCGTGCTCTTGCCCGACCCCGACGAACCGATGATGGCGACGATCTCGCCGCGCGCCACTTCGATATTGATTTCCTCCAGCACCCGCACCTCGTTGTCGCCCTGGCGGTAAATCTTTGACAGCCCGCTGCAGGCGAGCACCGGCTCGTTAATCGCTTCACTCATAGCGCAGCGCCTC
>CAYLPI010000099.1:10932-13464 GCA_964385505.1 uncultured Bordetella sp.
TCACTCATAGCGCAGCGCCTCGGCCGGGTTGACGCGCGAGGCGCGCCAGCTCGGGTACAGCGTGGCCAGAAAGGACAGCACCAGCGACACAATGCCTATGGTCACGACATCGCGCAGATGCAGGTCGGAGGGCAGCTCGCTGATGTAATAGACCTCCTTGGCGAGAAACTGCATGCCGACGACGCGCTCGATGAAGGGCACGACGACGTCGATGTTCCAGGCGAGCAGCACGCCGCCGGCGACGCCGATCAAGGTGCCGATGACCCCGATCAGCACGCCCTGGACGATGAATATTTTCATGATGCCGCCGGGGCTCGCGCCGAGGGTGCGCAGGATGGCGATGTCCGGCTGTTTGTCGGTGACGGCCATCACCAGCGTCGAGACGATGTTGAACGCCGCCACCGCCACGATCAGCGTCAGGATGATGAACATGACGTTTTTCTCGATCTGCACCGCACGAAAGAAATTGGCGTGGCTGCGCGTCCAGTCACTGACATAGACGTCGCCCATGGCCTTGTCGAGCATCAGCGCGCGCGTCACCTGGCGCGACTGGAATAAATCAACCAGCTTCAGCCGCACGCCGGAGACCCTGGCGCCCATCTGGTAGAGGCGCTGCGCGTCTTCAAGGTGCACCAGCGCGAGCCCGGAGTCGTACTCGAACATGCCGATCTCGAAAATGCCCGAAACGGTGAATTGCTTCAGGCGCGGCACCACGCCGGCCGGCGTCACCAGGCCTTGCGGCGCGATAAGTGTGACTTTTTCGCCAACCCGCGCGCCGAGAGCGCGCGCCAGTTCCGAGCCGAGCACCATATTGAAACTGCCGGCGGTCAGCGAGTCGAGCCTGCCGGCGAGCATATGCGTGCCGATTTCGGCGACCTTGCCCTCGGCTTCGGGCAGCACGCCGCGGATTATCGAACCGCGCACCGCGCTGTCAAAGGACAGCATGCCCTGGGCGTTGACATAGGGCGCGGTCGCCACCACCTGCGGGTTCTTGGCCGCGCGTTCGGCCACCGCCGGCCAGTCGGCAAGCTGGTTATCCGGGCCGGTGATCTGCACGTGAGAGGCGACGCCGAGGATGCGCGTGCGCAATTCCTGCTGGAAGCCGTTCATCACCGACAACACCACGATCAGCGCCGCCACCCCGAGCGCGATGCCCAGCATGGAAGTGAGCGAAATAAAGGAGACAAAGCGGTTGCGCCGCTTGGCGCGCGTATAGCGCAGGCCGATAAAGAGTTCGTAATTCACGGGCGCCAGTGTAACAGGGGTAACAGGGGTAACAGGTGAAACAAGGGTAACAGGGGTAACAGGGGTAACAGGGATTACCGGCCGCTCTGGTCCGGCGCACCCGCACCTGATTGATGCGCTGCCGACGCACAGCGTGAAACTGCAAATCAAACCTGCGGGCCGGATAGGACAGTGACGCTTGCCCCCCAAAAATAGGACGGCCGGCAGTTTTCATGCCATGCCGTATGTACGACAGCGAACAGAACGGCCGCAGCATTTGCGCTATTGATGTTGTCGGAAACGGAAGCCACCGTTTCCACGGAGGGAATCCAGATGCGTATCATCAGTGCCAGCGCGCTCATTACGGCCGGCGTCGTCATCCTGTCCGGCATCACCACGATGACCTATATTTCAGCCGATAGCCTTCTGGCGCAACGCCTTAGTGCATCCACGGCCTTGGCCGATTCAATCACCGCCGCAGACTTGATGGCCAGAAGCGGCAACGCATTGGGTGATGCCGCGCGCGCCTATGCCACCACCGGCGACGCCCAATATCGCGATGAATACCTTGCCAATATCAGAGTCCTCCGCCCGCGGGAACAGGCCGTCCGGGAACTGCACAAACTGGATCTGACCAGTCAGGAAATGACCCTGCTTAACGATGCCAAACGCTATTCCGATGCGCTGACCGTCATCGAATCGAAATCCATGGACGCAGTACAGAAGGGCGACCTCAAGGCCGCCGTTCAACTCGTTTACAGCGCCGAGTTTGTGAGCGGCAGAAAGGTCTTCATGACCAGCGTCGCCGAGGTACGCGACCTGATCGAAAAGCGGCTTTCAACGAAGGTGACCGACCTGACTGAAAAAGCGGACCTGCTGTCGAGCGTTGCGTTGGGTGCATTCCTGCTCAACAGCGCCTTTATCCTGGGCGTACTCATGCTGTTTTACCAGCGAAGGGTCGTCCGCCCGATTGCCCAGATGACCGAAAAGGTGACACTGCTGCTGGCCGGGGACCAAAGCGTGCGATTCGCACGCGGCGGGGACAACACGGAAATCGGCGACCTGTCGCGGATCCTTGATGACTACCGCGTCAAAAGCGCGGAAATCGACCGCCAGTCCTGGCTCAGGCAGGGTGTCAAGACTATCTCCGACGCCGTCCAGGACGCCCCGACGCTCGCCGATTTCGCCGACAAGCTGTTGTCAGCGCTTGCGCCGGCGCTAGGTTGCGGAGCCGCCGGCCTTTACATCCGCAGCGGGGAAAGCAGTGGCTTTAGCCGCATCGGCAGTTACGGCATCAAGCCCGAGGTG
>CAYLPI010000100.1:0-13454 GCA_964385505.1 uncultured Bordetella sp.
GACCTTGCGCTCTATCAGTCCGGGCAGACGCTCGATCTGCGCCTGATGCACCAGGCAGGATGCAAGAAAGCGGTTGGAGAACTGCGATGCCGGCGCGTTTTTGCTGCGCGCCTCAATGCGGATGCCGGCCTCCAGCGCGTCAATCACCGCATTGCCCGCGGTATAAATGCGCCCGAGAATGGCGTCGGCCTGGCCGCTGGAGATCTGCGGGTCCTCGGCCAGCGCCCGCGCCACCAACGCATAGTCGGCCAGCAGGCTGCAGACTTTCTGGCCCAGGGGATGCGCTTCGTCATCGGCAAGCGCAGGCTGCGCCAACAACAACACCGGCAGGACAATCAAAGCAAACAAGGCACGCATGAAAACACCTTTAAAACAGACCGCGGACCAAAACACGACAAGCCATTCGCGACAAACCATACACAAAGAGAAGGCGCAAAACCTGTGCCAAACCTGTTCTTGCGCAATCTGGCGGGCTATCGTGATGTTTTGTGATGTTTGGTGATGTTTTGTGACCATTTCCGTCGCCCACCACAGCATCGCAGTGTCCAGACATTCGGATTGACCGCGTCTGGCGGCACTCGTTCAGTTCACGGCCCGATTAAATCGCAAAAAAATGCACCGGATCGAGGCAACGGGACGTGCGGGGCCGCTCCGCACCGACTTGGACGGCACAACACCGGCGAACGACTCGAACGTTCCGTCCACCGAGCAAAGCAAGGGCATCACCGCCGTGACCATCGGAAAACATTCCGCAGCGCAGGGCGTCTTGCCGCTGTCACAATTCACAACGGCCGCGCCGGCGAAACGCACGCCGTGCACCGACTGCGGCGTTTCGCGCACCACCGGACCCGCGCGCTGCGGCGAGGCCCGCCAGTTCATCAGGCACGACGATTCCGCGCTCGAGACACGCGTGCACGGTCGCGCACGCGACCCGGGCCGCACCGACGGGCAGTTCTTCGGCCTGTTCCGGCGCATGCTACGCATCGCTCCCTGCGGCGCACCGACGTACCCGGAGAATCAGCCGGCGCGGCAGATGAAGGGCAGAAAATTCGCCGCGATGTCGGTTTTGTTCTCGCCCTTGACCGTCATTTTCGCCGGCGCAGCGGCATAACCGCAGACCCATGTGACCGGCACGATGGGCGCATCGTCCACCGTCGCGGGGCGCAGGCTCAACACCTTGCCGCGGATATTGCCGTTGGCGCGATTGCCGAAGGTGATGTGGATCGCCCCGGCCTGCACGCTGATCGCGCTGACAAAATTATTGACGATCTTGTCCGCCACCGGCAGACCGGCCGCGGTATTGTCGGCGGGGAAGGTTTGCGCAAGGGCCCAGCCCGTTGCCACCGGCAGCTTGGCGATGTTGGCGAGCGGCAGGGCCTCGGCAATCTGGTCGCGGATGAGCTTGTCCTGGTAACCGGGAATCATCATCAGCGCGAGGATGGCAACAATGCCTATCACCACCATCAGTTCGATCATCGTAAAGCCGCTGCAACGCGCCGGCACTGACGGCCCGCGGCCGACTGCGGCAGGCATGGATCGACCCTTAAAATGTGACAATTTTGTCACCATAATCAGCTTGAAACACCCGACTGGCGGGAGTTTTGTAAAATGAATTCGCGTAATTTAGCTCCGAACAGGTGACACCGGCCGGCGGGTTTCCTGATGCGTATCTTCAAGCGCGTGCAACAACCGGCCCAGCGCCAGCGCGGCAAAGGAGCGCATGTTTTCGCTGCGCGCCACGAGCCCGGTCTCGAAGGTCACCGCCGATTCAACGGGACCGGCAACGGCGATGCAAACATGGCCGGCGGCATCGCCATAGCGATTGCCGACGGGCCCGGCCGCACCCGATTCGGCCAGCGCCCAGTCGGCGCCGCAGCGTTCACCTACGGTAGCGGCGAGCAGGCGTGCATAGGGCTCGGTCGAGGCGCGCATGCCCTGCATTGCCGGGGCCGGAATCTGCAACAGGGTCTCGCGCGCCTTTGCCGTATAGACCACCACACCGCCGAGGTAATAGGCCGATGCGCCAGGCACCGCCAGCAGCGCCGCTGAAATGAGGCCGCCGCACGAGGCCTCTGCGACAGCCAGGGTTTGTGAACGCGCCTTGAGATGGGCGGCAATGCGCTCGGCAAAAGGATAAAGGGTGATCATGGCCGGGGACTTGCGCCCTGGGGCGGAACGGTAGGCGGGCCGCCAGTGTAATCATTCCGCACCCAGCCCGCCACCGGCGGACCCGGCTCAGACAGCGGTATAGCCGCCGTCCACCAGCAAGTCCGAGCCCGACACAAAAGCCGCGCCGTCGCCGGCCAGGAACAAGGCGGCTGCGGCGATTTCTGCGGCCGTGCCGACGCGGCCAAGCGGCTGGCGTGCAGCGAGCGCGTCATTGACCGCATCCGCACTGCCGTAGCGCGAAGTCAGACGGCTGGTCATCACCGCGCCGGGCGACAGGCTCACGGCGCGCACGCCGTCGGCGGCGTGATCGACGGCAATCGAGCGGGTCAGCGACAACAGCGCCGCCTTGCTCGCGCTGTAGGCAGCCTGGCCCGGTGCCGTGACATGGCCCAGTTGCGAGGCGATGTTGAGCACCACACCGCCCCCCGCGGCGCGCAGACAGGGAATAACCGACCTTGCCATCAGGAATGCCCCGGTGACATTGACGTCAAAGGCCTGCTGCCAGTCAGCGAGCGGCAGATCGGCCAGCTTGTTCTTGGCGGTGACCGTCGCGGCATTGTTGATCAGCACATGGATCGCGCCGTAGCGGGCGATGATGCGCGCGACCGCGGCGGCAGTCTGCGCGGCGTCGGCGACATCGCACGCGAGCACCATCACATCGCCTGCGCTGCCGGGGCCAAACGCCGTATCGCAGCGCGCCTGCAAGGCCGCGGCATCGCGATCGAGCAATGCCAGCCGCGCACCGGCCGCGGCGAAGCCCTGTGCCATGGCAAAACCAATGTCACCGCAGGCACCGGTGATCACCACGACACGGCCGGAATAACCGCTATTACCCATTGCCTGGCTGACCTGAATGTAAAAGTGTGAGAATGTAAAAAATGCGAAAATGTAAAAGCGCGCAAAAGGTAACACTGGATCAAAGCTCAAAACCACTTTAGGGCCCGCCCGCAACAGTGTCAACCGCAGGGGCGCGCCGTGGATTAAAAACGGCAATCCGCTATATCATTCCCTTTCAATGCAAGGCGCGGCTGCCGCACGGGCCTGCCCACACACTCTAGGAGCCACGCCATGTTCATTCACCGCAAATCCATTTCAACATCATTTGCCCGGGCTGTGGCCCTCACCGCGCTGGCGCTGTTGAGCGCGCCGGTGCTGGCGCAAGTCTTCCCCGACAAGCCGCTGCGCGTGGTGGTGCCCTTTGCCGCCGGCGGACCGGCCGACGTGATGACGCGCATCAACGCCACGGCGCTGTCGGCGCAACTGGGGCAACCGGTGGTGGTTGAGAACAAACCGGGCGCCGGCGGCAACATCGCCGCCGAGTTTGTCGCACGCAGCCCGGCCGACGGGCTGACGCTGCTCGTTGCCGGCCAGGCCATACTCGCCATCAACAAGCCGCTATATACCAAGCTCGCCTACGATCCGGATGCCGACTTCAAGTTTGTCGGCATCATGGGCAGCCTGCCCAATGTGCTGGTGACCAACCCCGACGCCATCCCGGCCAGGAACATGAAAGAGTTCATCGAGTTCGCGCGCAGCAAGCCCGGCGCCGTGTCCTATGGCTCCAACGGCATCGGCTCGCTGTCGCACCTCACTGCCGAAGTCATGGCCTCGGCGGCAAAGGTGAAAATGCTGCACGTCCCCTACCAGGGCGCCAACCCGCAAATGACCGACCTGTTGTCAGGGCGCATCGGTTTCAGCTTCATCGGTTCGTCCACCACGCTGCCGCTGATCCAGGCGGGCAAACTGCGCGCCCTCGCCGTCAGCACCGCGACGCGACTGCCGCAACTGCCCGATGTGCCGACACTGGTCGAGGCCGGCTTTCCCATGCTCGATGCGCCGACCTGGTTTGGCATCGTCGCACCCGCAGGCACGCCGCCGGCCGCGCTGGCCAAGCTGCGCAGCGCCTTTGCCGCGGCCATAGACACGCCCGCCTACGCCGAAGAAATGGCCAAGCGCTCGAGCATCGTCGTCAAGCTCTCGACCGAAGCCGGCGAGGCCCTGCTCGCACGCGAGCGCAAGACCTGGGCCGATGCGGTGCGCAGCACCGGCGCGAGCAGCAACTAGCACGCAGCAACTGGCACACAGCTTCTCAGCCACGGCCACGGCTCAGCCGCGGGTAGGATCGTCGCCCACCCGCACCAGGGCCTTGCCCAGGTTGCGGCCCGCAAGCATGCCGCGAAAGGCCGCCGGCGCATGCTCAATGCCGGCCGTGATGTCTTCGCGATACTTCAGCTCACCCGAGTGAATCCACGCCGCGGCCTGCGCGCGGTACTCGGGCATGCGCGCGAGGTTGCGGCGCACGCTGAAACCGCGCACCAGCGCCTGGTTCGACAGCACATGCTTCATGTTGGGACCGCGCGCTGCCGCATCGCCGTATTCAGCCACCAGCCCGCACAAGGCGACACGCGCATCCTGGCGCAGCAACGCAAACACCGCCGCGCTGACCGCGCCGCCGGTGTTGTCGAAATACACATCGACGCCGCTGCGACAGGCAAGCGCAAGTTCAGCGGCAAAGCCGGCACTGCGATGGCTGACGCAGGCGTCATAACCGAGGTGCTCCACCGCAAACGCGCACTTTTGCGCGTCGCCGGCGACCCCGACCACGCGCGCGCCACGAATGCGCGCAATCTGCCCCGCGACCGAGCCGACGGCGCCGGTGGCGGCCGACACCACCACGGTTTCTCCGGCCCTGGGCTGGCCGATGTCGCTGATGCCGACCCACGCGGTGAGCCCGGGCGAGCCGAGCACGCCGACGGCGGTTGAAACCGGTCCCAATGTGGTGTCAATTTTTTCCAGCGCATCACCGCTGACCACGGGCAGGGTCTGCCAGCCGGTTTCGCCGAAAACAAAATCGCCCGCGGCAAAGCGCGCGTCACCCGATGCAACCACCTCGCCCACGGCGCGGCCTATCACCGTGGCGCCCGGGGTCGCAGTCACGCCGTAGCTGCCGCCGGCCATCCAGCTGCGCTGGTAGGGGTCCATCGACAGGTAGAGGTTGCGCACCAGCACTTCACCCGCTGCGGGTGTTGCGGCGGGCCCTTCGAGCAGCGTGAAGTCGGCGTCCTGCGGCATGCCCTGCGGCAGCCGCGCCAGCACGACGCGCCGGTTGACGGCGCTCAGCGCCTGCTCCCGGCAAAAAACACCACGGCGCTCAATCGAGCTTGATTTTCAGGCTCGGCAGGATTTTCGCCCAGCCGTCAAACTGGTCACGGAAGAATTTTTCGAATTCATCGGCGCTGCCGCCAGAGGGCGTAACGCCGCTGTCGAGCATGCGCTTGCGCAGGTCCGGGTCGCGTATCACCGCCATGGTCGCGGTCGCTATTTCCTGCACCACGTCGGGCGGCGTCTTGCCCGGCACCATCACCCCCCACCAGAACGACATCTCGAAAGGCTGGCCGGCCTCGCGTGCGGTCGGCAGATTGGGCAGGCCGGGCAGGCGTTCGCGCGCAAACACGGTCAGTGCCTTCACCCGCCCGGCCTGGATATGGCCTTTGGCGCTCGGCTCGGCGCCCACCATGACGTCGATATTGCCGGCAATCAGGTCGGTCATCGCCGGTGCCGCGCCCTTGTACGGGATATGCGTCATCTGCACCCCGGCCGCGCGCGCAAACATTTCGGTCGTCAGGTGGTGCACGGTGGCGTTGCCGGGCGAGCCGAAGTTGAGCTTGCCCGGATTGGCCTTCGCCACATCGACCAGGTCTTTGAGGCTGCTGATGTCGGCGCGCTTGCCCGAGGCGAGCAGCAATATCGGCAGCGCGCCGACCAGGGACACGCGCTTCAGGTCGGACCTCCAGTCAAAGGGCATGTCCTGCAATTGCGGCAGCAGCGCCAGCGACTCCGAACCGAACAACATGGTGTAGCCGTCAGGCGCGCTCTTGGCGACAAAGTCGGCGCCCAGAATGCTCCCGGCGCCGGCCTTGTTTTCGACAATGACCGGCTGCTTCCAGCGCTCGGCCAGGCGCTCGGCGACCATGCGCGCGAGGATGTCCGTGGTCGCACCCGGCGCAAACGGCACAATAAGCCTGACCGGACGCTCCGGAAAGGCCGCGGCCGCAGGCGCGGCGACAGCGGTCATCGCGGCAAGGACCAGCGCAATCTGTTTCAGCCATGTCTTCATGCTTAGCTCCTGTATCAAGGCATTACCGGAAGGACCCCTTAAACCGTCTCCAGCCGCAGCGTGCCCAAGTAACGGCTGGCACCCAGTTCCACTGCAACACGCGCCTGACGCTGGGCGCTGTTGACCACGAGTTCATAGCCGCCGCCGTCAGGCGGCAAACCGTCGAGCTTGAATTCGCCGAATGCGTCACTCGTCGCGGTGGCGACGACACGGCCGTCCTTGAGCAGTTCGACCGTTGCACCTTCGACGCAGTCATCGACACCGTTTGCCGCGGCCACCAGCGTACCGCCGACAAAGCACTTCTGGTAGCGATGCAGGTTCTTGTAGAACACGCGTGGCCGCGTCCCCAGTTCGGGCTTCAACACCTCCCAGCCTTCGCCTTTTACCTTGCTCTGCAGCGCGGCGTCATCGAGCTTGGCCGAGGTCATGGCCTCGGTCGGGCAGACCTCGACGCAACGCGGCTCTTTCCAGCCGCGATCCAGGAGGTGCGCGTCGAAAATCCATTTTTGCGCCAGTTGCGCCTCTTCGTTCCACCAGATCGCGCCGTAGGGACAACTGCCGGCGATGTCGCGCTTGCCCTTCGCCTTGACCGGATCGATGATCACCACGCCGTCATCGCGACGGTACACCGCGCCGTCATCGCGCTTCATGCAGGGCGCGTCTTCGCATTGCATGCACAGCGTCGGCAGGTGCGCGACATCGACCATCGGCGCCTCACCGCGCTCATGCGTATGAATGGCAATCCAGTCGTGGCCGTGTTTTGGTTGCGGCGCGGCGTAGCCCGGATAGTCGTTGCCGACATGCTCGTCCTTGCAGGCGACATAGCAGTTGCGGCAGTTGTGGCATTTGGCCACGTCGATGAACAAGGCCCATTTCGCGCTCATGCCGCCACTCCCGCAGCATCCGACATCGCGGCCGCGGCCGCAGGGGCTTGGGTCCATTTTTCGACTTCGATCAGACACGAGTTCGGTGCCGAGGCGCTGGTCTTTTCGGTCTGCCAGCGCGTCGGTGCGAGGGCGTTGACGCAGCCGCCGCGGTCGGGCGACTTGCCCGGCTCACCTATCGGGTCATAGACCGCCGAGGAGGCATAACACTGCACCACCCCGGGCAGGATGCGCGCGGTAATCACCGCGGCGCAAATCACGCTCGCCCGGTCGTTGTAGAGCTTGACGAGGTCGTGATGGGCGATGCCGCGCGCCGCGGCTTCGCGCGGATTGATGCGCGCCGCGAGGTAGTAGTAACCATCCACCAGCACGCGGTGCTCCTCGATGTCGTTGACAAAGCTGTCCTTGCCGTCGGTGTGCGTATGAAAGCTGTAGCGCGGATGCGGGCTCAGGAGTTGCAGCGGAAAGCGCGTGTAAAGTTCGCTCGTCTGCCGCCCCTCCCAGGACGGGATGTACTTGTTGACCGGCGGGCGCCCCGGGTCGTCGAACATTTTCAGGCTCGAGGCCTCGAACTCGAACTTGCCGCTTTGCGTCTGCAGGCCTTCGCGAAAACGCGCGCTGTTGCCGGCGGGCAGCGGATGCGGCTCGGGCACGTCTTTTTTGCGGCCCTCGGCGAACCAGCGCATCGCCACCGCCTGCGGCGACACCTGCATGTCCTCGGGCGGCACGACGTAATAGCCGCGTTCGAGAAATTTTTCCCAGGACATGCGCTTGGGCAGATCGGATGCGTCAAACTGCAGGCGGCACCAGTCGAGTTCGGTCAGACCCTCGCCGTAGTAGGTGCCCATGCCCATGCGGTGCATGATGGCAAGAAATATCTGGTAATCGGATTTCGACTCACCGAGCGGCGCGACGCAGGGGTGCTGGATCGAAATGACGCGGTAATTGAGCTGGCAGTTGTTGTGGTGCGAATAGCCCCCCGCCACCGACCATTCGCCGATGTCCCAGCGTTCGAAGTTGGTACAGGCGGGCAGGATCAGGTCGGCGAACTTGGATTCACCCTCGTGCCAGATCGACTGGTTGACGACAAATTCGAGCGCGTCCGACTGGTAGGCCTCGGCCAGCTTGTTCGACTCTTGTACCGTGCCAAAATGCGAGCCGCCGTACTTGTACATCATGCGCACGCGCGAATGCCCGGGCGAGGGATAACCGAACTTCATGAACTGGCCGTGCGAGGACTTGGGGTCGATCGGATGCCCCTCGGTCTTGCCCTTGAGCAGCGCCTCGGCAATGCGATTACGCGTGATGCGCTGCGTGACGATGTTCATGCTCGGCAGTTGCGGCTGGCGCTGCACCATTTGCACCACGCCGCCGGTGGTTTCGAGGTCGCCCGAAATACCGCCCTCGCCGTAGCCGGGAAAGTAAAAGTTCAGGTCTATCGGCGCGCCGTATTGCAGGTTGCCGAAATTGACGCCCGGTTTGCCGAGGCCCTGCATGCCCATCAGGCAGACCATGGCGCGCGCCCACTGCGAGCCGGTGGCCGAACGGCAGGCGCCGCCAAAGGTCGTGCCCTTGCCGCCGGCGGCGAGATAGGTCTTGCGCGTGCCCCACTTGCGCGCAAGGGCCCGCACCGTATGCGCCGGCACACCGGTTTCGGCCGCCTGCCACTCCGGGGACTTGGGCACGCCGTCCTCGACACCCATGACATAGTCGCTGTACTTGTCGAAGCCGGTGGTGCGCTCGGCGACGTACTTCTTGTCGTAAAGGCCTTCGCTGATCCAGACATGCGCGATGGCGTGCGCCAGCGCCGGATCGGTGCCGGGAATAATCGGAATCCATTTGCCGCCCAACAGCGACGCGGTGTAATTGAGGTGCGGATCGATATGCACCATCTCGATGCCGATGTCGCGCGCGAACATGCGCCGCAACGTGCCCTCGAAGGCGCCGTAAGAGCCGCCGGTCGATTCCGGGTCGCTCGACCAGTACACGATCATCTCGGCTTCCTGCAGGCAGTCTTCGACATGGCCGTAGGGCTCGATGGCGCCAAGGCGCATGCTGTAACCGTAGTGGTGCACCGCGCCCCAGTACCAGCCCTCCCAGCTATCGGGGTTGATCACCATCTTGGTGTAGCCGATGGCGTTCATGAAGCGGTTGAAGGCGCTGACATAACAGCCGATGTTGCCCCAGGTGTGGTGCGAACTGTGGCTGTTCATGATGGCGCCGTGGCCGTGCACGCGCTTGACGCGCTGGATCTCAGACACCACCAGATCGAGCGCCTCGTCCCAACTGATGCGCACATAGCCCGACTTGCCGCGGTTTTGCGGATTGCGCTCGCCGTTCGGGTCGAAGTCCACGCGCTTCATCGGGTAGAGCAGCCGGTCGGGCGAATAGACCATGGACTTCGAAGCGAGCGTGTGCGAGGTGGTGGTGGTCTTTCGCGGCGGCGAAAAATCGCGGCCGCGCGCCCGTATGGTCCAGGGCTGCGGGTCGTGCTCGTCAAAGTCGATCGGCGTCATGCGCACGATCCTGCCGTCCTTGACATAGACGAATACCGGGCCGCTGTTGGTGGCGTTGAGCATGCGCGTCTCGCCGTTGCCGGCATCGGTGCCGAGTTTCCAGCCCACCGCACGCATGATGCTGATGGTCTCGGTGAACCAGCAGGCGAGTTCGTCGTTGCCGGTGACTTCGATGGAAAAATTCTTGGCGTGATTGACCGCGTCGATACGCCTGGCATTGGGCTTGAAGACGTCCCAGGCGACCTCGGCGTCCTTGAAGGTCAGCACCACGTCGGGTTTGGCATGCAGACCGCGTGCCGATGTGACGCGCCGGCCGCCGAAGGTGAAATGCCGTGCGCCATTCGCACCGCCGCGCAGTCGCAACTGCACCACCGCAGTACGCTCCTGGATGCGCTGCTCGAAAACCGGGTAACGCGCCGCAGTGAAGTTCATGACCCATTCGGCAGCCTTCAGCACCAACCCGACCTTCATCGCATCTCCCCATGCAAGGCTTGCTTCACCCGGCAATCAACCCTCAATAAAAAATCGACTCCGGCGTGCATCGGCGCATCACAGCATCGGCGCATCACAGCGTCGGCAAATCACGGCATCGGCAAATCACATTGCCAAATCACATCAGCGTGCATACTATAATGTATCAGCATTAATACAATTGCAATACGCGGGTGATCAGCGCAGCACGCACCAGAAATGCCATACGCGTAATACGCACGACAGATGCCAGGCAAGGCGAAACGCAAAGGAGGCAACACGATGCCCAAGCTGTTGAGCACGGATCAAACATCGCAATACCGCGACCAGGGCTACGTCAGCCCGCTGCGCGCCTTTGATGCCAGCGCTGCACGCGCTTATCGTGCGCGGCTCGAGGACGGCGAACGCAGCCACGGCCTGTTGGCGGACCAGCGGCGCAAAATGCATTTGTACCTGAAGTGGGCGGACGAAGTCGTGCACCACCCGCACATACTCGACGCGGTCGAAGACCTCATCGGCCCCGACATCCTCGTCTATCACCTGACACTGTGGATGAAGGAACCGCAGACCGACGCCTTCATCAGTTGGCACCAGGACTCGACCTACTTCGGCCTGGCGCCTGCGGAGCATGTGACAGCGTGGGTGGCGCTGTCACCGAGCAGCACCGAAAGCGGCTGCGTGCAGGTGCTGCCCGGCAGCCACCATCGCGGCCAGGTGGTGCATGAGCAAAAAAAAGACAGCGCCAACATGTTCCCCACGGCGCAAAGCCTCGACGTGCCGGCCGACGCGCCGCTTGATCTGCTGTTGCTCGAACCGGGCGAGTTCTCGCTGCACCACACCTATCTTTATCACAACTCCATGCCCAACCGCTCCGACGACAGGCGCATCGGCCTTGGCATCAGCTACATCCCGACGCGCTGTTCGTGCCAGAGCAAGGTGCGGCTATCGGCGTCACTCGCGCGCGGCAGCGACCGTTACGGACACTTCGACATCGACCCGCGACCGGTAGCCGATTACGACCCGGCGGCATTGGCCGTGCATGCCGCCGCGATGCAACGCTGGAAGGACGCGCGCGAGGAAATGATTCCGCAGGCCCACGGGTACGCCGCCTGATCCGGTCAATCGCCTGGAAAGGCGCGCCAGACGGCCTTTTCCAGCCATCATCATTCCCACGGAAGCGGCAAATGGCCGCTTGGCGCGGGTTTCCATGCAACCGATACCCCCGGCCTTCCGGGCTATACCTTGGCGCTTGAGTCCGCCATGATCCCGGCGCAGAATGAACGCAGAGCAAGTGAAGATCTGGCAACTATTTCGTCACCTAAAATTTGTCAACTAAAAAGTCAACTACTAAGACGTTAGGCGCAAGAAACCAAGATTGGGAGTCATGCTGTGCCGACCGTACTAAAATCTGGCCCTTAACGTTTGATCTTCTACGCGGGGGACCGTGACGAGCCGCCGCACGTCCATGTTGAGCGGGACGATAGGATCGGGAAATTCTGGCTCGATCCAATTCGGCTACAAAGCAGCGGCGGATTTTCGCGCGTGGAACTCGCGCGGATCGAGAAGCTGGTGAATGGTCATCGCATTGAACTTATGGAGACCTGGAATGACTACTTCGGCCATTGAGATGGAAGTGCCCTTTGCCGAGACCGTAACCGTTTCGGTCGGTACGCTTTGCGTCGACCTGAGCGACGGTCGGAGTATTTCGGTTCCTCTTGGGTGGTACCCACGGTTATTGCGCGCAACCGCGGCAGAACGCAAGCGTTGGCGGTTGATCGGCCGAGGATTGGGTATTCACTGGGAGGACCGCGACGAAGATATCAGCATCGAAGGGCTATTGGCCGGCAAGCCATCTGGCGAAAGTCAAGCGTCCTTCAGTAACTGGCTTGCGAAGCGGTCATTGCGCCTAACAACGCGCTCAACACGGACGCGCGCAAAAGCGGCGCGCGCCGGTTAGCGCGAACGTTAGACCTTGCCCTTGACAGTTGTACCGGGAATACATGCCAATTGAACGGCCTTGTGGCAAGCTACGCAGATCGAACCACCAATATTAAGGCTCCCAATATGTCATTACCTGTTGAAGCTTTGGAACTTGAGGTCCTTCGCCTTCCCGCTGCAGAGCGCGAACGGCTGCTAGACCGTGTGATTGCTAGCCTCGATGCCGACAAAGCTCGAGACAAGGCCTGGGACAATCTCGCCGCCAAACGAGACTCGGAAATCGAACGCGGCGAATCTACGCCTGTCTCCGGGCCAGATGTCGTTTCCCGCTTACGTGTCGAACTCTCTTGACATACACGCTTCACAACGGCGCGGCAAATGACCTCGCCGAGGCGGCAAGGTTTTATCGGCGCGAAGGCAGTCGTGCACTTGCAGCGCGTTTCCTTGACGAGTTTGAACGAATTGCCAATTTTCTGGTTGAACATCCGGGAATCGGCACGCCTACCGAGGACCAACGCCGCTGGTTTCCACTGTCAAGCTTTCCGTACTCCGTCATATATCGGGAAACTGAGACTGAAATTCGCATTTTGGTCCTGCGCCACCAGAACCGTGATCCCGAGTATGGAGAGCAGCGCCGCTA
Source organism: uncultured Bordetella sp. (assembly GCA_964385505.1). Lineage (GTDB taxonomy): Bacteria > Pseudomonadota > Gammaproteobacteria > Burkholderiales > SG8-39 > CAITSH01. The sequence goes on from CAYLPI010000100.1 coordinate 12,736, forward strand.
AAATAAATTTTTCAATTCAAAAAATACAAGGTCTAACTTTAGGTGCAACGGACAGGCGAAAGCGGCCATGATTTTTTCAATGACCATCGCGCGCGCCTCCCGTTGACCACAACGTTGGGCACCCGCCCTGAATGAGCTGTGCTCTATTGATATCCGAAAACTGCTACTGCTATGTTGCTCCAATAAGCTTGAAAAGGGAGATACCAAATGACGCTCGGCGAATCCATTAGCACCTGTTTCTCAAAATATGTGGCGTTTAACGGGCGCGCCTCCCGGTCAGAATTCTGGTGGTGGTTCCTTTTTACTTTCTTGGCGTCGGCGGCATCAGGTATCGTAAGCGAGACGTTGTCAGCGCTATTCTCGTTGGCAGTTCTGCTACCGTCTCTGGCAGTTGGCGCACGGCGGTTACATGACACCGACAGAAGCGCGTGGTTTCTTCTCCTCTGGTTCGTTCCGATAGTTGGATGGATTGTCCTAATTGTGTGGGCTGTACAGGAAGCCAAAGAGCCAAATCGATTCTCATCTGCGGACGGAGGGCATGGTTCCTCCGTGTGAACAGCGTGCTAGCAAAGGTTGCCTTCCGGGTGCCCAACCCTGCAATCAACTGGACGCTGCGCGATATGGCCGCGCAGCGCCGGTTATTTTGAACGTTGGGGCTTCACGGAGTCGCAGAATCTGCGTTTGACATTCGTATCCATGGTTGTCGCGATGAATGTACC
>CAYLPI010000101.1:0-13410 GCA_964385505.1 uncultured Bordetella sp.
GGCGAGGCGCTGAAAAACAATCCGCTGGTGAAGTCCCTGCACATCGCCGAAACGCGCCCGGAGCGCCTCGCCGAAGTGGTCAAGTCCACAGGGGCGGCCACGGCCACCGCCGATTATCGCGACCTGCTGAAGATTAACGACATTGAGGCGGTGTACATCTCGGCGACACCGGAGACCACGCATTACCCGATGGCGCGCGACTTTCTTTCGGCCGGCAAGCACGTGTTTCTGGAAAAGCCCATCGCACTGGAACTGGCCGAAGCGGACGATTTGATCGCCATTGCGCGCAAGAAAAACCTCAAATTTACCATCGGCTATTCACAGCGCTTCAACCCCAAGTTCGCTTATGTGCGCAAGGTCATCCGCGAGGGCACCATCGGCCGTCCGGTGAGCGCTCTTGTCAGCCGCCACATCACGCGCAGCCTGGGTAAAAAAATCAGCGGCCGCGTAAAACTTTCACCGGCGGCGATGGAATCGACGCACGACCTTGATTTCCTGCTCTGGTGCCTGGAGCCTTCCAAGCCGGTGCGCGTGTATTCGCAGAACAACTACGGCGTGATGAAGGAAACCTCCGGCCAGGAGATTCCCGACACGCAGTGGATCACCGTTACCATGGACAGCGGGCTTTCCTTTGTCGTCGGCGGCGGCTGGAACCTGCCGCCGGGTTACCCGAATTTCTCCACCACCTGGATCGAGATGATCGGCACCGAGGGCGTGGTTATGGTCGATGACAGCCACCGCGACGTGGTGCTCAATACCGTCAACAAGGGCATGGTGCTGCCCATGTCGACCATGCCGGGCGAGGGCGTCGAGCACACCTACGCCGGACCGATGGCCGCCGAGACCATTCATTTTCTCGAGGCCGTGGCCTGCGACCGCGACGTGCTGGTCACGCCCGAGCACGCGCGCATGGTCATGGAGGTGTACATCGCCGCCGACCTCTCGGCCGAACGCAACGAGCCGGTCACGCTGCCCTTGCCCGCGCACGAGGCCAAACCGGTGCGCGCCGTCGCCTGAGAAAAAAATAGACCTGTCATTCCGAGCGAAGCGAGGAATCTGCTTTTGCTGTAAATCCAAAGCAGATTTCTCGGCCTTTGGCCTCGAAATGACAATGCTTTTATTGAAATGAATTTTCGGATCTTAGTCGCCCGATCAACATAGAGGTCGAAATCATGCCCCAAAAGAATCCCAAACGTATCGGCGTCGCCATCATCGGCGCGGGCCGCGTCGGACTGTTTCGCGGCGAGGTGGCCAAGCGCCATCCGCAGGTCGATTTCATCGGTATCGCCGAGATCAAGCCCGAGCGCGCCAAGCTGGTGGGCGAGCAGATCGGTGCCGACTTTGTCACCGCCGACTATCGCGAGCTGCTGTCGCGCCCTGAAGTAACGGCGGTGATCGTCGCCACCGACGAGCACCTGCACGTCGATCCCATCCTGTTCGCCTGCAAAAGCGGCCTGTCGCTGTTTATTGAAAAACCGCTGGCCACCGACCTTGCCGAATCCGAGCGCGTGATGGAGGCGATCAAAAAATCCGGCGTCGATGCGGTGGTCGGCTACACCCAGCGCTTTCGTCGCCGCTGGCTGGCGGCCAAAGAGAAGGTGCGCACCAACCAATTGGGAGACGTGACCCTGGTGACGTCGCGCGCCTTCATGAACCGCCTCGTCGCCCTCGACAACTACAAGCGCACCAAGGAACCGTCGCAGATTTCGCCCATGGTGATTTCCGGCACCCACGCGCTGGATATCGTGATGTGGATGATGGAGGCGAAAAAGCCGGTCGAGATGTACGCCCGTTCCGTCGACAAGGCGCTCGGGCCCATCTGCCAGGGCACCGATGCCACCGCCGGCATGATCACCTTCGAAGATGGCGCGATGTACCACTCGTCGATTTCCTGGGCGCTGCCGGTGATCTGGCCGGGCGCGGTCTACAGCCTCGATGTGGGCATTGTCGGCACCGAGGGCGTGCTGACCATCGATGACACGCACCGTGACATCGTGCTCGCGACCACCCAGTCGCAGTCCGAGGGCTATGCGCCCGATACCAGCCGCCGCGTCGACTTCATGGGCAGTTACCCGCCCGGCGACATGGCTTTCGGCGAATTGCGCGGACCGATGCGCGAGGAAACCGAACAGTGGTTCAACCGCCTCGCCATGGGCCTGCCGACGCAGCATGCCACTGCGGCGGAGGCGCATAATCGCCTGATGCTGACCAAGGCATTTGATTTGTCGGCGCGCTTGAAGCGTGCGATTCCGCTGCCGATCACGCCCGAGGATGAAAAAGAACTGACGCAGACGGTCAAGACACGGTTGGAGAAAGTGGCCTGAAGTAATTTTCAAGGACTCACTGAACAACCCCGCCATTCCCGCTTTCGCGGCAATGACGGAACAGGGGCTTATTCGACGTTCCCTTAATTGTTGAATTGTTTTGCAGTGTCCGCGCAGACGGATGGCGCAAACGCATAGGAGGAATGCATGAAAGCAGCATTGAAGGGAACACTCAGGGCGGGCGTTTTGGCATTGCTGGCCCTGGGGATGTGCGCGGGCAACGCCCTGGCGCAGGGCGGCTATCCCAACAAGCCGGTGCGCATGATCGTGCCCTTCGCGCCCGGCGGGGCGTCGGATTTTGTCGGGCGTGTGCTGGCGCCGCGCCTCACCGAGGTCCTCGGCCAGCAGGTGGTGGTGGAGAACCGCGCCGGCGCCGGTGGCAACATCGGCATGGAAGCGGGGGCGCGGGCGGCACCCGACGGTTACACGGTTTACCTCGGCAACATTGGCACCATCGCCATCAACCCGGCGCTCTATCCCAAGCTCACGGTCGATCCGCTGAAGGATTATCATGCGGTAACGCAGGTGGTGGATCTGCCCAGCGTGCTGGTGGTCAACAGCAACTCGACCGCGGGCAGCGTCGCCGACCTCGTGGCGCAGGCCAAGGCCAATGCCGGAAAACTCAATTACGCTTCGCCGGGCAGCGGCACCATGAACCGACTTGAAATGGAAATGTTTCGCCGCAACGCCGGCCTTGACATGGTGCACGTGCCTTACGGCGGTGGAGCCGGTCCTGCGGTCGCGGGGGTGGTCGCAGGCGAAACGCAGGTGATGTTCACCACCATGCCCTCGGCCATCGGCATGATCCGCGGCGGCCGCCTCAAGGCGCTCGCCACCACCAGTCCCAAACGCGTCGAGCAACTGGCCAATGTTCCGACGATGGTGGAGGCGGGCTATGCCGACTTTGTCACCAGCTCGTGGCAGGGCGTGTTCGTTCCGGTCGGAACGCCGAAGGAAATCATTGACCGCCTGCACGCGGCGCTGGCGCAGACATTGCAGACGCCGGACGTGATCGAGCGCCTCGGCAAGGGCGGCGTCAGCGCCGTGGCCAGCGTCTCACCGCAGGCCTTCGCCGAATTTGTCGCCAACGAGCACCGCCGCTGGGGTCGCGTCGCACGCGAATCCAAGGCGACGGTGGACTGAGAACAGGGCATCACGGTAAAACAGGGCACCACAGAGGCACAGACACACAGAGAACCGCGAAAGACGTTTTAGAATAGCTTTTCTCTGTGTGTCTGTGCCTCTGTGGTTAATGCTTTTGACTTTTATGAACGGGAATCCAATATGACCAGCATTATTCGCCGCCGTCTGCTCGCAGCCGCCGCCGGCACCGGCGCAGGTCTGCTGCTCGGGCGCGGAGCCCTCGCGCAGGAAATTTATCCGAACAAGCCCATCAACGTAATCCTGCCGCTGCAGGCGGGCAGCGCCTCGGATATCGCGGTGCGGGTTTTTTGCGAAAGACTCGCCGAGGAAATCAAGGGTACCTTCGTCATCGAGAACGTGCCGGGTGCGGCCGGGCTGATCGGCGCCGAGCGCCTGACCAAGGCGACGCGCGACGGTTATACGCTGGCCGCGCTCAACAACAGCATTCTCACCATCTTGCCCAACGTCAAGCGCAGTCAGGTGAAATTCGATCCGTTTGTCGATTTCGTGCCCATTCGCGGTATCGCCAGCATCCCGACCCTGCTTGGCGTCAACAAGGACGTGCCCATCAACAACGTCAGGGAACTGGTGGCGTTTGCGAAGCAGAACCCGGGCAAGCTCAATTATTCGAGCGGCGGTCCGGGCAGCCCGCAACACCTTGCCACCGAAATGTTCCAGGCCATGGCCGGGGTGAAGCTTACCCATGTGCCCTACAAGGGGGCGACGCAGGCGGCGGCTGATCTTGCCGGAGGCCAGGTGCAGGTGATGTTCATCGCTCATTCGCTGGCCTTGCCGTTTTTGCCCGGCGGCCGCGTCAAGCCGATCGCCTTTGCCGGCGGCGAGCGCTCCAGTGCCTTCCCCGATTTACCGACGGTGGCCGAGGCCGGTCTGCCCGGTTTTGATTACTCTTCCTGGGTTGCGCTGTTTGCGCCGCGCGACACGCCAGCCGCGGTCGTCAATCTGCTGCGCCAGGCCAGCGCGAAAGTGCTGGCGCCAGCCGCGATCAAGGAGCGTCTGGCCAAGTCGGGTCTGGAGTTGTGGGACTTGCCGGCGGAGCGCGTGACGGCGGTGATACGCGGGGATTTTGCGCGCTGGGAAAAAGTCGTCAAGACACCCGGATTTTCGGCCGAGTAGCGTGACGCAGCGATGACGACATCGACCGCCGCGCGCTGGCGCGGCAGGCAGTTCCACAACCAGCCCGAGGACAGCCACATCCACGGTTTTCTGGTCGCGCTGTGGCACGGGGTGCATGACGAGAGCGGCGGCAGCGTCGATATCAGCGTGCACCCGCGCAATGGCGATATCGCCGGCTCCGACCCGGGCGCTCTACGTATGCTGGTCTCGGGCGAGCTCGAGTTCATGACGTTGATGGGCGGCATCATCGGTCAGGTGGTGCCGGCGGCGGAAATCCAGGGCCTGCCCTTTGCGTTTGCCGATACCGACCAGGTGTTTGCGGCGATGGACGGAGCGCTGGGGGAGTGCCTCAATCGCGAAATGCGGGCCAAGGGCATTCATGCGCTGCCAGGTTGCTGTTTCGAGAACGGCTTTCGCCACATCTACGGCCGCGACAAGCCGGTGCGTTCGGTTGATGACCTCGCCGGCTACCGCATGCGTGTGCCCGACGGCCGGCTGTTTGTCGATGCCTTTACCGCGCTCGGTGCGGTGCCGGTCATCGTCAACATCAAGGAGTTGTACGAGTCCCTGAAGACTGGTCGCGTCGATGGCCAGGAGAATGCGCTGGCGGTGCAGCAGGTCAATCACCTGTATGAGGTGACAACATATCTGTCGGTGACGAATCACATGTGGTCGGGCTTCAACCTGTTGTGCAACCTCGCGTTCTGGCAGCGGCTGCCGCAAGACATTCAGGGCATCATCCAGCGCAACGCGCGCCGGCAGGCGCTGGCGCAGCGCGCACATACGCGAGGCGAAAACGACGGCATGCTCGCCTTGTTTGTGCAACAAGGCATGGTCGTCAACGAGGCCGACACCGCCAGCTTCAAGGCGAAGCTGGCGGGGGAATTTTACAGTCGCTGGAAGTCCGAGCTGGGCGCAACCGCGTGGAAACTGCTTGAGGCGCAGGTTGGCCGGCTCGGCGGCTGATTTACGCGCCGGGCCGCCTAGGGGACCAGTATCGACGACCCGGTGGTGCGTCCGCCCTCGAGGTCGGCATGCGCTCTGGCCGCCTCGGCCAGCGGGTAGCGCGCATTGATACTGACCTTGAGCGCACCCTTGGCAAGCATCGCGAACACCGCTGCTGCCGAGGCCTCAAGGTCGGCGCGGCTGGCGGTGTAGGTGACCAGCGTCGGCCGGGTGAAATACAGCGAGCCCATTTTTTGCAACAGGCCGGCCTCGACCGCCGGCGGCGCGCCGGTGGTGGTGCCAAAGGACACGAACATGCCGCGCGGTGAGAGGCAGTTGAGCGTGGTCTCGAAGGTGGACTTGCCGACCGAGTCAAAGGCCACCGGCACGCCGGCGCCGCTGGTGAGTTCCTTGACGCGCGCGACGATGTCTTCCTTGTTGCGGTCGATCACCACGTCATAGCCGTTGGCGAGGGCCAGTTTGCATTTGTCGGCGCCGCCAGCCACGCCTATCATGCGCGCGCCGAGGTGCTTGCCCCACTGGCCGGCAAGCAGGCCGATGCCGCCCGAGGCGGCATAGAACAACACCGGCTGCCCGGCCTTGACCGGGTAACAGCGGTTGAGCAGGTATTCGACCGTCATGCCCTTGAGCATGCAGGCGGCGGCGAGTTCATCGCTGATGTCATCGGGTGTCTTGATCAGGCGGTCGGCGACGACGTTGCGCAAGTCGGCATAAGCGCCGGGGCCGCCGCCGGCGTAACAGACGCGCTCCCCCGGATTGAAACCGCTGACGCCGGGCCCGGACTTGACCACGACGCCGGCCGCCTCATTGCCCACGCCCGAGGGCAGCGGCATCGGATAAAAGCCCGAACGCTGATAGACCTCCTGGAAGTTGAGACCTATCGCGGTCTGGCGCACCTGCACCTCGCCCGGTCCGGGATCAGCAATATCCATGGTTTCGAGCTTCAATACCTCGGGGCCGCCGGCGACGGCGAAACGGGCAACGCGGGCCTTGCTGGTCATGGTGTTCAACTCCTTGATGGATTATTGGTGTGTTCCGGTGGAGCCGGCGCGCGGACCGGCCGCGGAAGAGGTGCGTGTGCTCAAGGCACGACCGCGGGATTGGCAATCGCGTCTATGGTGCGTTTGCGCGAACTCTCCGTGTGCTCCTTGATCAGCGCGGCGACCTGGCGCTTGTCGCGTGCCTTGAGCGCGTCAATGATGGCGACGTGCTCGGCGACGAATTGCTGCAAGCCGGCCTCGGCGCTGCTTTCGGTGCTGGTGACACTGACATAGGTCAGCCGGTCGAAGTGTTCGATGATATCGATGGCCGCGCGTGCGAGGCGCAGGTTGCCGCAAAGGCCGGCCAAGGCGATATGGAAGTGCCGGTTGTAAGCGATCCAGGCCGGCATGTCGGTGCCGGCGGGGCTGGTGCGAAAGGCGTCGAGGCACGCGATATCGGCGTCGGTGGCATGGTCTATGGTGCGCGCGGCGCAGGCGCGTTCGTAGAGCAGGCGCATCTCGTACATTTCCAGCGCGTCGGCCACCGATACCGGGCGCACGCGGTAGCCGCGGCGCGGCAATACCTCGACGAGATTTTGTTCCTGCAGGCGCAGCAGCGCATCGCGTATCGGCGACTTGCTGACCTCGTAGCGTTGCGCCAGGTCTTGCTCGTGGAATTGCGCCCCGGGCGCCAGCGCGCACGACAGGATTTCGTCACGAATCCGGTCGTAAATGCCGTCGCGCATCAGGCGGGGCGCATCGGCGGTTTTGGCAGAGGCGGTGCTGGGCATGCAATATCAGCAATGGCTTGAATGACCGTAAAGTATATCAAACTGTAATGCAGGCCCCGAACTCTGTGCCAGCCGGTTAAAATTTTCTCATATGGCAGCGCACAAAATAATGGGCGGTCTGGCAAAAAAAACGCAAGTCGCTTGACAGCGTTAAATCATTGCTGGAATATCAGGCCACAAAAATAATGCTGTTCCCCGTTAAAAATTCTCCAAGGAGGAGACCCCCATGAAGCTCGCAAGCCTCAGTAAAACCGCGTTGTCCGTCGCCGCGCTGTTCGCCGCCGGAATCGGCCTCGCCCAGGCCGAAGACATCAAGCTGCGCATCGCATCGGGCCACCCTGCGGTCAACACCTACGTCAACCTGATGCAGAATTTTTTCGTGCCCGAGGTCAGCAAGCGCGTTGCCGCGCGGACCAAGCACAAGATTGAATTCGTCGAAGGCTACGGCGGTTCCATGGTCAAGGTGGCCGATACGCTGGAGGGCGTGCAGTCGGGCATCATCGACATCGGCGGCTATTGCTTTTGCTTCGAGCCGTCCAACCTGCCCTTGCATGCTTTCCAGGTGATGTTGCCCTTTGGCACCATGAGCCCGGAAAAGAGCGTCAAGATGGCGCGCGCCGTGTATGACAAGGTGCCGTTCTTGTCCAAGGTGTTCGAGGACAAGTACAACCAGAAACTGCTGGCGCTCATTTCCGACAATGGCTACAACCTTGGCACCAACTTCGCATGGAAGACCGTGGGTGACCTGAAGGGCCAGAAACTCGCCGGTGCCGGCCTCAACCTGAAGTGGCTGGAGTTCGCCGGCGCAACCCCGGTGCAGGGGTCGCTGCCCGAGGCCTATACGGGGATGCAGACCGGCGTGTACAACGGCTGGGTCATGTTCCCGTCCGCCTGGGTCAACTTCAAGCTGTACGAAGTGGGCAAGCATTACACCGAGATCGGCTTCGGTGCGATCACCTGGCACGGCCTGACCATCAACAAGGCGCGCTTTGCCAAGCTGCCCAAGGATGTGCAGAACATCCTCGTCGAGGTGGCGAAGGAGTTCGAAGGCAAGACCGGTTCGGTGAACGAGGAAAACTATCCCAAGCAACTGGCGCAACTGAAGACGCTGGGCGTGAATGTCTCGGCGGTACCCGATTCGGTGCGCGTTGAGTGGGCCAATTCGCTCAAGGGCTGGCCGCAGGACAAGGCGACCGAACTGGACAAGGCCGGCATGCCGGCGACGCAGGTACTCAAACTCGCGCTCGAAGAGGCGGAAAAGCTCGGCCACAAATGGCCGGTGCGCTACGGCGTCAAGTAGCAATCAGGCGGTTATACAGTTGTGCGAGGTCGAAGGGTTCGCCCTTCGACCCGTCCCCCCCCCATACGCAAGGAGCAGCCGGCGTGATCACCCGAATGCTCGACTGGATTGCCCGCGCCATGCTGGTGTGCGCGGCGGTGCTGGGCCTGACGCTCAGCTTCATTGTCTGCGCCGATGTCATCGGCCGGGTGGTGTTCAACAGTCCGTTGAAGGGCACGCCGGAACTGGTGTCCTCGGCCATCGTCATCATCTGCTTCATGCAGGCGCCCTTTGCCATACGCTCGGGCGGCATGATCAACGTCGATTTCATCGTGCAACACCTGTCGCCGCGCGCGCAGTCGGTGCTCGCCTGTCTCGGCGCCTTGCTCGGCGCCGCCTTTTTCGGCTTTATCCTGTGGGGCGCCTACGATCCGGCGATGAATGCCTGGACGGCGGGCGAATTCGAAGGCGAGGGCGCGCTGCGCGTGCCGGTGTGGCCGGCGCGCTTCACCATCGTCGTCGGCGTCGCGCTGGCGGCGCTCAATTATGTCCTGCTGGCGCTCCGGCATTTCCACACAGCGCTGGACGGAACCATGCCGCAAAGCGTGGGGACATCGCATTGATGTGTACACACGCCCCGGCAATCGGAACGCAGAAAGCCCCCCGCCATGTTTGACGCGCTCGACCTGACCATTCTCGTGGTGGTGCTGCTGGGCGTCGTCTTCGCCGGCGTGCATATCGCCGTCGCACTGGGCCTAACCGCAGTGCTTGGTATTTACCTGATGACCGACGATATCGAGGTGGCGCGGCAGTTTGTCGCCAACACCTCGTACGAGGCGTTGCGCGATTACGTTTTTGCCGTCATTCCGCTATTCATGCTGATGGGTGAATTCCTCGCCAAGTGCGGTGCGGCGCGCGATATGTTTACGCTGGTCACCAGGCTCACCAAAATCATTCCGGCACGGCTTGCTGTCGCGACGGTACTCGCCAATGCGATATTTGCCTTTGTCACCGGCGTCAGCATCGCCGCAGCGGCGGCCTTTTCGCGCATCGCCTACCCGGAAATGAAGCGCGCCGGCTACTCGCGCCAGTTCTCGCTCGGCTGTATCGCCGGCAGCGCCTGCCTCGGCATGCTGATCCCGCCCTCAGTGCTGATGATTGTCTGGGGGGTGCTGACCGAGCAGTCCATAGGCAAGTTGTTTCTCGCCGGCGTGATGCCGGGCTTTCTGCTGGTCACCTTCTACATCATCTACATTCAGTATGTCGCCTTCACCCGGCCTGAAGTGGTCGGTGAATTGCGCAAGGGAGAGGTCGCGCCACCGCCGGAACCGGCAAGCGACGGCCATATTGAAGGTGCATTGCTGAGTACCGTTCTGGTCATCGCGCTCGTAATAGGCGTGCTGTGCGGAATCTGGTTCGGCGCCTTCACGCCGACCGAGGGCGCCGGTGTCGGCGCCGCCGCCGCGCTGCTGCTGGCCATTGCCAAGGGCCTGCGCTGGAAGGAGGTTTTAGAGGTCGTCGTATCGGTTGGCCGCACCTCCGGGCCCTTGCTGCTGCTGCTCTTCACGGCGCAACTCTATGCGCGCGTGCTGGCCATGACCGGCGTGACCAAGGCGGCGCAAGACCTGATTCTCGGCTCCGGCCTCGGGCCGTTTGCGATTCTTGCGTTGATGGTCGCCATCTGGTTCGTGCTCGGCTGCATCATCGATTCGATTTCCATCATCCTGTTGACGGTGCCGGTGTTCGCGCCGATTGCGGCGGCGGCCGGCTTCGATCCGATTGCCTTCGCCATCCTGGGCATCATTGCCATTGAAACCGGCTTGCTGACGCCGCCCTTCGGTCTTCTGGTATTCACGGTGCAGGCGGCGTTGCCCGACGAGAAGGGCGCGGTCGGTGAGATATTCAAGGGCGCCGTGCCCTACTGGATCGCGCTGCTGGGGGTGATTCTCAGCATCGCCATTTTCCCGCAAATAGCCACCTGGCTGCCGGACCTCGCGTTCTCGGCCAAATAGCCATACAAAGGAACTGCCATGCCCGCCTACTGGATTGCCCGCTCCCGCATCGACGACCCCGTCGCCTATAAAAAGTACACCGACCTCGTGCCGGGCATTCTCAACACCTATGGCGGCAAGGTGTTGGCGCGCGGAGGCAAGTACCAGATCAATGAGGGGCCTGAGACCTTTCACCGTTTTGTCGTGATTGAATTCGCCACGCTGGAGCAGGGCGTCACCTGCTTCAACTCGCCCGAGTACCAGGCGGCCGCGTCATTCCGGCGCGCTGGCGGCGGCGTGGTCGAGAACGTCATTGTCGAGGGCGGTGAGGCCACCGTGATCTGAACGTATGCGCCGGCCGGTCCCCCGGGTACGGCGGATTCAACAACTGTTTGCTGCTTAGCGAAGGAGGGCGCGATGCCACTCGGACATCTTGAACACATCCTGATCCAAACTGCGGACATGGATGCCACGCGCGAGTTCTACACCAAGGTGCTGGGCATGCATGTCGGGCCCTCGCCCGACTTCAAGTTCCCGGTGTTCTGGCTCTATATCGGTGACAAGGACGTCATCCATGTCACTGCCGGTGGCGCCAATACCAGCGACAACCGCAAACAATACCTCGGGCAGCAGTCCGAGGCCGTCAGCGGCAGCGGCGTCATCGACCACCTGGCCTTTCGCTGCACCGGCCTGCCTGAAATGATGGAGCACCTGACGGGGTTGAACATCGATTTCAAGCGTCGCATGGTCAACGACCAGGGCTTGTTCCAGTTGTTTTTCATGGATCCCAACGGTGTCAAGATCGAACTCAATTTCTCCAATGCCGAGGTGGGCGACGTGCGACCGGCGCTGATGGCCTCGGAACTGCCGGCCTGATTTCAACCGCCATTACAGCGGCCGACAGCGGCGACGGCGGCTAGAACGCCGCGTCGATAGGTGCGATAATACCCACACCAAGCAAACTGACTTTCCTGGCTTTCCGACAGGCGATGGACGCCGCGTCATTGCGCCCCACTTGCGCCGGACCCCGGGCTCCCTATTTACACACCGAGGCTTTGCATTCATGACCCAACCACTCGATCTGCTCAAAATCGCCCAGGAAGAGCAAAACGGCGATCTGTTCAAAATGCTCGACGGCATCTACAAGCGCTCGGCCGCCAAACCGCGCGGCATCAGTGACGCCATCATCTGGGAAGGCGGCAACGCGGCCGGCGGCGTCAAGCCCGTTGCGCATGCCTTTACCGACATGTTCGCGCTCAACGGCACGCTGATGGCCCTCGATGTGCTTGGCCTGCCCTTCCTCGGCGTGCCGATGATGGCGCAGTTCCGCCACGACACCAAGCTCGCCTCGCTCGACTGGTTCGGCAAGCTCGACTACACCTCGCTCAAGTGGTCCACCGCCGGTGACTTCATGGTCAACGACGGCGGCAAGAAGGTCGTCGTTGCCGGCAAGTCGGCCAACGCCCCCTTGCGTACCGCCGCCGGCGTCTATTGCAACGTGCGCCCCTACGGCACCATCACCAGCATCCGCTTCATGCCCGGCCTGCCGTACTCGCAGGACAAGAAGAAATTCGGTGTTGACCCGGCCACCGGCGTCATTCATTCCGAAATGAACACCCCCGGCATCCGCATGTGCTACGCCGTGCGCCTGTTCCTGAAAATGGTTCACGAGACCGGCCAGATCGGCCGCGTCGCGACCAAGCCGACGCAGGCCCAGGAAGACACGGTTAACGCCGGCGTCGTGCGCTGGATGCTGCAGGGCACGAAGTTTCAGTTGAAGCGCAAATACTCGGTCGATGCCTACGAGGAGCAAAAAGAAAAAGTCGACGCCATCGTCGCACTGCTGCCCAAGGACTTCAAGGCCGGCATGGAAAACTGGGGCGGCGACATTTACGAGCATATCTCCGACACCAATTTCGGCCTCTTGCTGCACGACATGATCCAGCAAAAGGGTGCGATCGTGTACGCCACCGACCTTGACGGCGACCGCCTCACCGACCTGATGGCCGATGCGCCCGACGTTCTGCGCGCCTGGGGCCAGATGGTGCTCGACAAGGTCAAGCCCGGCACCGACATGAACAAGGTCTGGTCCGACATGGGCTTCACCATGAAAAACGGCAAGGACATGACCAGCGTCATGTACCGCATGGTGGGCGAGCCGATTTACGAACAGACGCTCGGTTCGGCCGACGCGATGTTGCTGCGCCTGCTTGACGGTGATGAGACCGTGGGCGGTACCAAGGCACCTTACGATCCGCGCATCCACTTTGTGCTGATCAACGAAGCCTACAAGGCGGCCAATCCGGGTAACACCGATCTGGCGAAGTGGCTCGATGCGCAACTGGCGGCCTTCGACAAGATTTACGACGCCAAGCGGCCGAAGTATCTCGATGGCTACAAGTTGCTGAAGGATGCCATCAAGCCCTGGGGCGCCTGAGTTTTACTGTCCGGGAGACCGGGCATTGGCTGGCAAAGGCCTGGATCGCGATGCGGTCCAGGCCTTATTATTTTTGGAGCTGGCTGGAAATGCCGGTCGCTCGAGCATTTCCAGCTGCCGTCGTTGCCGCTCAGATGGGAATCCAGTGTCTTGGTTCTTCTCTTTGCGTTCGGTGGCGCTACTTTTTGGTTGGGCGGTTTCACCCCCTTGCGGGGGGCGAGTCACTTTTCTTGCTTCGCCAAGAAAAGTAACCAAAAGAAGGCGACCCGGAGGTGACGGTCGCCACGCGACTGCCCTGCGATGCTCGCATCCTCGGGCCGGTCCCGAACTCGCCCCACGATAAAGCTGTGGGGCTCAGACATGCG
>CAYLPI010000102.1:0-13345 GCA_964385505.1 uncultured Bordetella sp.
CTTTCCCGCTGCACCACAGCCGAGGCGGTTATGAAGACCTCTTCATCCGGCGACCGCGTCAGCACAACCGAATAGCGATTGCGTACAAGCGAATTATTCGGCGCGGTCGCCTCGAACACCCTGAGCGCACCGCCGAGCGCGGTAATGACGATGCCAGCCTCGTCATTATCGGCGACGCTGGCCGAAATATCCTGCGCATTTACGCCGTTATAGCCCGACGCCGGATTGGTGTTCGCGGTGCTGATGTCGATCAGTGCGCTGTGGCCAAGCAAGTCATTGCTGACCACTTCAATGGGCGCGTTGTTCTGGTTGCCCGCCACGTTGAAGGTATCACTGCCGCGACCACCCACCAGTTGGACAGACACGCCGTCGCGCGTACTCGCAATGAAGAAGTTGTCGTTGCCCTCGAGTGCGTCGATGGTGACGCTTTCAATACCGTTGTACTCGACATGCAGTCCGGCACCAAACACGCCCTGGTCGGTGACCACGAATTTGTCGGCAAACTCAGTACCGACAACGGTCAGCGTATCGAAACCGTCGCCACCCTCGATGTGCACCGGTGCGTTGACGGTGTAGCTGATGAAGTCCGCACCCTGCCCGCCGTTGACGTTGGTGACAGGCGCGTTGAGGTCATCCGGGTTGACCGCAACGAAGGCACGAATGCGGAAACTGTCGTCATCGTCTTCACCAAACAGGAACAGGTCGGCCTTGTTGCTGTAGACCGTGAATGCGTCGTTGCCGATGCCGCCGAATATCGTCGTGGCGAAATGCACACCTGAAGTCAGGTAGCCAAGCGTGACAGGTGTGGTCGGCACAAAATCAGACGGTGCCAGGCCCGCGTAAGAATCACGCGGAGACTGGAATATCTGGCCGATCTGGAACTTGTCCGCACCGGCATCGCCGTAAATCGTCAGTGCCGAACTGGTGTCATCGAGCACGAAGGTGTCATCCCCGTCGCGGCCGAATACCGTGACGCCGCCGCTGAGGAAATCGTAGTTGATGCGCTCTGCCGTCCCGCCCTGAACCGGTTGGCGGTTGACGTCTGTCTGCAGCGAGGAAATTGCCTTGGGACGGAACAGGAAAAAGTCGGCGCTGTTGGTGCCGTAAATGTTCATCCGGTCCGTATCCAGCCCGGTGCCGGCATCATCGACGGTTATGATTGCCGAACCGGTGCCCGACAAACCGATCTGGTAGGTGTCGTCGCCGGCGTTGCCGTGCAGCGCAAGGCGGTCGACGCCGTCAGCAAAGGTCTGGCTGATACCGTCGGCGGCGTAATTGACGCGGATGAAATCGTTGCCCGCGCCGCCGGATATGTCGGTTGTCGCGGACAGCGTGCCGACATTGATCTGGTCTGCACCGTCAAAGGTGTTGATGGTGACATGTGCAAGCAGCGGGTCCGGCGCCGTCACGGCAATCGTGCTGGCGATAAACAGTTTGTCGCTGCCCTGCCCCAACGTCACGTCGACATACTCGAAATCGCTGTAGTCGATCGGAATCATGCCCGGCGCATCACCGGAAAGGCGGTTCGCTGCGAGCGTCCAGGAGCGTGCCAGGGTCTCGAATCGATCGTCAAACACCACCTTGTCACCCGCACCGCCGGCCCCGACCAGCGTGAGCTGCTGTTGTATTCCCGCCAGCGTATGGGCAGAGTCACCCACCGTAACGATGTCGTCATCCGCACCAACATCAACATTGGTGATACCGGACACCGTCTGCACCAGCACCGTGTCGGCGCCGTTTTGCGTCCGCAGGTTGGTCAGTTTTGTGTGGGTACCGGCGATAGTGAAACCGTCATTACCGCTGCCAAGGTCGATATTGAGCGTTTCGATGTTCTGGTACGTGATGCCCGACGCGCCAAGACCGGTGAGAAGGTTCGCAGCAAGTACGCCGGCGGTGCCATTGGCAGTATTGTTGCCGGTCGAATCACCCGAGTCATTGATACGCAGCGTGTCGGTATCGCCGCTGCCCCCTTCCCCGTTGAACACTACCGCGCCGGACAGTGCGTTGACGTTGCTGGTGCTGTCAACATCGGTGCTGCCGGCGTAGATCAGATCGGCACCAGCGCCGGAATTTACCGTCGTCACCATCCCGGTCTGACTGCTGCGCACCTTCACGACATCAGCACCAGAGCCGAGGTTGACGCTCAAGGTTTCCACGGTGTCATACAGGATATTTGCCGACGACAGCCCGACCAGCCGTCCGTAAGTAGTCGTCGAAATCGCTTCTCGATCCATGGTCAGGTTATTCACCGTACCTTGGGCGGTCTCGTCAACCACGATCGAATCAGAACCGCCCTGGCCATTGATGATCAGCTTGGCGGTAATCAGGTCAACAGTTCCTCCGGAATTGCCACTGCGACTGGCATTGCTGCCTACGTAAATGGTGTCATTGCCGGCCCCGGCAAATACCGTTGTCAGGCTGGTGGTCCTGGTGAGAACGATGGTGTCGTCGTGGATACCGCCATAGATATTGACGGCCGCGGCGGTGAGGGTGCCGTACAACTCGATGCTGCCATTGCGACCATCGCTAACGCCGGCTTCGTCGTCGACATGAATCTCGATCGTCGTTGCCGCCTTCAACTCGGAGGTGCTGTTCAGCACGACATGGTCTCCCGCGCGCACCAACACCATGCCAAGGAGCGACTCGATTTTCACCCCTGCATTTACGGTAAGCACATCACCGTCGTCCGCGTCGTCATGCGAAATCAGCGTAACGTCGCCATCGGTCTGGATATTGGTTGCCAGCGTCAACGGACTCATTGTCGTGATGGTGACCGGGCCCTTGGACAAGATGCCGGTCGTCGCCCCGGTGACTCCGCCGATGGACGCCGCGCCGGTATTGGTCACGTAGACACTACCCGTCGTCGCCTGCCCCTCTATGGCACCGGCCGCTGTAGTGAACGCCCCCGCGCCTGCCGCACCGATGCTGTTCTTGGCAAACAGGAACAGCCTGCCCGATTGCACGTTGCTGTTGGCTGCGCCTGTGCTGTTGCCGATTCTGCCATTGAGGATGCTGCCGTCTATGGCCTTGATGAAGGCAATATTGTCACTGCCTAGGCCAAGGCCCGCCTTGATGATATTGATCGTGAGGCTGCCAATCGCCTCGATGATATTGGCACCGAGATAACTGGACGCCGTGAGCTGGCCGCTGCCATGGGTGTCGATATCGATATCGTTACCGGAAATACCGATACGTCCCAGATCCGAAGTGAGGTTGATGTTGTTGCCGGAAATATCGACGCCGGGCTTGTCCGAAGGTTCACCAGTCTGGGTTGAGGCATCGACAATGGATAGATGCGCCCTCAGGTAGACATCACCGCTGGTGGACGTGATCCTGTCCACAAAGAAGTCGCCGAGCGTCTCGTGCAGGTAAATACCGCCTCCCGCCGTCGCCGTGAGCGTACCGATTTTGGGTGTCGAAACGGTCGGCGCACCGAACACATCGGTCTCGAGGAAGTCCCCGACCGAGCCGACCGCCCCGCCAGCCGTGAGCTCGACACGGTTACCGGCGATTTTGGCGGCGTCGCTGTGCAACGCATCGGTAATAGAGCCACCCGCCGTCAGGTACACGCCCCGCGCCTGGGACGAAACGCCCTCTATCCTGAGGTCGCCCGCGGTGGAAATATAGACGTCATTGAACGCCCGCGCCGTAAGCGTTCCCAGCAGCCCGCCTGCGCCGGGGGATATGTTCACCTGGAATCGCGACGCCGAGGTGCCGATGGCTCCCAGGCCGGATTCCAGAATCAGATCACTACTCGTGATATTGATACCGCCCGCACCTGCCACATTGACGATGTCGAGTTTGGCCTTGATGCGTACCGCAGTCCCCGCGGTAATGCGCTCAATCTTGAAGCCGTCGGTGGTACCAAGGAAGATATTGGTCGCGGCCGTGACGTTGACCTTGCCACCGGCTGAAGTATTGATATCGTCGCGCTGGTCAATGGTGATCTTGGTGACGAAGTCCTGGTTGATCACGACCGGCGTCAGACTGACTGTTACGCCCGTCTCGTTAGCCAGTTTTGCACCGACCAGCGTAAGCGTGCCTGCGGTGACGCTGGCGATTTTGTAGTAAGCCTTGTTGCCATTGCTGGGGACGGTGTTCGCCGACACCCCATCCACCATCACATATTTTCCGGCGACAAAGCCATCGGCACCCCAGTCGCCGCCATCCGTCCGGCTTATCGTGTCCGCCGATCCGGCATCGGTGAAATTGGGCGCAGTGGTCACCACGTTGCCGCCGACCCGGGTAAATGCCGTCGGATCGACAATGACCGGAGACAGGGTTGCGAACATGCCCGACTCGGTCGCGACCAGCCGCTTGGCCAGCGTCAGGGTAATGGTCAGGCCGTCCGCCGAAACACTGGCGATCTGGTAGGTGACGGCCTTGGCCGTCACATTGACGGACACACCCTCGACCTGCACGTTCATCCCGGCCTTGAAGCCGTCGTTGATCCAGTTGCCACCATCAAGCCGGGTAATACGGTCACCCGCGCTGTCCAGCGTTAAATTGAACTGTCCGGAAATAATATTACCGGCGACATAACTGAGGTCTGCGCGATCGGCGGCCGAGAAAGCGAGACGCTGGTCCGTGGTCAGGCCGTATGGCTTTCCTGTCGCTGGATCAATCGCCTTGACATGGGCAATATCGATTATCGCCTTGCCGGTGGTATTACCTATGCCCTTGCCGGTGATGATCGTCACGTCAAGGGCGTCAATGTTCGGATCCTCGATGACGGTCTGCGTGTCCGCGGTGGCCTTCAGCACACCGGCGCTCATCGAGTAGAGCAATTCTTCTTCGGTCCAGACCTTGATGCTGCCGCGCAGGTCCGCGTCCTCTTGCGTGGTCAGCGTGTAGCTGAACGACGCATTGTAGGCGCTGCCAAACGAGCCATAGCGCGCGTGCAGGTCGCGATATTCCTGCGTGCGGCCGTTCTCAAGCGTCTGGATGGCACTGGTGCTGTAGCCCAGAACGTTGGTGTAATAATCCGTCTCGGCTACCGTGAGGCCTACCTGGAACGCAGGGTCATATGTACCGGGAACAGCCTGGGCGCTGCGGTATTTCCAGTAGGTCCGGTACTCGAGCTCTTTGATGCCCTTGAACGATGCAATGGTGTCGAGGATTTTCTGGTTGGCGCCGGTACCAGCCGTCAGGCCCAGATCCGCCCACAGGCCGCCCAGCAACTCGGTGCGCGTGCGCTCGTCGACCTGCTGCGAATTATTGGCATCAAGCAGATTGCCGTCGACCACCTTGACCCAGGCGTTACCGCTGGTTGAGATGATTTCCTTCAAACGGAGATCACCGGTCTTTTCCTGGACAAACACATCGCCGTTGGCATAGACGGAGACGATGTCCTTGTTGAGATTGCCCGAATCAATCACCAGCGGGTTGACAATGCTGTTGCCCACCGCCCCACCTGGCGAGGTGGCGGTCGCAGCAGCATTCAGGACGATGGTACCGCCCTGGACCAAACCCTCGAAGTAGGAACTTGCGCCGGATTTCGCCACCAGGATTGACTTGGGCGTCTTGATGGTGACGTTGCCACCGGACACTGCGCGCACCTGGTCAATCGCAAGATCGCCAACCTTCTCGTTGATATTGACGATGCCGGTGCTGGTTACGGCATAAAGACTCGAGATACCGCTGCCCACGCTTGGGTCTACGACGTTGGTCTGCACCGCCCGTGCGTCGGTGCCAATGCCGGTGGCCGCGCTCAGCACAACGCGGCGACCACCGATGACGCCATCGCCAAGCATGCGAATTGCACCGCCGGAGGTAACCGTAGTCACGCCCGATGTGTTCAGGATGGAGCCAACCACAACATCGCGGTTGCTGGCGGAGCTCACCGTCACGGACGCCTCGGCAGCGCCGAAAATCTCGATGCCGATATCCCGGCGTGCGGAGATATCATGGTTGTTCAGTATCGTGTGGCCCTGTACCAGTTGGAAGTCCGAAATGTAGGTCTTCTTGCCATACCAGCTGGACCTCACCTCGTGATTCACTTCCTTCCAGCTACCCGCGCTGGTGGTGATGTCCTGATCGCTATGCTGGTAAGCAAGATTGGCTGTCAGGGGGTTGGTATCGGGATAAAAATAGCCGCCCGTGCCAGTCAACACCGGAGTGCCGCGTATTTCGGTTGAATCGGGGGTAAATGCCGTGCTGCTGCCAAGGTTGATGGCGCCAAGCCAGTTGCTGCTCTCGGTGTGCTTTTTACTGATCGTGGTCGTGTCGTAGCCAACCGTCCAACCGTAACGCCAGCCCGCTGCGAGCTGGTAGCTCGTCGACATCGGCGCATGCCCCGAATACAAGGAGAAGGCCCCCCCTTTGGCTTGGTCGAGGATGGTGAGCACGCCATCGCCTTGCTGCGATGCGTCGAGCTTGTTGACCTGCAATCCGTAAGCGGTGTTGTTGGCGACGTTGATATTGCCGTAACCGCCGAGCACACGGATCTTGCCGTTGCCGGTATTGAGTATCTTGCCGTCAAGATCAATATGGCCGCCACTGACCGTGACTTCGTCCACCTCTATGGTATTGGTGGCGGTATTGAAGAATACGGAGAAGTCCTTGCTATCTATCGAGGTCTGGCGAAGGTAAATGCGCCCGGAGGCGCCATTGGCGATCATGTCGCGAATTTCCTGCTCCGCCGAAGTGCCCAGCGTGAGTGCAAAGCTGTCCTTGCCGCTTTGCATGATGCCGTTGATGTTGATGATGTTGGCGCGGATGAAAATGCGCTGCGCCAGCATGCTGGGCGCATTGGGGTCCGGCTGCGCCAACAGCAGATTGTTGACCGCGGAGGCTGACGCAGCCGCCACACCCTGTGCGCTACGCGTGGCGCCGGTGATCGGATCGGTGTAATACACACCGGTCGTTATACCGCCCCAGATAGACGATGGCTCGCCGGCGATCGGCACATAAGACACCTTGTTGATGTAGACGTTGCCGCCGGCAACAGTCGTGATGTTCTTGGCGAGTACGGTTCCCTCGTAAATGATAGAACCTGCGCTGCCCGGGGCATTGTTCAATGTCTCAACAGTGCCGCCGAGGTTGCGCACGCCAACACCGCCCTTGTCCGCCCCCAGATAGGTGATGTTCGGCCAGCTGTATATATAACCGTCGCCCACCGCCTTGACGTTCAGCGTGTTCTGTACGATCACCTTGGGATCAGCGCTGGCCGGGGGATTGGCAAGTGGTATCGCGTTGAATGCAGCCACACCCGGGGTGATGGTGCGATCAACGCCGGACTGACCATAGGCGTTGTCATCCGCCGCAGATGCCGTGTTAATGGCGAAGATATTGCCATTGTCGGCGATCAGCGAGCCATTGAAATAAAGACGGCCGTTGTCGTCGGGAATGGTGATGCCCTTGATTTCAAGGAAGGCCGGCGTGTTGTTGGTTATGGTCACGCTGGCATCGCCGGGCGCAATCCAGCGCCCCGAGCCCTGCAACTGATCACCGCGCACGTCGATTTTGCCCGCCTGCGCCCAGATCGGATTGACGGTGACCGTCATCACATACTGGCTTATCGGCGACACCGACCCGTTCGCCTGCACCTCGGCAAGCCCCTCGGCCAGCATCGCGGCCTGGATGCGGTTGATCTCACCCTGGTAATACGCAGCCAGATCGGCGTTCGTATCGCCGTAGTCGGCGAGTTGCTGGCGCGCCAGGCGCAAGTCTGTCACGTAATTGCTGGTGAGCGGCTTGTTCTGGTAGGTGAAGGTAATGCCGTCACTGGCCACGCCGGTAACGGCGCCGGTAGAAGGCGTCCAGCCATTGAGCGTAAGGAATTGGTTGCGCGTAATCCCGGTCTCGACCTTACCGTCATTGATGACTGTGCCGTGGGTCTCCTGCAACAACCGCCCGTTGTACTGATCAGCGCCGCCACCGGTAAGGCTCAGCAGGCCGTCAGCGGCACCGCTAACCCAACTGGTGATCTTGGCCTTGCCGACAACGGTATTGTCGCTGAGCCGCTCGGTGTGAATCAGCGCCTGGCGCGCCGTTTTCAGCCATGCGTCGCTGGCAATGGAAATCAGGTTTTCCTGCACCAGGAAAGCCTGCGCATCCACCCGGTCGATCGGCACCACGCTGCCGGCGAAGCCGTCGTAACGCGCCTCAATGTTGTAGTCGTCGGCGTCGAAGTTCACGTCTCGGCCAGCGGCAATTTTCAGATCACCGTAAGCGGTAATCGTGGCGAAACTGCCGACGATGACCTCGTTCACCGGGCGGATATCCACCCTTGCCGTCCCTGCCGAAACCGTTCCCGCACCATAGGTATCGACGTTGATTTTTTGCACTACGTTGCCCGACCCCCGTGCACTGATGTCGATCGCACCCTTGCTCAACAACACCGCGTTGGTGCCGATACTGACGCGCGCGACATCGGAAATAGTGCGTATCGTGGCGTTCGAAACCGCACCGGCGAGCGCGCCGCCGGTGACAAAATTCACCTTGTCCAGCGCCACGATGTCGTTCTGGGCGCGCAGTGCCATCAGCGTATTTGCCGTGACCAGACCTAAGATCTCCAGATTAGCCGAACTGCCAACGGTCACTTGCGTATCCAGGGTTAGACGGGTGTCGCTGCTAGTGCCGGCACCGCTTATCAGACCACCGGTCGTGCCGTCGACGTTTGCGCCCGAAAGCCAGGGCTTGTCAATGTGATTGGTGGCATAGGCCCCGATGCTCCGTGCGCGGGCAACAACGTTGTTGTCAACCCCGGCACGCACTGTCGCATTGACGGCGTTATCAATGACGACGCCTGCGCCCGCAATTACACCACCGGCTATCGTCGTCTCCTGGGTGTTGAAACTCGAGACATGGTCGGCTGCAATCAACAAGCTGGTGTTTAGATTGACAATCGAACCCGCGCCTATGTAAGCCGAAGTCGTGCTGACCGTCGATGTGCTGCCAGATGCAGATGCAGCGGCCAGCACACCGCCGCTGCCGGCGAATGTCGATGCAAAATTCTTGTCACGCCCGTTGGCGATAACCCACAACTCGTTACCGGTCAGCGTCACCCCCGTACCGAGGTAGGCGCTGGTTACCGTATTCGAGGTGGCGTTCGAAGCAGCGATGCCCGCAGCCAACACTGCTAACGACGCCGCATTTCCTTCTGCGTACTGTTGGCTGTTATTGTCAGCGGCCACGATGGTGCGACCACCGATATTGAGCACGGAGTTATTCGCAACATAGCTGGTGACACCCGCCTGGCTGCCGGCACTGCCGTTGATCGCGGTCGCCGAAGTTGCCGTAACACCGACCAGCGCGCCCGCCGCTGCAGTAGCCCTGGCCTTGGAGGAGTCCCCGCTCGTAGGGAGCAATTGCTTGGCGAGAACACTAAGACTGCCTGCGGTAATACTTCCGCCGATATGGGCGTCAACCGTGGCTGCTACTGTCGAGGTGGCCGATGACACGCCAACTGCGTAAGCTCCGGCGGAAACGCCCAGCGCATTGGCCGTCGCCCTGGGCGTCAGTGTGGCCGCGATGATCACGGCACTGCGCGCGACGATTGTCCCTACTGCGTATGCACGCACGATCGGCGAAGTGGTCGCATTGGCAACCGTGCCTGCGCCGGAGTAGATGCCGCCGGCAGCAGCCGTGGCACTGGCGAATGACGTGTCGGTAGCCGAAGCCTGCACCGTCAGGGTATTGACGCCGCTTACTGCGCCGTCCATATGCGCCAGCACCGAGCCATTCGCAGTCGCGTTCGAAATGGTTGTACCCGTGGCGGCACCCGTACTGAAGGACACGCCGTAGGTGGTCACCGTCGCGGTGTTCGTCGACATCGCCGAAATCGTTATGTTGCCGGCGGCGTTAAGTGTCGAGGCGCTGCCAGAGTAGGCCTCGACATTGGGATTGACGCTGGCCGAGGCGCTTGTCCCTGCCGCCGATCCGGCAATGCCGCCCAGCGCAACCGAGGTCGCGACCGCCAGCGTGGTCACCGAATCGTTTGACGTGGCATTGATCGAAATGGAGCTGGCGGTCGATGTGACATTGGCGTTGTCGACATAGGCCTTGATGCTGCTGGTGATGGTATTGCCGGACAAGGACACGCCGACCGATCCCGCGACCGGACCAACGGCAAAGGAGCCGGAGCCAACCTCGGCATTGATCGTCGCATTCTCCGCGGCGGACAACAGGATGCTGCCAGCGGCAGTAGTTGAACTGCGTACGCTGTTGCTTTGTCCGGTGATAAACGCGGCAACGGTGTTATGCACGTTGCTGCGCGAATCGGCTCCCGCACCCGAGAATGCGGCACCGGATGGGGCAATACTGGCCGCAAGCGACGCAGCCACAGTCAATGCAGTAATGCTCGGTGATGATGTCGCCCGCAATTCAATATTGCCGGCCGCATTGATCGTCGACCTGTCGCTGTACGCGCGCACTGTATTGCCAATGTCGTTGCTCGCCAGCGCCGCGGCAACCGAGAACGAGCCTGCGCCCAGGCCACCTGCAATGGAAATGCTCGTGGCGATGGTTTTCGCGTTTGCGGTTGCGGTATCCGAGGCGACCAGTTTGACTGCGCCGCTTCCACTCGTCGTCAGCACTGACGCGTTGGCCGCATAGGCCTCAACCGTATTCGCAATGATATTTGTCGAACTACCACCCGCGCCGGACGCCGAGATACCAACCGCGCCGACAGCGACGGCCATTGCGGAGCCGATGTTCAAGGCCTCGATGAACGCATTCTCGGTTGCCGTGAGTTCGAGGTTGGCCGACGCATTGATGCGCGACGCGTCGGCGTAGGCGCGCACACTGTTATTGACGGTGTTTTTCGACACGGCAAAACCGGCCGCTGCGCCAAACCCTGCGCCACCGCCAATACCGACGGCCACCGCTGCACCGCCGCCGTCCGAACTGATTGTGGAGGCATCGGTCGCAATCAGCTTGACCGCGCCGCCATTCGCCGCAATGCCTTTTGTCCCGCTGGCGTTATTGGCGTAAGCCCACACGGTGTTCTGGATCTTGTTCTCGGAGTAAGCGCCCGCCGCACCCACCGCGCCGCCGCCGCCGGCGCCGCCGGCAGCCGCAATCGCGCCGCCGATGGACTTGGCACTGATATTCGCCGTTTCAGAAGCCGTCAGTTCGACCGCCCCGGCTGCGGTAACCGTGGCGTTGTCGACATAGGCCTTGACCACGTTGGCGATGTCGTTGGTCGAGGCAGAAACACCGGCCGCGCCGCTGAAGCCGCCACCAGCACCGCCGGAAACCGCAATGCCTACGCCACCGCCGTTGGCAGAAATCGCGCTGCTGTCCGTGGCAGTCAGCTTGATGGTACCGCTGCCGCTGGTGCTGACAACGCTGTTTGCGCGCACGTATGCGAGAACGTTGTTCTTGATTATGTTGTTAGAACCGGAACCTGCCGCGCCCAGTGCACCGCCGCCGCCTGCCCCGCCGGCGCCAGCCAGCGCGGCGCCGATACTGACGGCCTTGATAGAGGCCGCCTCGTTTGCAAGCAACTCGATGTTCGCATTTGTGGCGGTCACGCTGGCATTGTCGACGTAGGCGCTGACGTTGTTGCGCACGTCATTGTCCGAGGCCGCGACACCGAGCGAACCGGACACGCCGCCGCCCGCGCCGCCAGATACCGCGATGCTGTAACCGCCCGCATCGGCGGTAATGCTGGTGGTGTCGCTGGCGGTGAGCTTGATCGCACCGCCGGTCGCACTCACACCCCGCGTCGCAGCGTCGCTGTTCGAGATATAGGCTGCAAGGGTGTTGGCGACCGTGTTCTTCGATCCCGCCCCAGCCATGCTGGCCGCGCCACCACCGCCGGCGCCGCCGGCGCCCGCGAGGGCACCGCCCATGGTCCAGACGGAAATAATTCCGGTTTCGGTCGCACTGAGTTCAATGCCGCCTGCCGACGTCACTTTCGCCAGGTCAATATAGGACTTGACCTGATTCCCGATGACGTTGGTCGCGGACGACACGCCGAGCGAACCGGCCGCACCACCGCCCGCACCGCCCGCACCCGAAAGCGCCAGGCTGCCGGCAACCGCAATGATGGAACTGCTGTCCGAGGCCGTAAGCTTGATCCAGCCGGCGCCCGTTTTGGACACATCGCTGTTCGCCCCGATGTACGTTAGCACTGTGTTATTGACGGTATTGCCCGATCCCGCACCAGCTGCCGACGCCGATATGCCGCCGCCTGCACCACCGCTGCCGGCAAGCGTGCCGCCAATGGTCATGGCGTAGATTGCGGCAGATTCGGTTGCGCTAAGCTCGATGTTCTGACCGGTCGCCGTTACGCTGGAATTGGAGAAATAAGCGCTGACCGAATTGCTGATGCTGTTGGTCGCCGCCGCAATACCTATTGCGACCGCGCCGCCGCCGCCCGCCCCACCCGCGCCGGCGATTGCCAGGCTGCCGGCCGTGGCGACAATTTGCGTAGCATCCGTGGCAACTAGCTTGATCGCTCCGCCGCTGGCGCTGACACCTTTGTTGGTACCAATACTGTTCGAGATGTACGAGGCGACGGTATTGGTGACCGTGTTGCCCGATCCCGAACCAGCCGCCGAACCACCAAAGCCACCGCCCGCGCCGCCTGCTCCTGCCACCGCAGCGCCAAGGGTAACAGCGGTCACATAGCCCGTTTCAGTTGCGCTCAACTCCAAACCACCTGCCGACGTCAGCTTCGATGCGTCGATATAGGCCTTGATTTCATTTTGCACAACGTTGGTTGAGTCTGCGGCACCGAGCGAACCGGCAGCGCCGCCACCGGCGCCACCGGCACCCGATCCGGCCAGGCCGCCGCCAACCGCGAGGATGGTGCTGGTGTCCGAGGCCGTAAGTTTTACGGTTCCGCTCGCCGTGGTAGTGACGTTGCTGCCATTGCTGATGTAGGCATAAACCTTGTTCTTTACCGTGTTATGCGAATCGGCTCCCGCCGCAGCAAGCGAAACACCGCCGCCTGCCCCACCGCTGCCGGCAAACGAGCCCCCCAAGGTCAGCGCATGGACCTGGGCGCTCTCGCTTGCCGTCAACTCGATGGTGTTTGCACTCGCAGTGACGGTTGAACTGTCAATATAGGCGCTGACGGTATTGGCGACATCGTTGGTAGCGCTCGATATGCCGACGGCAACCGCAGCGCCACCGCCTGCGCCACCGGCACCGGCAATCGCCAGGCTGCCGGCGGTCGAAACAATCAGTGTGGAATCTGTCGCGGTAAGCTTTATGGCGCCGCCGGTCGCGCTCACGGCGTTGGTCGTGCCACTGCTCCCGAATATGTAGGCAGCGATGGTGTTCTTGACCGTCGCCCCTGAGCCGGAGCCTGCAGCAGAGCCAGCGAAACCACCGCCGGCACCACCTGCGCCTGCAACAGCGGCACCTATGCTCAGGGTGGCAATCGTACCCG
>CAYLPI010000103.1:0-13325 GCA_964385505.1 uncultured Bordetella sp.
GGGTGGGCGGTGCGCTGACAACACCGCTGTGGCTGCGAAAACCCAGCTACTGCCGCGGTGCATAGGCTGGAAACCCGCTCTGGGAAAGGGTTTCCAGCATGTTTGCGTCGCCCTGGGACGCGCCCTTGCTGGAACGGGGCGGGGATTCAGGCCGCGCTGGAACCGCGTGCTGCAAGCGCGGCGGAGAACCCGGGCGGCGCGATGATGCCAAACCGGCCCATCCTCGCCACCTGCGCCGCCAGTTTCAGCAGCGCCTTGTCGCGACTGACCAGCCAGCGCGCACCAGCATGCCAGGCCAGTTCGAGAAATTTCTGGTCGTCGCGATCGTCGCAGCGCGGCAACATCGCCGACGCCCCTTCAGGCGGGTCATCGCGCAATAGCGCATGGCGCAGAAACACCTCCAGGACTTGCGCCTGCGCCGGTGCATCAAGCCCGATCGCCTTGTAGGCGAGAGCCCGCTGCAACTCGGCAACACCGGCCGGGCTGCTGATCAGGCGGACCTCTCGCGCAGTGATGGCCGCGCTGATCGGCCGCACCGCCGCATCGTCAAAGGCCAGCCAGTCGAGCACGATATTGGTGTCCAGCAGCAGCAACGGACACCCGCCGTCCATCACTCCGCCTTGATGTTGGCCTGCTTCACCACTTTTTCCCATTTGGCGAGGTCGGCGCGAACCTGCTCGCCGAACTGCTCCGGTGTGTTGCCAACCGGTTCGATGCCCAGCACGGCATAGCGCTCGCGCACTTCGGGAGTGGCGAGTATCGCCGCGAGTTCGCGCTGCAGCCTGTCGATAATGCCGCGCGGCGTTTTCGCCGGGGCAAAGATGCCGACCCACGAATCGACGACAAAACCGTCGAGACCGCTCTCGGCAAAGGTCGGCACATCGGGCAGCGCCGACGATCGCTTCGCACCGGACACCCCGAGTGCATTGACGCGACCGCTTTTGACATGCTGCTGCGCCGAGGCGATGGCGGTATAGACCAGCGGGATCTGCCCGCCGACGACATCGCCGACGGCCTGGCCGCCGCCCTTGTAGGGGATGTGCGTCAGCGTGATGCCGGCGCGCTGGTTGAGCAACTCGCCAGCGAGGTGCGGCGTGCCGCCGGTGCCCGAAGTGCCGTAGGACAGCGTGCCCGGTTTTGCCTTGGCCAGGGCGATCAGCTCTTTCATGTTTTTCACCGGCACGCTCGGATGCGCCACCATGATCAGCGTCGCATCCCCGAGTTTGGTGACCGGCGCAAAATCCTTGAGCGTATCAAAGGGGATTTTGGAAAATACCCAGGGGTTGATGACCATGGTGCCGTCAAAGCCGAGCAACAGCGTATGGCCGTCGGGCGCAGCCTGCGCCACCTGCTGCGACCCGATGTTGCCGCTGGCACCGGCGCGGTTCTCGACCAGAACCTGCTGGCCAAGCCGCGCGGACAGGCGCTCGGCCACGACGCGCGCGCTGGTGTCGGCGACACCACCGGACGAGAACGGCACAATCAGCCGGATGGGACGGGACGGGTAGTCCTGGGCCTGCGCCAGCGACGCGAAGAGACATAGCAGGGCGATCAGTATGCGGGGCATGGTTTTCCTCCTGGAGATGTTTTTTTACTGGTCATTCCGGGCGCAGCGAGGAATCTGCTTTTGAACGCGATGAAAAGCAGATTCCTCGCTGCGCCCGGAATGACAATGTTGAAACGCGACGCCAAAGCTTAAAACTCCACCCGCCCCAGATTGGGCAGGTTGGTCGGCTTTTCGCCCTCCCAGATGTCGGTGGTGGCGTAGCTCTTGTCGAGGTTGCGCGGCTGGCGTGCACCTTGTTCCGGAAACTCCTCCATGCCCTGGGTATATTCGACGGTGAAACCGTCCGGGTCGGAAAAATACTGGAACACGCTGCCCGAGGCCATGTGGCGGCCCGGCGTCGGCGCCACGGTAACACCGGCCTTGAGCAGGCGGTTGCGGCCTGTCATCAGGTCGTCGAGCGTCCTGGCATGAAACGCCATGTGAAAAAACGTCGGCTTGGGCGCCGCATACAGCGCGAACGCATGGTGGTAGGGGTTGGGAAAACAGCGCATGAAGGCAAAATAGCGCTCGCCCGTCGGCTCATGGCGAAAATCGGATACGCGAAAATTCAGCACATCGGTATAAAAGCGCAGCGTATTGTCGAAATCCGGCACGTTGACGACGACGTGGCTGAGATGGGTGATGGCAATCGGGTGCGGAAAATAGCGCCCCGGCCGCGAGTTCATGCCGGTGATCAATTCGAGCTTGATGCCGGTCGGGTCGGCAAAACGCAGGCCTTGGGCAATGCGCAAGCGCCCGCATTCGGCAGTGTCGATGCGCGTCCATTGGACTCCCGCCGCCATCAGCACTTTTTCAGCCACGGCGATCTGGCTCTCGTCCTCGAGCTCGAAGGACACGCGCTTGAAGCTCGGCTCGGCGGCCTGCACCAGCACCAGATTGTGGTGGTCGCCGTTGCAGGACATGAAGGCTTCACCGTGGCTGTTCTGCTCCACCAGATCGAGACCGGCGAGGTCACGGTAGAACGCCACCGAACGCGCGAGGTCGCTGACGTTCAGCGTCAGGGAACTGAGTTTTTTATGCCGAATCATTTCTCCCTCCATATTGCCCTGCCATTCCGAGGCCGCAAGCCGGGGAATCTGCTGTTGATGAAATGCAAAAGCCGATTCCTCGCTTCGCTCGGAATGACAATTTTAACGAGCATCGCTTCAGATACGAAATCTCAATCCAGTTTGACGAACAAGTCTTCAAGCGCGAGTTTGCCGACAAAGCCCTGGGCAATGGCGGCGCCAAGGAAGGTGCGCATGGCCTTTTCGTTGCGCGTCCAGCCGTGGCCGTTCCAGCCGGCGCCCAGCGTGGCGCTGACCGCATCCAGTTGCAGATCGCCCAGCGGCAGGTATTGCGCGATATGGTTGCCGGCTTCGCGCTCGGCCGCCTTGAACGAGGCATCGAACAAATCGAACAGATTGCGCGCCAGTTGCGGCTCGGCGGCGATGCACTCGCGGCGCACAATCAACACATGCGTCACCGGTATCACGCCCGAATCGCGCGCCTGCGACAAGGTCGCATCTATCGGCCGGCGTGACAGGTAGCGCAGCCCGCGCATGTCATCGGGACGGCGGGCGTAGATGAAACAATCGACGGCGCCGTCGCGCAACAGGTCGGCCGGTTTTTTGCCCACTTGCGACCAGTCGAACTTGAGCGTCTCCGGGTAGGGCATGCCCTCGATGCGGTCCTTGGACAGCGGAAACCAGGTGACGCTGGCGGCATCGACGCCCGCCTGCGCCATGAACCAGCGGTGCCAGATTGCGGCGGTAACCCAGAACTGCGGCACGGCGATGCGCTTGCCGGCGAGCGTGCCATGACCGTCCAGCGTGTCGCTGTCGCGGCAAAAGGCATATTGCGCGACGAGCTTTTTGGCAAACACCGGCAGAGCGATAAAACGCTGCCCGACCGCCTGGTCGCGCTGGCAGATCTGCAAGTACGTCGCGAACGAACATTCGCCGGCATCAAAATCGCCGGCCAGCATGCGCAGCGTGGCCTCGTCTATGCTTTTGGCCACGGTAACTTCGTAGTCAAACCCGCCCTGCGCCGCCGACTTGTCGATAACCCCCAGCGTGTGCAGGTACTGGGTGGTGGAAATGCGTACTGGGGAAACCGCCATCTGGAACCGCTCCGATCGGTGAATGTTGTGCTGCGAAAGTGACGGTCAGTCGGCCTTGATGTTGGCCGCCTTCGCCACCGCCGTCCACTTGGCGATGTCCGCGGCGATGATGCGGCCGAACTCTTCCGAGGTGTTGCCGACCGGATCGACACCCATGCCGTTGAGGCGGTCGCGGATTTCGGGCAGCCTCACCACGCGTGCAACCTCGTCCTGCAGGCGCTTGACGATCGCCGGCGGGGTGCCGGCGGGCGCGAGAAAGCCGGTCCAGATGACGATGTCGGTATCGGGAATGCCCGCCTCCATCATGGTCGGCACATCCGGCCAGGCCGGATGACGCCTGGCCGAGGTCACGGCAAGCGCGCGCAAACGGCCGGCCTTGATCGGACCGGTGATGGGCGGCGGATCGGCGATGGTCATGGTGATTTCGCCGCCCATCACCGCGTTGGCCGATTCGTTGCTGCCTTTGTAGGGGATGTAGGCGAAGTCGGTGCCGGTCTTCAACTTGAGCAATTCGGCGGCGAGCTGGAAGGGCGCCGCGCTGGCGGCGTAATTGGTCTTGCCCGGATTGGATTTGGCATAGGCGATCAATTCCTTCACCGACTTGACCGGCGAGGTGGCGCTGGTGACAAGGATCAGCGGAAACGAACCGATCATCGACAGCGGCACAAAGTCGCGCATCGGCGCGTAAGGCAGCTTTGAGTAAGTCGCCGGATTCATGGTGATCGGGCCGCTCGGCCCCATCAGAGTGGTGTAGCCGTCGGGCGCCGCGCGTGCCACCATTTCGGCGGCGATGATCGATTGCGCGCCGGGTTTGTTTTCAATGATCACCTGCTGCCCGAGACCCTCGGACATCTTGCCCGCAACCACGCGCGCAATGATGTCGTTGCCGCCGCCGGCGGCGTAGCCGACGATGAGACGTATCGGCTTGTTCGGAAAACTGTCCTGCGCCAGCGCAGTGGCGGCGGTCAGCACCGTCAGGGCGAGACCGGCGAGGCCGGCCGTGAGTGTGCTCGATTTCATATTGACTCCTCCTTGGCTGGTATCAATTTATATTTTTCTGGTGAATCCAAACCTCAAATTTCAAACCTCAAACCTTGTGATCGCGGGTGTCGCATTTTTCAGAGCGGGGTCACGCGCACCGTCAGCACTGCCGCCTGGCCCTTGTCCACCGCGCCGATGCAGCGTGCGATTGCCGCCGAGAGCGCCGCCGGATCGTCCACCGCCTCGGCATGCGCGCCAAAGGCTGCGGCAACCTGCTCAAAGTGGCGGTGCTCGCCCGACAGCAGGGAATGAAACTCGTTGACCTGCTTCGCCTGGCCGTCAGGATAGACACGCAGCACCGACTCCTTCACCGCCTGCCAGCCGCCATTGTCGAGCACCACTGTGAATGTCGGCAATCCATACTGCTGCGCCACCGCATACACCGCCGTCGGCGCACCAAAATGAAAGCTGCCATCGCCGACGACATGAATTACACGGTGCTGCGGGCGGGCGAGCTTGACGCCGAGGGCCGCGCCGCCGCCAAAACCCAGGCCGCCGCCGGCCAGCGCCATGTACGTGCCGGGCTTGGTTCGCACCATCTGGTTGAGCACCGCAACCATGTTGCGTATGGCCTCGTTGACGACAAAGTCGTCCGCACTGATCTGCGCATTGAGCGCGGCGCACAGGTGGTCCGGCGTGATGGCGCCGAGCGTGCCGGTTTTGGCCGCGGCTGCGCTGTTGCGTGCAATGCGCTCGGCGTTGTCCTTGTCCCAGCCGGCGATGCGCGCAGCCACGCGTGCGCGGAACGCGGCGTCGCCCCTCGCGCGCACGATCTCCAGCACTTGCGACAGCACCGTGGCGCAATCGCCCTGGACCCGCTCTTCGGTCGGGAAACCCCACATCGGGAAATCCTTCTTCACCGCGTCGACATCGACCTGCAGCCAGCACAGCGCGGTGTTGTCAGGCACGTACTTGGGCAGCCAGGGCACATCGACGTCGAGCAGCATGCCGACATCGGCCGCAGCGACCGCCGCGCGCACGTCGTAACCGCCGAAGCAGGGCGAATTGCGCGGAATATTGACGTTGGTCGGGCTCGCTTCGAACACCCGTATGCCGCATTCGCGCGACAAGGCGTCGAGTACCGCGACCGCCGCCGGATTGCGGCCAAGGTAGGTGGTGACGGCGATGGGGTTCTTCGCCGCTATCAGGCGTTCGGCGATACGCAGGGCGACCGCCGGCTCGGCGCCGCCGCTGGCGACCGCACCGTAACGCGATTCCGGGAAAGCCTTGATCGCGCTCTCGTCCCAGCTTTCGGCCAGGGTTTCACGCGGCAGCGTCAGATAGACCGGACCCTTGGGATCGCTTTGCATCATGGTATGGCCGCGCCGCAGCACTTCCTTGGCGACCACGCCCGAGGGCAGCGAGTATTCCCACTTCACATACGAGCGCACCAGGCTGGCGATATCGAAGGGGTCCTGCACGAAATGCACATAGTTGTCGCGTGAGCCGGGTAGCTCGCCGTGCAGCGAAAACGGCGCCTTGCCGGCCATCAGGAACACCGGCGTGCGGCCACGCGACAGGTTGTGCATGCCCATGCTGGCGTTGGCCGTGCCGGCGTCCACGTGCACCACCACCACCTGGCCCTTGCCGGTCACCGCGGCATAGCCGCCGGCCATGTGCACGGCGACGTTCTCGTGCGGGCAGATCACCACGCGCGGATGCGGCCTCCCGTCGCGGTCCCAATCGGCCAGGGCCTCGATCAGTGAAACGTGATCGGTGCCGAAATTCGAAAACAGGTAGTCGATGCCAAGATCGACCAGCCCTTCAATGAAATAGTGTGCCGCAGTATGGCTGGCCATCGTCAGGCTTGCTCCGCTGTTTGGGGTGTTTTGGGACGGGGAATTGTCGCGTCCGCAATCATACGGGAAGTGGCGCTTGCGTGATTGACGGGGCGGTTAAGCAATCACGGCAAGCGCGGCATCAGCTACCCGCCAGGCCGCATTGAATTCAGGTTGAACGCCTGTAATTTCCGGCCCAAATAAAAACCGCCATTGCGGAGGAACCCCCATGCTGTCGAAACATTCCCTGCTCTCCATCGTCCCGGCCGCGCCGGGCCTGATTGCCGCTCTGAGACTGATTGTCGCTCTGGGCCTGAATGTCGCGCTTGGCCTGATTGCCGCGCTGAGCCTGATTGCCGCGCCCGTCGCCATGGCGCAGGCCTACCCGGCCAAAGCGGTGAAAATCGTCGTACCTTTCCCGCCGGGCGGTCCGACCGACATTGTCGGGCGCTTTGTCGCGGCCAAACTGAGCGAATCGATGGGCCAGCAGTTCGTCGTCGAGAACCGCGCCGGTGCCGGCGGCACGGTCGGCTCGGAGGCCGCGTCACAGGCGGGCGCCGACGCTTACACCCTGTTCTACGGCAGCTCCAGCACGCTGGCAATGGCGCCCAGCCTGTACCGCAAACGGGCCTAAGACCCGCGCAAATCCTTCGCCCCGATCAGCCTGGTATGCAGCGGCCCGATGCTGATCGCGGTCAACGCGTCGGTACCGGCCAACTCGCTGGCGGAACTGATTGCGCTCGCAAAAAGCAAACCCGGCAGCCTCAATTAAGCCTCGGCCGGCAACGCCACGCCACCGCATCTTGCCGCCAAGATGTTGAAGAACATGGCCGGCGTCAACCTGGTGCACGTGCCCTACAAGGGCGGCGGCCCGGCGCTGCAGGCCATTACCGCCGGCGAAGTGCAAGTCCTGTTTGAAGGCCTGGTGACGCTGCTGCCGCAAATCAAGTCAGGCCGCGTGCGCGCCCTCGCCATCAGCGGCACGACGCGCGACCCGGCACTGCCCGATGTGCCGAGGGCGGCCGAAGCCGACCTGCCGGCCTTCCGGGTCAACTTCTGGAGCGGGCTGGTGGCGCCCGCCGGCACGCCGGCAGACGTCGTCGCAAAGCTCAACACGGCATTGCGCCAGGCCCTCGCCGGCGACGACGCACGTGCGACGCTGACGCGCTTCGGCCTCGCACCGGCCGGTAATACACCGCCGGAGTTCGCGCGCTTCATCGACACAGAAATACTGCGCTGGGAAAAGGTGACACAGGCCTCGGGCGCCAAGGTCGACTAGGGTCGACTAGGGTCGACCAGGCGACTGCCGTTTCCGCGCCTACATATTCCTTCTGTACTGCCCGCCCACCTCGAACAAAGCGTGGGTGATCTGGCCGAGCGAGCACACGCGCACCGCCTCGAACAGCACCTCGAACACATTGTCGTTGGCGATGACCGCCTCCTGCAGGCGCGCCAGCATGGCCGGTGCGGCGTCCTTGTTGCGCGCGTGAAAGTCGGCGAGGCGCGCCAACTGCGAGACCCTTTCCTCCGGTGTCGAGCGTATCAGCTCGATTTTTTGCGGCAGCGGGTCGCTGTGCGGGTTACGGAAAGTGTTGACGCCGATGATGGGATAGGAGCCGTCGTGCTTCTTGTGCTCGTAGGTCATCGACTCGTCCTGGATCTTGCCGCGCTGGTAGCCGGTTTCCATCGCGCCGAGCACACCGCCGCGCTCTGAAATCGACTCGAACTCCTTCAGCACCGCTTCTTCGACGAGGTCGGTCAGCTCGTCGATGATGAAAGCGCCCTGATTGGGGTTTTCGTTTTTTGCCAGCCCCCACTCGCGGTTGATAACGAGTTGTATGGCCATCGCCCGGCGCACCGATTCCTCGGTCGGGGTGGTAATGGCCTCGTCGTAGGCATTGGTGTGCAGGCTGTTGCAGTTGTCATAAACGGCGATCAAGGCCTGCAGCGTGGTGCGGATGTCGTTGAAGGCGATTTCCTGCGCATGCAGCGAGCGGCCCGAAGTCTGCACGTGGTATTTGAGTTTCTGGCTGCGCTCGTTGGCGTCGTACTTGTTTTTCATCGCCACCGCCCAGATGCGTCGCGCTACGCGCCCGAGCACCGTGTATTCCGGATCCATGCCGTTGGAAAAGAAAAACGACAGGTTGGGTGCGAAGTCGTCGATGTGCATGCCGCGCGCGAGATAGGCTTCGACGAAGGTGAAGCCGTTGGACAGCGTGAACGCGAGTTGCGAGATCGGGTTCGCCCCGGCCTCGGCGATGTGATACCCGGAAATCGACACCGAATAAAAGTTGTGTACATCGTGCTGCACGAAATACTGCTGGATATCGCCCATGACCTTGAGCGAGAACTCGGTCGAGAAAATACAGGTGTTCTGGCCCTGGTCTTCTTTCAGGATGTCGGCCTGCACCGTGCCGCGCACCGAGGTGAGCGTCCGGTCCCTGATTTTCTGACCTTCATCGCCGGTCGGCTGGCGCCGGTTATCGGCGACAAATTTCTCCAGCTGCTGGTCGATGGCGGTATTGAGGAACATCGCCAGTATGGTCGGCGCCGGCCCGTTGATGGTCATCGACACCGAGGTCGCCGGGCTGCACAGATCAAAGCCTGAATACAAGACCTTCATGTCCTCGAGCGTCGCGATCGACACGCCCGAATTGCCGACTTTGCCGTAGATGTCGGGGCGCAGGTCGGGGTCAAATCCGTACAGCGTGACCGAATCAAACGCCGTGGACAGGCGCTTGGCCGGCATGTCCCCGGACAGGATGTGAAAACGCCTGTTGGTGCGAAACGGGTCGCCCTCGCCGGCGAACATGCGCGTCGGGTCTTCATTCTCGCGCTTGAACGCAAACACCCCGGCGGTATAGGGGAAGGAGCCGGGCACGTTTTCCAGCATCAGCCATTTCAGCGCCTCGCCCTCATCTTCATAGGCAGGCAGCGCGACCTTGCGGATCTTGTTGCCCGATAGCGTGGTGCTGGTCAGTTGGGTGCGGATTTCGCGGTCGCGAATTTTCACCACATACTCGTCGCCGGCGTAGGCGGCCTGCATTTGCGGCCATGCGTCGATGAGTTTTTTCGCGCCTGCGTCGAGGGCGTTGTCGCGATCGGCAATCAGCTTGTCGAGTTGCGCAAAAATCCCCCCTAGCCCCCCTTTTGCAAAGGCGGGGACCGAACGCGTCACATCCGCCCCCTTTGAGGAAAGCTCTGCATCTCCCCCCTTTGAAAAAGGGGGGCCGGGGGGGATTTCTTCGAGCATGCGCCGGCTTTCGCGCAATTGCTGGCGCTCGCGCGCGAGCTTCACCTGTTCGCGCGTGAAGCGGTGGTAGCCGCGCACGGTGTCGGCGACTTCGGCGAGGTAGCGCGTGCGCGCCGGGGGCACAATAACGGTCTGGTTGGTCGATGCCTTGACCTTAAGCCGCGGCAGCAGGCCGGGTTTGAGCTTGAGGCCTTCCGACTTCAGGCGCGGCACCATGCCTTGATAGAGCGCCGTGACGCCGTCGTCATTGAAGCGCGAGGCCATACTGCCGTACACCGGCATGGAATCGGGCGCCTCGGCGAACAACTGGCGGTTGCGCTGGTATTGCTTGCGCACGTCGCGCAGCGCGTCCTCGGCGCCCTTCCTGTCAAACTTGTTGATGGCGACAAAATCGGCAAAGTCCAGCATGTCGATTTTTTCGAGCTGGCTGGCGGCGCCGAATTCGGGCGTCATCACGTACAGCGACAGGTCCACCAGTGGCACGATGGCGGCATCACCCTGTCCTATGCCCGAGGTCTCGACGATGATCAGGTCAAAGCCGCCGAGCTTGCACGCGGCGATGGCGTCGGGCAGCGCCTGCGACAACTCGCCGCCGGTGGCACGCGTCGCGAGCGAACGCATGTACACACGCGGACCGTCGGCCCAGGGGTTGATGGCGTTCATGCGAATACGGTCACCGAGCAGCGCACCGCCCGACTTGCGCCGCGACGGGTCGATGGAGATCACGGCGATGTTGAGGCTGTCGCCCTGGTCGAGGCGCAGCCGCCGTATCAGTTCGTCCGTGAGCGAGGATTTTCCGGCGCCACCGGTACCGGTGATACCCAGCGCGGGGACCGTCAGGCTGTCGGCCGCTTTCATCACCTGTGAGCGCAGGCTTTCCGAATTGCCGTTCTCGAGAACGGTAATCAGCCGCGCCAGCGCGCGCCGGTCGCCGCTTTTGACCGCGGCAAGGCCGCCGTCCTCCGGCGCCTGCGCCGCAAGGTCCTCGTCGCAGCGCGCAATCATGTCATTGATCATGCCCTGCAGCCCCATTTTTTGACCGTCCTCGGGCGTGTAGATGCGCGTCACGCCGTAAGCATGCAACTCGGCAATCTCGTCGGGCACGATGACCCCGCCACCGCCGCCAAAGACCTTGATGTTGGCGCCGCCGCGCTGGCGCAAAAGGTCGATGGCGTACTTGAAGTATTCGACATGCCCACCCTGGTAAGAACTGATGGCAATACCCTGTACGTCCTCCTGCAGCGCCGCCGTCACCACCTCGTCAACGGAGCGGTTGTGGCCGAGGTGGATGACCTCGCAGCCCGAGCCCTGCAGGATGCGGCGCATGATATTGATCGATGCGTCGTGGCCGTCGAACAAGGATGCCGCGGTGACAAAGCGGATCTTGTTGTTTGCCTTGTATTCGACTGGCTTGTTGCCGGCGCCAGCGCCAGCGCCACCAACACCAACATCAACATCAACACCAACATCAACACCAACATCAACACCAACACCACCACTCAGGTCGGTCATAAAGTCTCCTTGGTGCCACGGCGCCGCCGCAGGGCCTGCCGTGGCGTCGGTGCGGAACAGTGGGTGCAATACAGTACGTGACGTTAACGTTAACGTCAACTTGCCCGGCCCGCCTGGCAGAGGCGCGTTTGCATCGTCTTTGACGGACAATAAACCGCGCAGCGCCGGAATGGAATAGTGCGCCGGCGTATTGCTTGCCTTGACGATCGAGCCACACCAACACTGCAAACCCGCAGCCACCGACAAGGCCTTTTCCGATGCACGCCTCCCCCTGGCAGCGGTCTCGCTGTGCTCGAAGCGCGCGAGCGGTCCGACCTTGAACTGCTTCAATACCCCGACAACGCCTGGGTGCCCGCGCGCACCGGCGCTGCAGCGCTGCCGCTAGCGCAACGCTGTGGTGTCCAGCAGGCGCCGCAGCGCCGTCTTCAACACCTTGCCGGTGCTGTTCTTGGGCAAGGCATCGACAAAGCGATACTGCTTCGGACGCTTGAAGCGGGCGATGTTGGCAAGACATAGCGCATCGAGCTCGCCGGTGTCGATCTGCATGCCGGGCTTGGCGACGACGAAGGCCAGCACGTTCTCGCCCCACTCGGCATCGGGCTCGCCGATGACCGAGGTCTCGAGCACACCGGGGTGGCGCAGCAACACTTCTTCGACTTCGCGCGGATAAATATTCGAGCCACCGGAAATGATCACGTCCTTGCTGCGGTCCTTGAGCGTGAGGAAACCCTCCTCGTCACGCGTTCCCATGTCGCCGGTGTGCAGCCAGCCGTTGCGCAGCGTCTCCGCGGTCGCCGCCGCATTGCCCCAGTAACCCGACATCACGGTGTCACCGCGCACCAGCACCTCGCCCACCTCGCCCGGCGGCAGCGGCCGGTCGTGTTCGTCGCCGATGCGAAGGCTTATGCCGGTGAAGGGAATGCCGACCGAACCTAGGCGCGTTTCATAGCGCGGGTGGGACACGTCGCGATGCAGGTACTTGGACAGCGCGGTAATGGTCATCGGCGTCTCGCCCTGGCCGTAGATTTGCGCGAACTTGTAGCCAAAGCGCTGGATGGCGCGCTTGGCGTCCTCGACATACATGGGTCCGCCGCCATAGACGATGGTCTTGATGTTGTCGGTATCGACGTCGCCGCGTGCATCAACGAGGCGCTTGACCATGGTCGGCGCGGCAAACATGGTCAGTCCGTGCAGGTTCCCGCGTAAGTTCTCGCGCAGGCTCTTGTGTCCGCGCAGCAGCGAAAAAATCTCGTCCGGATCGAAGCCGCCCGATTCGGGCACGGCATTGAGCGCACCGCGCGCCACATGCGGCAGTATGTACAGGCCCGAGCCGTGCGACATCGGCGCCGCGTGCAAAATGGAATCCACCGGGGCGATGTCGTCAACGTCGGCGAAATAATTGAGCGTCATCGCCATCAGGTTGCTGTGCGACAGCATCACGCCCTTGGGGCGGCCGGTGGTGCCGCTGGTATAGAACAGCCAGGCCAGGGCATCATCAGCAAAGTCCTGGATGCCGATGGGTTCGGCGGCGAGCAGTTGCTCGTACTCGGCACCGCGCACATTGATGACGCGCGCCAGCGCGCCGCTCCTGCCGACCAGCGCACCAAGGTCGGCCTCGCGCTCATCGGTGGTAAGGCAGGCGCGCGCGCCACAGTCGGCGATGATGTAATCGAGCTCGAGCGCGTGCAGCTTGACGTTGACCGGCACTGCGGCGAGGCCCGCGTGCCAGCAGGCGAACAAGGCCTCCACATACTGCGGGCAGTTTCCCATCACCAGCGCCACGCGGTCGCCCGGCGCAAGGCCCGCCTCACGCAGGCCACCGGCGAGCCGCGCCACGCGCGACACCAATTCACGGTAACTGGCGGTGTCGCACGAACCGAGGGCGAGCGCAGGGCGCTCGGGGAACACGCGCGCGGTACGCAACAACAGGGAGGCGAGGTTGATGGCTGGCATAAGAAGCGATTCTCAGCGCTATTATCGCCTGAAACCCTGGTGCGACGCCGGCGCAGCCGCGTGGGGGCGGGCGCCGGCCCGCAGCAGCGCAACCGCTTACTTTTTCAGCATTTCGCGCAG
>CAYLPI010000104.1:0-13314 GCA_964385505.1 uncultured Bordetella sp.
GCTTGCGGCCGTTCATGCTGCGCTCCATACAGCCGTTGATGCGCTCCTCGGTGGTCGAGACCGCATCCTCGCGGCCACGATACTGCGGAAAGCTCACAAACGTACCGACCCACGGGTTGCCAAACTTGCGGCCCCCGGATTCCATGTGGCAGGAGACACAGGCCAGGTTGTTGCCGGCGTAGCGTTTACTGGCGTCTGCCACCTCGGGGCCGATTTGCTTGTAGGTTTGCTCCATCAGGCCCTTGCCCTTGCGCACCGACTGGCCGTACTTGTCGTCGGGCAATTTGCTGATGTCGGGCGCCTTCCATTCCGTTGAACCCGAGGCTGCAGCGCCTGCAGGCGGCGCAGCGCCCACGGCTGCGCTTTGGGCGAAAGCGCCGATGGTCGATCCGGCGCCGATGGCGAAGCAAATGGTCAATCTGTTGATTCGTTTCATGTCAATCTCCATTTATGCTGCCCTCTGCATGCGCCCGTACTCACCGGAAACCCTTGCATTGCTTGCCGCTACAGCGATGCGACACCCTATAGGCGGCATTTTTCCGGGTCTGTGCGCTAACCAACGCAGCCCACTGCTCAGCATCGAGAAAACAGGGGCGTACCACGATAAGTCATTGGACTGATCCCCATTAACGTCTTTGCCGCACTCAGCGTCCGTGCAAGTATGATGTTTGTTCGTTGCGGATCAAGAGAATTGGATGTCCAGCCAACTTGAAATCCTTGAAGCCCAGGCCTTGGCACTTTCGTCGCAAGAACATGCACACCTCGCCGACCGGCTTCTCGCCAGCATTTTTGAAGACCACGATATCGAGAACGCCTGGGCCGCGGAAGTTCAACGGCGCATTGCCGACATCGAGAGCGGCAACGCCCGACTGATCCCTGCGGCCGAATCCATCGCGCGGGCCCGCGCCGCGATTCAATGACCCCGTCGGTCAGCCCTGACGCCGACCGGGAACTTGCCGAAGCCGCCCAGTACTACGCCGGCGAAGCTGACACTGAAGTCGGCCTTGCCTTTATCGCCGAGTACGAACGGGTGCTATCGCTTGAGCGGGCATTCGGAACTGGGCGCAAGTTGGAGGAACGGGTGACGCCGGTTTCCGCTGCGAAAATTTCCATACAGCGTCATCTACAATCTTTCCGGCGACGAACTTCGCCTCATTACTGTTGCGCACCACAAACGGAAGCCCGGCTACTGGAGCCCCCGGAAATAGCTTGCGCTCCGGCCTCATAATCTGAAACAAGCTGGAAAGCCATGACTGGCGCGCCTTTCCAGCCATTGCCGTGTCATCAGGGAGAATGCCATGAGTAGCACTCAAACCGAAAAAGCCGCCCGTTTCCTGGCCTTGCACACAGCCCCCAAGGCCTTCGTGATCGCCAACGCCTGGGACGCGGGTTCCGCGCGCATCCTTGCCGGTCTGGGCTACGAAGCACTCGCCACCTCGAGCGGCGCGTGTGCCGGCACGCTGGGCCGCCGCGACGGCCGGGTGACGCGCGACGAAGCCCTCGCCCACGCCCGTGCCATCGTCGCCGCCACCGACCTGCCGGTATCCGCCGACCTTGAGAAAGGCTTTGGCGATTCCCCGGCTGACACCGCGCTGACCATACGTCTTGCCGGCGAAGCAGGCCTCGCCGGCGGATCCATAGAGGACGCCAGCGGCGACAAGGCCAAGCCGCTGTACGACCTCGGACATGCGCTCGAGCGCATCGCCGCGGCAGCACAGGCGGCGCGCGCCCTGCACTGCGATTTCATGCTGACCGCCCGCGCCGAAAATTTCGTGCGCGGAAACCCGGACATCGATGACACCATCCGTCGCCTGCAGTCCTTTGAAGCCGCGGGCGCCGATGTGTTGATGGCTCCGGGCCTGCCCGACCTCGAGTCCATACGGATCGTCTGCGCTTCGCTGAAAAAGCCGTTCAACTTCATGGCCGGTATCAAGGGCAAGTCCTTCAGCGTCGCCGAACTCGAAGCCGCCGGCGTCAAGCGCATCAGCCTCGCCACCTCGCTTTATCGCGCCGCAATGAGCGGCATGATCGACGCGGCGCGAGAGGTAAAGGACAAGGGAAGTTTCGGGTATCTGGAGGGAAGCCTGACTACACCGGAGCTGAGCGGGTATATGCGCGAATAGCTTGCTGAATTCATCTTGCAGACGGTGGTGAGCATGGGTGTTTGTGGCACGACTCTGGGAATAGATCAGTGTCGCTTTTCAGCCGGGGTAATTTGGCGGCGCGTTGTGAAAAGCTGGATTGATGTGACGAAAACCAAATCCCCCCCTACCCCCTGCAGGGCGCGCCTTGCGATGTATCGCACGGCCGTTCGACAGGCGAGCCGCAGGCGGCTCGAAATCCCTGTCTCACCCCCTTTTTCGAAGGGAGGAATCTTCGATAAGAGGCGGGCTGGATCGCTTGTGGCATGAACGCCTTTTAAAGTCAGCGCGGTCCGTCGCACCGGTCTCCCCCTTTGCAAAAGCGGGAACAAGGGGGGGGGTTGAGCTCGGGTAGGGGTAAATAAAAAACGCGGCCGTGAGCCCCGTTTTTTATTACGACATCGGCTGAAAATGCCCGCCCGGCGGGCCTTTCCAGCTACTTTCCTCAGACCGGCAGGGCTGAATTCTTGCCTTCCAGCCAGTCCGCGCCGCGCTGGTACAGCCCCTGCACGATGTCGCCCTTGAGGCCGGGCATGTCGGATTTGACCTTGAAGCCAAGGCGCGTCTGTAAGTAGGCGAGGTTGCGATAGCCGACCGGAAAGCTCTCGAGCAGGGTCTTGTCCAAGGTGATCTGGCTGTCCGGGTGCACCGGCTTCATGTGGTCGCGCTCGTAAATTGGCTGGCGGCGCACGATGCCCCACTTGCTTTCGCGCTTTTCAAAGAAATCGTAAAAACGTCCGCTGCACACCACTTCTACCACCACGCCGCCGACCGGGCCGCGCTGGGTGATGGTCATCTTGGTTTGCGCGATGGCGCGGTCACCGGCGAGGTCTATGGTGATGCCACCGAGAAAATGCAGGATGATGTTGTCGGCTTCAAATCCCTTGATGCTGTGACCGATGAATTCCTCGGCCGGCCCCTGGAACCAGGTCGCGCTCATCCAGCCTTCTTTGTGCCAGACGGTGCGAAAACGGTCCCAGAAGCCGGCATCGCGCCACAGCGCCCAGTTGTTGACGACTTCGGTGATGGCCAGTCTTTCCTGCATTTGCGAATCCAAATCGAATCTCCCTTGGCGTGGTGGTGTCGCGGTCGCAGGCAGTTCGGCGCGCGCGGGGCATTATTCTACAAATCGGCGCCGCCGGATACGGCAGATTCAGCCCGCGTCGCGGCGCTCGGCGCCGAGACCGGCCCAGCGTTTGGCGGCCGGGTTCTGCAGCCCGAACAGATCGAGCACGCGCGCCACGCTGTGATTGATGATGTCATCGAGCGTCTGCGGCCGGTTGTAAAAGGCCGGCAGCGGCGGCAACACAATGGCGCCCATTTCAGTGACTGCGGTCATCGAGCGCAAATGCCCCAGGTGCAGCGGCGTTTCGCGCACCATCAACACCAGTCTCCGGCGCTCTTTGAGTACGACGTCGGCGGCGCGTGTCAGCAGCCCCGAGGTCACGCCGGTGGCGATTTCCGACAGGCTGCGGATCGAACAAGGCGCCACCACCATGCCCTCGGTGATGAACGAGCCGCTCGAGATCGCCGCGCCGATGTTGTTTTGTGGATACCAGTGGTCGGCCAGTGCCCTTATCTCGGCGATCTTGAAGTCGGTTTCGGCGGTGATGGTGACTTCGGCCGATTTGGACATCACCAGGTGCGTTTCAACGCCGAGCACGCGCAGGTTTTGCAGCAGGCGAATGCCGTAAATGGCGCCCGAGGCGCCGGAAATGCCGACGATGATGCGCCGGGGTGTGGTGGTTGATGTGTTCATGGGCGAAGCTTATCAGGGAGCGGAGCAGTCAGCGCAGACCGGCTATTTTGTTCGTTG
Organism: uncultured Bordetella sp.; assembly: GCA_964385505.1. Lineage (GTDB taxonomy): Bacteria > Pseudomonadota > Gammaproteobacteria > Burkholderiales > SG8-39 > CAITSH01. Next base: position 3,958 of record CAYLPI010000104.1, read on the forward strand.
CAGTGGTGCTTTTTAACCGGCATACCTGCTGGGAACGTCCGACTGGCGGGCGTTTCCAGCAGGTATGCCGGCCCGGATGCGCGCATGTGAGTTGCCATCCGGTCCGTTGCCACCCGGTCCGTTGCCACCGGGTCAGTTGCCACCCGAACTGACCAGCACCGCCGCCACTTCAAGAAACCTGCGTTGACGCGCGTATTGCAGCGCGGTCATGCCGGTGTTGTCGCGAATGCCCTGGTCGGCGCCGGCGCGCACCAGCACGCGTACTGCGTCGGTATGGCGCGGACCGCCGTCGCCGGCGGCGACGGCCTCGCACAATGCGGTGCGCCCGTTGCGAGCGGTCTGGTCGAGTTCGGCGCCGGCGCGCAGCAACTCGATCATCACCGCGGTGTGGGCGCCGCGCGCAGCGCGGATCAGTGCGGTGGCGCCGTCGGTATCGCGGCTGTCCGGCAGCGCGCCCTTGCGCAAGACCAGCCGCATCAGGTCAGCCTCACCCGAACTGGCGACCATGAGAAAAGCGCTCAGGCCTGATTCGTCCCTGGCATTGACGTTGGCGCCAGCCTCGATCAGCAGGCGCGCGTCAGTGAAATCCTTGTTGCGCACGGCGACGAGCAGCGCGCGGTCGGGGTCGCTGCCTTGCGCACGACCAGGCTGAACCGTCCCCAGCAGCAGCGCCGTGAGCGCGAGTGCGGCCGCTTTGCCGGCACCTAGCGACATGGCAGCGGCCGGCGCATCTCAGGTGCTTTCCTGGCGCTGCTTGGCGGTCCTGGCGACATCCACCGAGCCGTCGGCGGCGAGACTGACACCGAAGGCTGCGCTGGCCTGCGCGGGGGTGTAGTAGCCGCGCGCAACATCTGCGGCCACCGCCGCCGGCACACGGTCAAAGGCGCGCCCGAAACCGCCGCCGCCCGGCGTTGAGACGGCAATGGTGTCGCCCGCCTCGATGTTGATGTCCTGGTCCTTGGACAAATGCAGCGGACGGTAGGTCTTGCCCTTTTGCACCACCGCCACGGTATTGAGCCCGCCGTCGGCACCGCCCTGCGCTCCCTGCGGGCCGGTGCGACCGTGGTCCATGACCATCGAGGCGCGCGCTTCGCCGCGGCGCAGTTTGATTTTGTAATTGACGCCGAGGCCGCCGCGATGCTCGCCCGCCCCGCCGGAACCCTCGTGCAGCGAATATTCCTCGAACAGCACCGGGTAGTATTGCTCCATCACCTCGATCGGCGTGGTTTTCGAAATTCCGATGGTCGAGCAGCCGTTGGAAATGCCGTCCCCGAGCGGCGATCCGCCATAACCGCCGCCGGAAATCACGTACATCACATACGAGCGCCGGCGCTTCGGGTCGAAGCCACCGACCGACAGGTTGCCGGAGGTGCCGGCAGGCGCGGCAAACATGCGCTCGGGCATGGCTTTTACGAGCGCCGAGAACACCGCCTCGGCGATGCGCTGGCTGACTTCGGCGGCGCAACCGGAGACCGGGCGCGGATAGCGCGCATACAGGAAGGTGCCTTCGGGTTCGACGATATCCAGCGGCTCAAACGTACCGGCGTTGATGGGCACATCGGGAAACACATGCTTGACGGCAAGGTAGATCGAACTTTTGGTGGTGGCGATGACGCTGTTCATCGGGCCGCGGCAGGGCGGCGACGATCCGCTCATGTCAAAGCGCAGTGTCTCGCCCTGCTTGGTCACCGTCATGGCGATTTTCAGCGGCTCGTCAACCACGCCGTCCGAATCGACAAAAGCCTCGCCGTGGTAGGTACCGTCGGGAATGGTCGCGATGCGCGCGCGCATTTGCTGCGTGGCGCGGCGTTTGAGTTCGGCAATGGCGCCGTCAACGACATCGGCGCCGTAGCGATCAAGCATTTCGGTCAGGCGCTTTTCGCCTATGGCGAGAGCCGCCGCCTGTGCCTTGACGTCACCGATGCGCTGGTCGGCGATGCGGATGTTGGACATGATGATGGAAAGAATTTCGTCGTCGAGCACGCCCTGCTTGAACAGCTTTACAGGCGGCAGGCGCAGGCCCTCCTGTTCGACCTCGGTGGCATTGGCCGAAAAACCGCCCGGCACCATGCCGCCGGTGTCGGGCCAGTGCCCGGTATTGGCCAGCCATGCAAACAACCTGCCCTTGTAGAAAAACGGCTTCACGAACTTGACGTCCATCAGATGGGTGCCGCCAAGATAGGGGTCGTTGACGATGAAAATATCGCCTTCGTTGAGCGGCGTGCCGCGCGCCTTGACGACGTCTATGACCGCCTGGGTCGAGAACTGCATGGTGCCGACAAACACCGGCAGCCCCATTTCACCCTGTGCGATCAACTCACCATTGTCGCGATGGTAAATGCCGTCGGAACGGTCCATGGCCTCGGAAATCACCGGGCTGAACGCGGCACGGCAAAACGCAAGGTCCATTTCATTGCAGACTTGCTGCAGACCGTTCTGGATGACGACGAGGGTGATCGGATCGATATTCATTTTGTGGGCTTTCCTGATTCGGACTGCGGTGCCAGGACTTGAGCCCCCTCACCCTGCCCTCGCCCCGCTTGCGGGGATTTAATAAGCATCGTAACAACGCAGAATCCAGTCTTCGTCCTTGGTCAGTTCGAGCATGCGCTTTGACCACGGCGTATCGACCGAGGCCATCCACTCGGGACTTTTTACGACGGCACGATCGGCAAGCTCGTACAACGCGATGTGGCGCGGCTTGCCGGCAGGATCAAAAAAGCGCCGCGCGCTGAGTACGCCTGGAACGGCAGCGAGCATGGGGAGGTGTTCTTCGTCGTACCACTTGTTGAACTCGGCCTCATGTCCAGCCGGCGTGTCACCTGCGGCCAGCATCAGGGCTTTGGCTTTGGCTTCGGGTGCGGGCAGCGCAGTCCCTGGCAGCGTCTGCGTTGCCGCCCAACGGCGAAACAGCGTGGCCTTGGCGAGGCAGCGTTTGCTCCAGGGCGTGAAGTGTTCACCGACATGCGCAAGGTATTCGGGCGTGCTCAGCACATCGGGACTGGTGAGCTCGTAGGTGGCAAGGTATTTCCCGCTACCGGGCCGCGCCTTGGCAAATACCCAGCGCCGGGCCGAGATGAAACCGGGAATCGCCAGACGCTCGGCCATGTGCTCGGTGTCGTACCAGGCGTTGAACTCTTCGTCCATGTCGGCCGGTGGTTCGGTCATGGTCAGCAATAGTCCGAGACTGTTCATGCCGTCACCTTGATGATGAGATTGCCGAGCTTGTCGACATCGACCACGTTACCCGGTTCAACCACCGTGGTCGCGTCGAGTTGTTCAACGATGGCCGGGCCGTTGAATGTTGCCCCTGTCGGCAGGTATTCACGGCGGTACACCGGCGTATCGAGCCACCCACCTTCAGCGTGCCCCGCGCGCTCGTAAGACGGAAACCAGACCTGCCGGCGTTCGACCTCGGCATCGGCGACAGTCTGGCGCGGCTCACCCTTGGCAAGATCGAGCAGCGACACCGGGCGGCGCTTGCCGATGACCGCAGTGTGCAGGTTCACCAGCACCGGCCGGATTTCCTTGAGCTCGACGCCAAAGCGCGTCCAATAGGCGGCCTCGAACAGCGCGTGTAATTGTTCGCGCGTGATGCCCAGATCGGGCAGCGCCACTGAGAGGATGTGGCTTTGTCCCTGAAATTGCATGTCGGCCCGATGCAGGGTTTCGTAGCCCTCGACCTGCACCCTTTCGCGTGCGATGGTGGTCTTGCCCTCGGCGATTTGCGCCTCGAGGATGGCACGGATGTTGGCTGACTCGACTTCGCCCAGCGCCTTGTTGACGGTGCGCACGTAGTCGTGGCGCACGCTGGCGGCAACACAGCCGAGCGCGTTGGTCAGGCCGGGCCGGGCCGGAATCAGCACGCGCGGAATGGAGAGTTCGCGCGCCAGCGCCGCGGCATGCAGCGGCCCCGCGCCGCCGAAGGCGAACAGCGCAAAATCGCGCGGGTCGTGGCCGCGCGCGAGGCTGACCATACGTATCGCGCCGGCCATGCGGTCGTTGGCGATGCGCAGTATTGCGGCCGCCGCCTGATCCGGCTTGAGGCCAAGGGGCTTGCCGACGTGGATGTCGATCTGCTGGCGCACATAGTCAAGCGACACCGGCTTGTCCACGGCCAGCAGCTTGTTCGGGTTCAGGCGCCCGAGCACCAGGTTGGCGTCGGTGATGGTCGGGCGCTCGCCGCCGCGCGCATAGCAAATAGGCCCCGGCGTCGCCCCGGCGCTCTCGGGACCGACGCGCAGCATGCCGGCCGCATCGACCTGTGCCAGCGAGCCGCCGCCAGCGCCTATGGTGTGCACATCGACCATGGGCACGTGTATGGGCATGGCGTATTCGAGTTCGAGTTCGGTCGAGACCTGGGGCATGCCACCCTGGATCAGCGCGACGTCACTTGACGTGCCGCCCATGTCGTAGGTGACCACATTGGGAAAACCGGCCTGGCTGGCGGTATAGGCCGCTGCGATGACACCCGATGCCGGGCCTGACATGACGGTATTTACGGCGGCCTCGGCGACGATGCCCGAGGCCACCGTACCGCCATTGCCCTGCATCACCAGCAGTTCACTGCCAAAACCTTTTGCGGCGAGTTCGTTTTGCAGGCGCTCGATGTAGCGCGACAGCACCGGCTGTATGGCGGCATTGACCGTGGCGGTGACACCGCGTTCGTATTCGCGGTATTCGGAAATGATGGCGTGGCCGGCGGTGACGTAGCGGTTGGGCCAGAGGCCGCGGACGATGTCGGCGGCACGCTTTTCATGCGCGGAATTGATGTAGCTGTGCAAAAAATGAATGACCACCGATTCGGCGCCCATCGCGATGAGTTTTTTGGCCGCCTCGGCGACTTCGGCATCGACCAGCGGCGTCACCACCTCGCCGTCGCAGTCCATGCGCTCGGTGACTTCGAGACGCAGCTCGCGCGGTATCAGCGGCACAAACTTACCGGTCAGCCCATACGGCGTCGGCCGCGTGCGCCGCCCCAGCTCCAGCACGTCGCGAAAGCCGCGCGTGGTGATGAGGCCGACCTTGGCGATCTTGCGCTCGAGCATGGCGTTGGTCGTGGTCGTCGTGCCGTGCACGATGGCCGACAACTCGGCCAGTGTCGCGCCCGTCTGGTCCAGCGCCGCCATGACGCCGAAGGCCTGGTTGTGTGCCGTGGTCGGCACTTTGGCGAGGCGCACCTCGCCCGAGACTTCGTCGAGGAGGATGAGGTCGGTGAAGGTGCCCCCTACGTCTATGCCGGCTATTTTTGCCATATCAGGTTAATTGCTCAGTTAACGTCAAAAGCAGAAACAAAGCATGCACCACAGAGAACAAAGATAGCACTGAGAAAGCCAAAGTTTTCTTTTCTCAAGTTTTTCTCTGCGTTCTCTGTGCGCTCTGTGGTGAAAAACGCTTGCTTTTGGGTTTGCATTTCAAAGTGCCAGGTAAGTCGCACGGACTTCCTCGTTGGCGTTGAGTTCGGCGATGGTGCCGGAAAAGCGGATGCGGCCTTTTTCAATGATGTAGGCGCGGTCCGAGACCGCGGTGGCGAAGTGCAGGTTCTGCTCGGACAGCAGCACCGACACGCCTTCGCGCTTGAATTCCAGAATGGCTGCAGCCATCTGGTCAACGATGACCGGTGCGAGTCCTTCCGAGGGTTCGTCGAGCAGGATGCAGGACGGATTGCCCATCAGCGTGCGGGCGATGGTCAGCATCTGCTGCTCGCCACCGGACATGCGTCCGCCGGGCCGGTCTTTCATCTCACCCAGGTTGGGGAACAGCCGGAACAGTTTGTCCGCTGTCCACTCGGGCACACCGGCGCGCGGCGGCTGGCGCCCCACTTCGAGGTTTTCCATCACCGTCAGGTCGGTAAAGATCCGTCGCTCCTCGGGTACGTAACCGAGCCCGGCCTTGGCAATCTGGAAGGGCGCGAAACCGCTGATGTCCTGTCCGAGAAAGCGCACGGTGCCGGAGCGCGCCGGCGCGAGGCCCATGATGGTTTTCATCGTCGTCGATTTGCCGGCACCGTTACGGCCCAGCAGCACCACCACTTCACCGCCCCCGACATCAAGGCCGACATCGGACAGGATGTGGGCCTGGCCGTAATAGGTGTTGAGGGCGCTGGCTTCAAGCATGCTGTTTTTCCACGAAAAAGAAAATCCCCCCCAGCCCTTGCAGGGCGCGCCTTGCGATGCATCGCAAAGCCGTTCGACAGGCAAGCCGCAGGCGGCTCGAAATCCCTGTCTCACCCCCTTTTTCAAAGGGGGGAGTTTGCGCGCTGACGATACTTCTTTGCAGTGACCAAGTGATTTCCCCCTTTGGAAAAGGGGGGTTAGGGGGGATTTGACGCCGATGACTATGCATCAATGCCTCGAGCCCAGATACACCTGCTGCACCTCGGCATTGGTGCGCACTTCCGCCGGCGTGCCGGCGGCGATCAGGCGGCCACGGTTGAGCACGATCAGACGGTCGGCGTGCGCGAACACGACATCCATGTCGTGTTCGGTGAACAGCACCGCAATGCCACGCTCGCGCACGATCTCGGCCGTCAGTGCCATCAGGGCGATGCGCTCCTGCGGCGCCATGCCGGCGGTGGGCTCGTCCATCAGCAACAATCGTGGCTCGTTGGCGAGTGCAACCGCCAGTTCGACGCGCTTGAGGTCGCCGTAGGCAAGAATGGAGCACGGGCGTTCGGCTTGTTCGAGCATGCCCACACGGGCCAGCAGCTTCTCCGCCTCGTCGCGATACAGGTCGCTCGCGCGCAGCCAGAAATTGGCCAGCCTCCGGTGGTAGGACAGCAGGGTCATTTGCACATTCTCGCGCACCGTCATTGAGGCAAAGGTGGCGGTGATCTGGAAGGTGCGGCCCACACCCATGCGCCAGACTTCGCGCGGCTTTTTGCCCAGCACTTCGACGCCGTCTATCCTGACGCTGCCCGAATCTGGCGGGAGCTGGCCGTTGAGCATGTTGAAGCAGGTGGTCTTGCCGGCGCCGTTGGGACCGATCAAGGCCAGCAGCGTACCCGGCTCGACGCTGAAGCTGACACCCTGCACCGCATGCACACCGCCGAAGGATTTTTTCAGCTCGTTGACGGCCAGAACGCTAGTGCGTTGTCCTTGGGACGTGCTCGTGCGTTCTTCTTGGGGCGTGCTCATGCGTCCTCGCGCCGGGTGAAACGCGAACGGATAAAGCCGACAATGCCCTGCGGGAAAGCCACCACCAGCACGATGATGGTGAGGCCGAGCAGCGCGCGCCAGTAATCGGTATTGCGCGCAATGGTGTCCTGCAGCCAGGTGAACACCACCGCACCCACCACCGGTCCGGACAGCGTCTGCACACCGCCGAGCAACACCATCACCAGGCCATCGACGGAACGCGCGACGCTCATGCTGTCGGGCGAAATGCTGCCCTTGGAAAAGGCGTATACGGCACCTGCGAGGCCGCCGAACATGCCGACGACAACAAAGGCGCTCCATTGCAACCTGGCGAGGTCCATGCCGATGGCGTCGCAACGAAGCGGTGAATCACGCCCCGCGCGCAAGGCATAGCCCCAGGGGGAGAACAGCATGTGCCGCAGCATCCAGATGCCAAAGCCGCACAGCAGCAGCGTCATGTAATAAAACACCGTCTTGTCCGACAGCCATGTCGCCGGCCAGATACCGACCATGCCATTGGAGCCGCCGGTGAACTCGTCCCACTGGAACACCACCGACCAGGCGATTTGCGCGAAAGCCAGCGTCAGCATGGCGAGGTACACGCCCGACAGGCGCACGCAAAACCAGCCGAAGACCAGCGCGCCCGCACCAGCGAGCAGCGGCGCGCCGAGCAAGGCCGCTTCCATCGGCACGCCGGCTTTTTTAAGCAGCAGCGCCGCGCCGTAGGCACCCAGCCCGAGGTAGGCGGCGTGACCGAAAGACACCATGCCGGCCGGGCCCATCATGAAATGCAGGCTGGCGGCAAACAGCGCAAACACCAGGATGTCTATGCCCAGAATGACGGTGTAAGGGGTCGAGATCAGCGGCAGCGCCAGCAACACCGCCAACAGGCCCATCGCGGCGTAGCGCAGCGTGTCGCCGGCCGGACGCAGCGGCGGTTCGACATGGGCGGTGGAGACATGCGCCGTCGATAGCGGTTTGCCGAGCAGGCCCCAGGGTCGCACGATCAGCACGATGGCCATGACGAGGAACTCCACCACCAGCGTCAGCTTGGACAGCGAGATGGAGACGCCGAATACCGAGATCTGGCCTATGGCCACGCACATGGCCTTGATTTCTGCGATCAGCAAGGCGGCAAGAAAAGCGCCCGGAATACTGCCCATGCCGCCGACGACCACCACGACAAAGGCGTCCGATATGGTGGTGATATCGAGAAACAGTTGCGCCGGCTCGCGCGGAATCTGCAGTGCGCCGCCGAGCCCGGCCAGCAGGGAACCGAGCGCGAACACGCTGGTGAACAACCATTTCTGGTTGACGCCGAGCGCACCCACCATGTCGCGGTCCTGTGTTGCGGCACGTACCAGCGTGCCCCAGCGCGTGCGATTGAGCAACAGCCATAACAGGCCCAGTACCGCAGGGCCGATGAAAATGAGCAGCAAGTCGTATTCGGGCAGCGGTTTGCCCATGATCTGGATCGAACCGGTCAGCCCGGGCGCGCGCGGCCCCAGCATGTCCTCGGCGCCCCAGATCCACAGCGCCGCGTCCTTGATGACCAGGGTCAGGCCGAAGGTGGCGAGCAACTGGAACAGCTCCGGCGCGTGGTAAATGCGCCGCAGCAACACGATTTCGATCAGCGCGCCGAGCAGTCCGACTGCCAGCGCGGCCAGAATGACGCCGCTCCAGAATCCCAGCGCCCCGCCGCCGATCTTGGCGATCAGGCTGTAGGCGATGTAAATGCCGACCATGTACAAGGAGCCGTGCGCGAAGTTGACAATGCGCGTGACACCGAAAATCAGCGACAGCCCCACCGCCACCAGAAACAGCGTGGACGCCCCGGCGAGGCCGTTGAGGAACTGGATTACGAAGCTGGACATGGGTTCGATGCAAAAAGAAACCGCGGATGGGCGCAGAAAGACGCGGAGCCCGTGCTTTGCTCCGCGCTGTCCGCGCCGATCCGCGGTGGCTTTGGGCGTGAATCAGTTCGCCGGACGCAGCTTCTTGACTTCGGCGTCGCTCGGCAGGAACTTGGCGCCGTCCTGGTAGGTCCAGCCCGGCAGCATCACACCCTTGCCGTCCTTTTTGCCGATGCGGCCGACATAGGCGCCCATGGTGGACTGGTTGTCCTGGGTGCGATAGGTGATCTTGCCGAAAGGCGTATCGACTTGCAGGCCGGCCATCGCCGCGATCAGCTTTTCGGTATCAACGCTGCCGGCCTTGCGCA
>CAYLPI010000105.1:0-6976 GCA_964385505.1 uncultured Bordetella sp.
TCGGCGGGCCCAAGGGCGACTGCGGCCTCACCGGCCGCAAGATCATCGTCGACACCTACGGCGGTTCGGCCCCGCACGGCGGTGGCGCGTTTTCGGGCAAGGATCCGTCCAAGGTTGACCGCTCGGCCGCCTATGCCGCGCGCTATGTCGCCAAGAACGTCGTCGCCGCCGGCCTCGCCACGCGCTGCCAGATCCAGGTCTCCTACGCCATCGGTGTCGCCCAGCCTACCAGCGTGATGGTCACGACCTTCGGCACCGGCAAGATCTCCGACGAAAAACTGTCCGAGCTGGTCTCCAGGCACTTCGACCTGCGCCCGAAGGGCATCATCCAGATGCTCGACCTGCTGCGCCCCATTTACGAAAAAACCGCCGCTTACGGCCACTTCGGCCGCGACGAACCCGAGTTCACGTGGGAAGCCACCGACAAGGCCAAGGCGCTTGCCGCCGATGCCGGCATCAAGGCGACCGCGATGGCCTGATCAGGCATTAAGTCAAACAAAAAAGCCGGCTGAATGCCGGCTTTTTTATTGCAGCATCGGCTGAGAACACGCCCGAAGGGCTTGTTGCGGCGGCGGCTAAGGTGAGCAAAGCGAACGTCAAGCGCGAAGCGCGGCCGGGGCCAGCAGCCCCGCTAGGCGGGCGTTTCCAGCCATTGATAGGCGGATAGCATTGAAAAATGGCATGTCATTCCGAGGTCGCAGGCCGAGGAATCTACTGTTGGTCTCATTCAAAAGCAGATTCCTCGCGGCGCTCGGAATGACAATTCAGCGCTGGACGCCCATAGCGGTGGTGGCTCTATTTGCCAAGCGCCGCCGCAGCCTCGGCAAACAAGCTCACCGGCATCGCGCAGATACCCCGCCCGAGCAGGCCGCGGCCGTCGGCCGAGACCATGCCGGTTGAAAGCAGCGGCGATTTTCCGGTGGCGGCGACGGCCGCCGCGTCGAGCGCTATCGGCACACCCAGCAGCGGATGCGCACCGCACACTTGCGACAACGCGCGCGCCTCGTCGCCATCGGGCAACCACGGCGCGAACGCCGCCAGCAGGCTGGGTGCGCGGCGCAACACCTGCCCCCCCAGACCGAAGGCGTCGATGATGCCGCTGTCGCCGGTGGCCGGCGGGAATTGCGGATTTTCAGGTGCGCCTTTCATGAACGGCCCCTTCACCAGCGCCGCCGGCGCGGTGAACCAGCGCCCGGGCAGGCCGGCAAGCTGGATGCCGGCGACTTCGCCGTTGGCGCACATTTTTGTCACCAGCGTGGAGCCGGGCGTGTTGGCCGCCGCATCGAGCATCAGCGCGCAGGCCGGCATCCACAGGTTGAGGAAATACAAGGGCGCTTCCTGCACCGTTTGCAGCGCTGTTTTTGCCGCTGCGGAATCTGCCTTGCGCGTGGAAAGCACCGCATGCAACAAGGCGTTGCCGCTGGATAGCCGGTTGTGCAAGTCATCGCCTTCGGTCAGCGCCGAACGCGCTACAGAAAGCAAATCAACGGGCGAATCGAGCAAGTCGCGAAAACCGGGTAGCAACTCGCGTTCGCGAAACGCCAGGCGCTCGATGACGGCGCGATCGCGCGAACCAAAACGGATTTGCGCGCCGGCACCGGTGCCAAGAAAAGCGAACCAGGTGCATTGCCCATCGGAGATTTCCGCCAGCGTGGTGCCCGCCGACACCATGGCCGCGAGCGGAATCGACACGCGGTGATCAAACGACGGTTGCAGCGTGACCATGCCGCTGGCAATCATTTGCTCGGCGGCGGCTTCGCTCGGCGCCCAGCCCTCGTGCAGGCAGGCGAGCAGCGCCGAGTTGCGCATCGCCGGCGGCGGCTGGCGCGGATTGGCCAGCGGCGGGCCGGCGTGCAGCAACACCCGATCGGGCAGGCCCAGCGCATCGCGTGCGCTGCGTACGCCGACCCAGCGCGGCTCGCTGGCGATGATGCGTGACAGGGCAAGAGCGTTCGCACTGCCCTGGATGGCGCTTGTGGTCATGGTCGCTTCCTCGGGAATCAGCCTTCGAGAATAGTCACTTATATCGGGCGGTTGCAAGCCCGGCGATTTCGAACGGGAGAATCGGCGGGTGTTTTCCCCCTTGTTTGGCGCCAACCCCGCAACCGGTCAGTACTAGCATTGCAGGATTCCATCCTCCCCTCCGGCATCGCGACATGCTCAAGCGTATCAGCGTCCACAGGCTTCGCCCCGGCATGTTCGTGCACGAGTTGTGCGGCTCATGGATGGATCACCCGTTCTGGAAAGCCAGTTTTTTGCTCGACGATCCGAAGGATCTGCACCGCATCCTGCAAAGCAGCGTCGGCGAAGCCTGGATAGACACCGCGCGCGGCCTCGACATCGAGGACGGCGAGACTGAGACTGAGACTGAGACTGAAGTCGCGGCGCGCGTAGAAGCAAGCCTGCATCTTGCAATACAGCCTTCGGGCGACGATGTTCAGGTCGGCATCGCCGAGGAACTCGGCCGCGCCGCCGCGCTGTGCGCCAGGGCGAAACCGGCGATGGCCTCGATGTTCGCCGAAGCGCGCATGGGCAAGGCCATCAATGCCGAGAACGCGCTGCCGCTGGTCGAAGAAATCGCCGGCTCGTTCCAGCGCAATCCGCACGCCTTGATCAGCATGGCGCGCCTGAAGGAGCGCGACGACTATACCTACATGCATTCGGTCGCCGTCTGCGCGCTGATGGTCGCGCTGTCAAAACAACTGGGGCAGGACGAGGCCCAGGCGCGGCAGGCTGGCCTCGGCGGGTTGCTGCACGACCTCGGCAAAGGCGCCATCCCGCTGGATATCCTGAACAAGCCGGGCAAGCTGACCGACGGGGAGTTCCTCATCGTCAAGTCCCACCCCGAACAAGGCCACCGCCTGCTCGTCGAAGGCGGCAGCGCCGGCGCGGTGCCGCTGGACATCTGCCTGCACCATCACGAAAAAACCGACGGCAGCGGCTATCCGCACCGGCTGGCCGATGCCGACATCAGCGTGTACGCCAAGATGGGCGCGGTATGCGACGTCTATGACGCCATCACTTCCGACCGGCCGTACAAGAACGGCTGGGACCCTGCGGAGTCACTGCGCAAGATGGCCGAGTGGAGCAAGGGACACTTTGACCAGACGGTGTTCCAGGCCTTTGTCAAATGTCTCGGCATTTACCCGGTCGGTTCGCTGGTGCGCCTCGCGTCGGGACGTCTTGGTGTGGTGACGGAGCAAGCCGGGGACAGCTTGCTGACGCCGCGCATCAGGGTATTTTTTTCTACCCGCACCAATACGCAAATCACCCCCGAACTGGTCGATCTGTCGCGCCCGTCGGCACAGGATCACATCGTTGCCCGAGAAAATCCGGCAAGCTGGGGCTTTGCCAACGTCGCCGAATTATGGCTGGGCGCGGCCAACCAAAACAGATGAAATGGCTGAAAACCCTTGCCAGGCGGTCGTTTCCAGCCATTGTCCCCGGCTTGAACCGCATTTCGCTTTGGCCCGCGGCGCGGTTTTCGGGTTATACTCGCGTCCGCCTCGAGGAGCGTTGCGACGCGCCACCCGTCCGGGTCGGCCGCCAGGCTCGAGGCAATCCACACCGCAACGGCGCTCACGAACTTTTTTCGACACTGAAAGGAGCGCGTGATGAGCGCCGTACTCAAGAGTAAAGATTTCACTGATTTCAAAGTAGCCGACCTTGGCCTCGCCGACTGGGGCCGCAAGGAAATCCGCATCGCCGAAACGGAGATGCCCGGCCTGATGGCGATTCGCAAGGAATTCGCCGCCACGCAGCCGCTGCGCGGTGCGCGCGTCACCGGCTCGCTGCACATGACCATCCAGACTGCGGTGCTGATCGAGACGCTGAAAGCGCTCGGCGCCGATGTGCGCTGGGCGTCGTGCAACATCTACTCGACGCAGGACCATGCCGCCGCAGCCATCGCCGCCGGCGGTACGCCGGTGTATGCCTACAAGGGCGAGACCCTGACCGAATACTGGGACTACACGCACAGGATTTTCGAGTGGGCCGACGGCGGCTACACCAACATGATTCTCGATGACGGCGGCGACGCCACGCTGCTGTTGCACCTTGGCACGCGCGCCGAGACCGACCTTTCGCTGCTCAACCACCCGGGCAGCGAAGAGGAGACCATCATGTTCGCCTCGATCAAGGCGACCATCGCCCGCGATCCGAAGTGGTATTCGACGCGCCTCAAGCACGTCAAGGGCGTGTCCGAAGAGACCACCACCGGCGTCAAGCGCCTGATCCAGATGCACAAGGACGGCCAGCTCGCCTTCCCGGCGATCAATGTCAACGACTCGGTCACCAAGAGCAAGTTCGACAACCTTTACGGCTGCCGTGAATCGCTGGTGGACGGCATCAAACGCGCCACCGACGTGATGATTGCCGGCAAGGTTGCCGTGGTCGCCGGTTACGGCGACGTCGGCAAGGGCTCGGCACAGGCGTTGCGCGCCCTCTCGGCCCAGGTCTGGGTGACGGAAATCGACCCGATCTGCGCGCTGCAGGCGGCGATGGAAGGCTACCGCGTCGTGACCATGGACTACGCCTGCGACAAGGCCGACATCTTTGTCACGGCCACCGGCAACTTCCAGGTGCTGACGCACGAGCACATGAAGAAAATGAAAAACGAGGCCATCGTCTGCAACATCGGCCACTTCGACAACGAAATCGAAGTCGCGGCACTCAAGCAGTACACCTGGGAGAACATCAAGCCGCAGGTCGATCACGTCATTTTCCCCCCGATGGACGGCAATCCGGGCAAGCGCATCATCCTGCTGGCCGAAGGACGCCTCGTCAACCTCGGTTGCGGCACCGGCCACCCGTCGTACGTGATGAGCTCCTCGTTTGCCAACCAGACCATCGCGCAAATCGAGCTCTTTACCAACACCTCCAAGTACCCGGTCGGCGTCTATGTGCTGCCCAAGCATCTCGATGAGAAGGTCGCGCGCCTGCAGTTGAAAACGCTGAATGCGCAACTGACCGAGCTCACCGACGCGCAGGCAAATTACATCGGCGTGACCAAGACCGGCCCGTACAAGCCGGAAGCCTACCGCTATTGATTGTTAAATGCGGACATCCTGCGGATGCCGCTTTAACTTCGCTGCATGAACGGCGGGCCTGGCCCGCCGTTCATGCTGCGGGGTCCGTACCAATGCAGACGGGCTTTGTCATGACACGATTTCGATTTCTGCTGCTTGCCGGATTGCTGGCGTTCGCGGGCGCGCTGCGCGCGCAGCCCGCTCTGCCCGCCGTGCCCGCGCCCACCGCGCCGCAAGGCGAGCTCAACGAGCAGGTGTTCCAGGTTCCGGTCTCCGATTCGGTAATGCGCGGCGGTGCACGCGCGCTGATCATCGTGACGGTGTTCCGGCCCAACGGCGACGGGCCGTTTCCGCTGGTGGTGATTTCGCACGACTCGCCGCGCGCGGTCGAGGACCGCAGGCGCATGGGGCGCGCAGTGTTTGAGGAACAGGCGCGCGCCTTTGTCAGCCGCGGTTTTGCCGTGGCGGTGCCGACGCGCCGCGGCTACGGCCGCTCCGGCGGTGAGTGGGCCGAGACTTACAAGGACTGCAAGAACCCGGATTACCGCCACGCCGGGATGGAGACGGCGCGCGACATCATTGCCAGCATCAGCGCGCTGGCTGCGGAACCCTTCATCGATGCCCAAAAAGTGCTGCTGGTCGGTGTTGCCGCCGGCGGCTTCGGTTCGCTCGCTGCGGCGACGCAACCGATTTCCGGCCTCATGGGCACCGTCAACTTTGCCGGCGGCCGCGGCTCAATCAACGATTACGCCGTGTGCGAGCTGCCGCAACTCATAGAAGCCTTCGCCGCATTCGGCGCCGGGTCGCGCACACCGTCATTGTGGCTCTACGCCGAGAATGACCGCTCGTTCACGCCGGCCATGGCGAAGCAGATGTTCACCGCGTATGTGCGCGCCGGCGGCCGCGGTGAGCTCTACCTCGCGCCACCGCACGGCCAGAACGGCCATGCCTATTTTTACAGCGGCATACGGGCATGGCTGCCGCTAATTGACGAGTTCCTCGCCGGCATCAATCTCAAACCCGTGACACCGAAATAGGCCGAACATGGAATCGCAAAAAAAATTCCCGCGCAGCTTCAGCTTCGAATTCTTCCCGCCCAAAACGCCGGAGGGCATGGAGAAACTGCGCTCGACCTGGAAGCAACTGGCGCAATTGAAACCGCGCTTTTTTTCCGTCACCTACGGCGCCGGCGGCTCGACGCAGGAACGCACGCTGGGCTCGGTGCTTGAAATCATCGCCGACGGCCACGAGGCCGCGCCGCATATTTCCTGCATCGGTTCGACGCGCGCCGACATCGCCGCCACGCTGGCGCTCTACAAGTCAAAAGGCATACGCCATATCGTCGCACTGCGCGGCGACCTGCCCTCCGGGGCGGCCAGCGCCGGCGACCTGCGCTACGCCAGCGATCTGGTGGCGTTTGTTCGCGAGTCCACCGGTGATCACTTCAGCATCGAGGTGGCGTGCTACCCCGAAATGCATCCGCAGGCGCGCAGCCCGCAGGACGACGTGCGCCGCTTCAAGCAAAAAATCGACGCCGGCGCCGACGCGGCCATCACGCAGTATTTCTTCAACGCCGATGCCTATTTCAGGTTTGTCGATGAATGCGAGGCGTTGGGCGTGGCCGTTCCCATCGTGCCGGGCATCATGCCAATCGGCAATTTTTCGCAACTGGCGCGCTTCTCCGATGCCTGCGGCACAGAGATACCGCGCTGGCTGCGCCTGAAAATGCAGGGCTACGGCGACGACAGCGCGTCGATCCGCAGCTTCGGCCTCGACGTCATCACCGAATTGTGCGACCGCCTGCTGTCGCAAGGCGCCCCGGGCCTGCATTTTTATTCAATGAACCAGGCTGGCCCGGTTTCGACGATATGGCAACGGCTCGGGCTTTAGCCCGAACGGATGCCATCGTGATACGGATGCAACGGCTCGGGCTTTAGCCCCAACGGATG
>CAYLPI010000105.1:7076-13162 GCA_964385505.1 uncultured Bordetella sp.
GATGCAACGGCTCGGGCTTTAGCCCCAACGGATGCCATCGTGATACGGATGCAACAGCCCGCGCTTTAACTGCAGGCGCTGCGCACCTGCGGCATGTCGGTGTGCCCTTGCAGGACTTTTTCGATACCGTCCTGGCGCAGCGTCTGCATGCCGCCGCGCATGGATTCAGCCTGGATCTCCACCACCGGGGCGCGAATCTGGATCAGTTGTTTGATGCGCGCATTTGACACCAGAAGTTCGTGAATGCCCAGGCGCCCCTTGAAGCCGCTGCCCTGGCAGGCGTCGCAGCCCGCCGCCGCATGCAACGCCACACTTGCACCATACAGGTCGCGCCAGGACGCAAGAACCTCGCCGGGCGCGACGGCCGTCGCCGAACAGTATTCCTCGGCAAGGGCTGACAACTCTGCAGCCGTCGCCTGGTGCGGGCGCTTGCATGCCGGGCAGAGCCGGCGCACCAGGCGCTGCGCAAGAATGCCCAGCAAGGCATCGGCAAAATTGAACGGGTCCATGCCCAGATCAAGCAGCCGGACAATGCTCTCGGCAGCGCCGTTGGTGTGCAGGGTGGAGAACACCAGATGGCCGGTAAGCGAAGCTTCGATACCGGTCTTGGCGGTTTCCTGGTCACGCATTTCACCGACCATGATCACATCGGGGTCCGCGCGCAGAAACGAGCGCATGGCCTTGGCAAACGTCAGGCCGATTTTCGGGTTGACCTGCATTTGTCGCAGGCCGATATGGACGATTTCAATCGGGTCTTCCGCGGTCCATATTTTGAGCTCGGGCGTATTGATATCGGCCAACACTGAATGCAGTGTCGTGGTCTTGCCCGATCCGGTCGGGCCGCATACCAGCACCATGCCGAACGGCCGCCGCGCCAGCGCCTTGATGTGGGCGAGGTTGCGCCCGGACAAGCCAAGTTTTGCAATCGGCATCGGTCGCGAAGATGACAACAGCCGCATCACCACGTCCTCCAGGCCGTTCGCGGTCGGCAGCACCGCTACGCGCAGGTCCAGCTTGACGCCGCCGTACTGCTCAAAGCCGATCTTGCCGTCCTGCGGATGGCGGTGCTCCGAGATGTCGAGCTCGCTCATGATCTTGATGCGCGAGACCGTGGCCGCGCGCAGGATGGCGGGAAGATTCATGTAATCAACGAGCACGCCGTCCTTGCGAAAGCGGATGCGCGTCTCCCGATTGCCCGGATTGGTTTCGATGTGGATGTCCGAGGCGCCTTGCGCATAGGCGTCGAGAATGACCCGCGTGACCAGCCGCACCAGCGCATTGCTGTCCGCCGCCGTAGCGTCGGATGCCGGCTCAACGCCCGGATGCAGAGCCGATTCCGCGTTGATCAGGCTTATCAGCTCGCTTGCGCTGTTGCCGGCACCGGCGGGCGCCACGCTATCCGCCTCTGCGGCGGCGAATGCCGCATCGCCGCCATCACCCAGCCCATACTCGGTCTGCAGGCGTGCAAGAATGTCGCTGGTCAGGCCCAGCACCGGCAGGACGTGCAGATCAGTGGCAAAACGCAATTCGTTGATGAAATCCTGATCGAGCGGGTGATCGGCCGCGACCACCAGGGTCTGGCCGTCGCGATACAGCGGAATCATGCGGTGCAGGTAGGCGAGCGAGGGGCTGACCAGCTTCAACGCATCTTTTTCTATCGCGAACTTGCGCGCGTCGACAAACGGAATCCCCAATTGGGCGGCGAGCGTGCGCGTGACCGTATCGTGGTCCACGAGGTTCATCTCGACCAGGATGTCGCCAAGCGGTCTCTCGTGATCCTCGCGCTGCCGTTCCAGCGCGCGGCGCAAATCATAGGCCGCGACAAGGCCCTGACTGACAAGGATGTCCCCCAGGCGCATCACCGGCTGGAGCGACTGCAGCGCGAGGACGTCAGCCAGTTGGGAAGGACTCACCATGCCGCGCTCGATCAGGTATTCGCCTATCGGCTTGCTGCGCAATTCGGCCTGTCTTTGTGCCGCCAGCGCCAGTTGCGCGGGTGTCGCGGCGCCGGCAAGTTCCAGCGCCTGCTCCGGGGCTTCGCCGACATCGACACGGCCGGCCGAAGCCGGGACGAACCACGGCGTCACCCGCAAGCCTTCGGTGCCCACATAAAGGTAGGTTCCGGCGCGACTGCCGAGGAAGCCGTGGGTCGTGCCCGAACGGCTGGGACCGTCACGGTACTTGATCACGAACGGCCGGCTTTCAAATCTGAGCGCGAGGCGCCGGTCCGGGGCGGGCGGTATGTCTGACTCCGGAAGAACAATCGGCTGCGTCAGGACAAGGCTGCGCACCGCTTCCATTTCAACCCGCTTGGCCGCGCCGCCGCCCACTGCGGCAATCTCGAGCACTCCCTTGGGCGGAGGCCAGACGGCCAGCAGACCGCTCAGCTTGTGGCCGCTGAAGAGCTCGATTTCACAATCGCCCTGCTGCACCAGGCTGACCGCGGACGGCCCGGCGCTCGGCGGCAGCGGCCACTGGATGGGCAACGGCTTGTCAGGCATGCAGGTCAGCCACGCGGGTCATCGGGTTTGAGGCCCAGCGCCGGACCGCCCGATGCGAAGTGCTTGCCGGTCAATCGTACCCGTACCGCAAGATCGGTCTGCGAATCGGCGTTGCGCAGCGCCTCGTCCAGCGTGATCTTGCCGGAGTCGTACAAATCGAACAGCGACTGGTCAAAGGTTTTCATGCCCTCGTCATTGCCCTTGGCCATGACCGATTTGATGGTGTCGATCTGGCCTTTCTGTATCAAATCGGAGATATAGGCCGATGCCAGCATCACCTCGACCGCCAGCGCCTGGCGTCCTTTTTGGACAGACGGGATCAGGCGCTGCGACATCACCCCCTTCAGGTTGAGCGACAAGTCCATGAACAACTGGCGCTGCGCATCCTCGGGAAAGAAATTGATGACGCGGTCGATCGCCTGGTTGGCATTGTTGGCGTGCAATGTCGATACGCACAGGTGCCCGGTCTCGGCGTAACTGATGGCGCTTTGCATGGTCATGCGGTCGCGGATTTCGCCGATCATGATCACATCCGGCGCCTCGCGCATGGCGTTACGCAGGGCCTCCTCATAGGACAGCGTGTCAATGCCGACCTCGCGCTGGTCAACGATGGACTTCTTGTGCTCGTGCATGAATTCGATCGGATCTTCGATGCACAGGATGTGCCCGGTGGCGTTCTGGTTGCGGTAGTCGATCATCGAGGCGAGCGTCGTTGACTTGCCCGATCCGGCCGACCCGACGATGAGCACGAGGCCGCGCTTCAACATGATCAGCTCGCGCAGCACCGCGGGCAGGCCAAGCTCGTCGAAAGACGGGATCTTCGACTTGATGTAGCGAACGACCATGGCCGTCTCGTTCTTCTGCACATACATGTTGTAGCGAAACCTGCCGATGCCCTCCACACTGACCGACAGGTTGCACTCCATGGTCTCTTCGAACTGGCGGATCTGGCGCTCGTTCATGACGCTGTGGGCCAGCGCCTTGGTCTCGCCCGGCTTGAGGGCCGCGGTATTGACCGGACGGGTGAGGCCATCGACCTTGACATTGGGCGGTGCGCCGACGCTGAGAAAAAGGTCCGACGCGTTATGATCGACCATCAACTTCAAAAGCTGGAACATTTCCATCATTCACCCCTGATTGCGGCAATTTGCAGAGAGACACGCCGCGCCGTGGATTCCAGATCAATGAGCTCGCCCTGCTCGGCTTCTTCGCCCTGCGACAGGATGACCGGAAATGCAATGAGCGGCACGACCAGAACCATTGCCGCCGACCAGTACAGTGCGCTGCGGCCCGGCCTCGCCTCTGTTCCGTCAGCACCCCCACCTGCCAGGCGCTCGAGCCAAACCGTCAGCAGCACGTAAATCAGTGCGCCGGAGCCGACGATCCATACCGCGCCGAACGCGGCGTAGATCAGCACGACAGCGACAGGCGAAAGGGCACGGCGGGCCGGCGTGTTCATGGCCGTTTAAGGGTCACCGGCGTCACGATGGCTGGCAAACAACGGAAAAAAATCGCGATCGGCCGTCAGCAGATGGCGTGCGACGACATCCTTGGCAAGAAATTCGATCAGGCTGCCGGCGCTGGCGCCGTCCTTCATCGCTTCTTGCCGGAGCACCCTGGCCCGCGCAACCAGGCTGGCATGGGCGCGTTTGTGGGCTTCGAGATGGGCATAGCGGTGTTTCTCAAGCACGGCTTCCTCATCGGCGAAATGCTGCACGATATGCCTCATCAGCGCATCGAGCGCCGCCTGGAAGGCCTCTGGCGCGGTGTCCCGTGCAAAGGCTGCATCGATCAGCGAATTTACCAGCGCAAACAAGTCACGATGCTCGCCGTCTATGACCGGTTCGCCACATTCATTGGCTTCGTTCCAAACGAGGTGCAGCACGCCGCTGCGCTCCTTCATCGCCCAAGCATCGGAGCTGCCGCAACGGTCCACTACAACGCGGTTGCGGCCGCTGTTCTTGGCCGCATAGAGCGCTGCATCGACGCGGCCAAACCAGGCTTCGGCGCTTTCGGTGCCGTTGTGCTCGGCCACGCCGAGGCTGATGGTGACCCGTCCGACCGTACCGAACGAATGCTGCTCGACGCGGTTGCGCAGGGCTTCGGCCATGACCTCGGCCTGGCGGTAACCGGTGGCTGCGGCCAGCACGACGAATTCTTCGCCACCCCAGCGAAACAGGGTGTCGCCGCTGCGCACGCCCTCGCCAATAACCGCCACCAGTTCGCGCAAAACCGCGTCCCCGGCCTGGTGGCCGAAGTGATCGTTGATGTGCTTGAAATGGTCGATATCGAGCATCACCAGCGAAAGCGCTTGCCTCCAGCGCAGGCTGCGTGACAGCTCGGACTCGATCACGCGGTCAAGGTGCCCGCGGTTCCACGCACCGGTGAGGCGATCGGTTGCGCTGAGTTTTTCCAGTTCAAGAATGCGATGGTTTAGCTGCGCGATCTCGCGGCTGAAGCTGATGGCCGGAACCTCGTCAATGACCAGCAGCAGGCCGTTGTGCGCATGTGCCGAGCGCGCCCGCACGGCGATTTCATGGCCGTCGCTGCCGACCAGTGCCAGCAGTTTGTCCTTCTCCCCCGGTGCTTCGAGCACCGGGCCAAGGCGTGCCGGCGTCAGTTGCGACAGGTCGAACAGCCGGGTGAAATTGCCATTTGCAAGCGTGACCTCGCCGGCCGCACCGAGCAAAGCCAGCGGCAAGGGGAAATTCATGATCAGGTCCCGCGCCGCCGGATGCAGCGGCGGAATATCGACTGGGCTTGTTGCGCTCAAACCGTGCCCCCGGATTTGAAGATTGGCAAAGCGGACATTGTACTTTGTCCGCTCCGCTGCAAGGGCTTGGGCTCGAGTTTGGGCCGACGATGCCGGCATTGCGCTCGCACCGGCAAAGCGTGCAACAAGGTCCGTCGCTGCGCGGGCTAGTGCCGGTTGTCCTTGGGACTCGTCGCCGGCGGCGCTGCGGGAAGAGCCGCAGTGTCATGCGGTGCCGCCGCCGCAGCCGAGCCGAGCCCGCGCTGCACCGGCGCTACGTTGAGCTCCAGCCAGTACTGGATGACTTTGCCGAGGGTGCGCGCGAGCTCGCCCGGGTCGCTGGTTTTCAGGATATAGCTGCTCGCCCCCAGTTCGTAAGCCTTGTCGATCTGCCGCGGATCCTTTGATCCGGTCAGCACGATCACCGGCATGCGAAACGTGCGCGGGTCGGCGCAGGCACGCGCGAGCAGGTCAAATCCGCTGACCCGCGGTAAACCGAGATCGAGCAACAGCACCGCCGGCCGCAGGCTGTCGTCGCAGCCGGCGAAATCGCCTTGCGCGAAAAGATAGTCCTCGGCCTCGCGCCCGTCGCGCATCACCACGATGTCATCGATATAGCCGCAGCGGCGCAGGGCGTGCATCGTCAGTTCGAGGTCATCCGGATCGTCCTCGACCAGCAGCAGGGTGCGGCGTGGCACGGAGCTCATGGCGGGAACGGCCTGCGTGCGGCCATGACAATGTCTTGAAGATTCATCACTGGGAAGATACGCGGACCGCGCTTGCCCAGATGTGAAACAAGTCACGTTCCGCGGCAATTCCCCGCCACGTCCGCA
>CAYLPI010000106.1:0-12771 GCA_964385505.1 uncultured Bordetella sp.
GGTGCTTCGCGGCCTAGCCATGGCTGATCTACAAGGGGGCCCGGGCACCCTTGTGCGGTCGTGCTGCCTATTTCACAGTGGTGGTGTTTTACGCAAGATCAATGCTCGCCAGCAGGCGGTAAAAATGGCTGAGCAGCTTTGGTGGTTCGCCTGACTGTTGTGGCGCTTGCAGTCACACCGGCCATAGCGCGATCCCAGCGCGCTTCGTGCGTCAAAGCGGCGCGCAACTTCGGCTTGCAAGCGCCAGTCATTGCCGATACGATTTGTTCGGTTGTCCGCTGCAGCCAGCTCTCTAATCTCTCAAGGGCCAAAGGATCCGTCTATGAAAGTCGCAGAAGAATTCGTCATTCCGGCGCGGCACGGGCGCGCGTTCGTGGTGAAGCGCGGCCAGGTGTTCCGCATTTTCCCGATGGAAGACGGCCAGGTCGGCGACTGCGTGTTCTACAACGCGAACGACTACAAGGAGTGGTTCCATGTCGGGCAGAGCTGGGCAATCAACGGCATCCTCGGCACCGGGACGTCCAAGAGCTTCCGGCACTTCTATTCCAAGCCGCCGCGCGAGAACGTGATGATGACCGTGCTCGCCGACACCTACCCCAACCATTGGGGCAACATGGGCGGGCGCTGCTCCAAGCGGCTGTACGAACTTCGCGACCATATCCATGAAGGCCATCGATCCTGCCAGGACAACCTGGCCGAGGCACTCGCGCCCTACGGCATGACCGGCGACGACGTGATGGATGTGTTCAACGTGTTCATGTCGGTGGACCTGCACCCCGACGGAAGCTTCACCATGAGGCCGACCACAGTCACGAAGAACGACTACATCGAGATGCGGGCGGAGATGGACATCCTCGCGGCGGTCTCGGCATGCCCGGCGGACACCTCGCCGACCAACGGCGGCAAGTCGGCGCCGCTGGGCATACGCATCGGCGAGGCGTGATCCGGGTGCGCCAATCGCGGCCTTAACTGCAGTCGTCTGCGCCGGCGGGCCCCCGGTGAATCGCTTCGACGCGGCGTTCGGCCGGCTTTCGATGCCTGCTCGGTGCTCAGCGCCGCGCTTGTTCTCGCCGCCAGATTGATGATCACGCGCAACGCGATATTGCACAAACAAGGGGGGCGGGCGGGTAGCCTGGCGACGTAGAGCTTTCCTAGTAAATGATGCTGCTGATGACGGTCGCCTCGGCGATCTGGCTGCTGCTCAAGAGCTAGCACTTCCGCATCGACCTGATGCTCCAATACATACCGCTGCGGCTTGGGTGGCTGTGGGAGATCGTCGTCGATGTGCTCGGTATCGCCGTGTCCGTCCTCATGACCTTCTGCAGGCTTGCTTCTACAGATTCTCAGGCACTTGAAGTGGTACTGGCGGAGAGGGCGGGATTCGAACCCGCGTTAGGTAATTAGCCTAAACACGCTTTCCAGGCGTGCGACTTAAACCGCTCATCCACCTCTCCGGGGAAGCCGCGCAGATTAAACCAGAAGGCCGGAAAAGTCGAGAAACGCGGCGTCGCAACAGGACTTTTCAGAGCTACAATTTGCCATCAGCGGTGCATCTGCCGCAGTTTGATGTCCCTCCATCCAGCAGCGGGAGAAAAGACGTGACACCACGCGGTTCAAGATTGGCCTGTTCCCTGATGAGCATAGACGCCTGCTCGGGCTCGTTCGACGTCTATCCGGGCGAGGCGCCAAAGTCCATCGCCAAAGTGGACCCGGTCAAATGGGACAAGCCGCCGCAAAAAGAAGTGCAGCAGGGGGCGTTTTCGGTCATTGGCGACATGGGCATGACCGGGACGGTGCTGGTGCTGAACCAGTACCAGTGGCGGGCACTGGTCTCGACCAAGCTGGAAGAGCCGTTTTACGCCATGATTTTATGGGGCGGCTCGCCGATGAAGGTGGTCGAAGATGCGATGGCGATGGCGGCACGGCGCGGCGTTTGAACTGTCACGCCCGATTTGGGCGATAATGAGTGCGGCGGGCCTCCCCGCATTGCGGCGTAGTGAATCTGGTCAGGTCCGGAAGGAAGCAGCCACAGCTATTCACCGCAAGTGCCGGGGTTCAGGCTCGCCAGACCGATTCGATGCATCAGGGCGCAGCCCTGATGTGCACGAAACTCACCTCTCCTTCGGGAGAGGGACCGGGGGTGAGGGTGGTGCCGTAACCCTTAACGCCCTCTGCTAGAATTGTTCCCATGAGCTATCAGGTTCTCGCCCGCAAGTGGCGGCCCAAAAATTTCGCCACCATGGTCGGGCAGGAGCACGTGGTCAAGGCCCTGAGCCACGCACTGGAGCAGCAGCGCCTGCACCACGCCTATCTTTTTACCGGTACCCGCGGTGTCGGCAAGACCACCATCGCGCGCATTCTTGCCAAGTCGCTCAACTGTGAAAAGGGCATCACCGCCGATCCCTGCGGTGTTTGCTCGGCCTGCACGCAAATCGATGCCGGCAGGTACATTGACTATATCGAAATGGACGCCGCATCCAATCGCGGCGTCGATGAAATGGTGGACTTGCTCAGTCGCGCCGCCTATGCCCCCAGTGTCGGACGCTACAAGGTTTACATGATCGACGAGGTGCACCAGCTCTCGACGCATGCTTTCAACGCCATGTTGAAAACCCTCGAAGAGCCGCCGGCGCACATGCTGTTCATTCTCGCCACCACCGACCCGCAAAAAGTGCCGGTGACGGTGTTGTCGCGCTGTCTGCAGTTCAACCTCAAGCAACTGGCGCCGTCGATGATCGCCGGCTACCTGAAAAACGTCATGGCCGAGGAGAACATTCCGGCTGAAGTCGCGGCGCTTGCGCTGGTGGCACAAGGTGCGCGCGGCAGCATGCGCGATGCGCTGTCGCTGCTCGACCAGGCCATCGCCTACTCCAGCGGCAATGTCACTGAAGCCGCGGTGCAGGCAATGCTCGGCACCATTGATCGCAGCCACCTGTTTGCCATTATTGATGCGCTCGAGTCGGGCGAGACGGCGGTGATGATCGCCGTTGCCGACCAGATGGAGGCGCGCAGCCTGTCGTTTGATGCGGCAATGCAGGAACTGGCGACCTTGCTGCACCGGATCACGCTGGCGCAAATGGCGCCCGAGGCCTTGTCCGATGCGACGCCTGACCGTGCGCGTATCATCGATTGCGCCGGGCGCATCGACGCCGAGACGCTGCAACTGTATTACCAGATCGCGATCCAGGGGCGGCGCGACCTGCCGCTGGCACCTGACGAATATGCCGGTTTCACCATGGCTTTGCTGCGCATGGCGGCGTTCCGGCCGGAAATGCCGGGCAAGGGGCAGGGCGGCAGTGTCATTCCGGCCACCCGGGCGCCGCTCGCCGCGGCGAGGCCCGCGGCTGTGACGGCCACTGCGGCGCCCGCGGTTCCGGCGCCCGCCCCCGCAGTGCGTGAGTTCGACGGCGACTGGGCCTTGCTCGCGCGCACGCTGCCGCTTTCGGCCTCGGCAAAGCAACTGGCGCAGCACGCGGAGTTAAAAAAATCGGACGGTGAAACCTTTGAGCTGGTGCTGCCTGCAGAGCGCAAGACGCTGGCCGACGCCGCCTATCAGAAGCAGCTTGGCGCCGCCCTCACCGCTTTTATGGGCAAGCCCTGCACGCTCAAGGTGGAGATCGGCGCGGTGCGCGGCGACTCGGTCGCCGCGCTCGAGGCAAGGGACAAGCGCAACCGGCAGCAGCAGGCGGTCGCCTCGGTACAGGGCGACGATTTTGTCAAGGAACTGGTGGAAGGATTCGACGCGACCATCGTCGAATCATCGATCAAGCCATTGCAATAACCCGCGCCAGGCGCGCGGCAAACGGGAACAGGAGAAAGCCATGATGAAGGGCCAGTTGGCCGGGCTGATGAAGCAGGCCCAGCAGATGCAGGAAAACATGAAGCGCATGCAGGACCAGCTCGCCACCATGGAAGTCGAGGGTCAGGCTTCCTCCGGCGTGGTCAAGGTGCTTATGACCTGCAAGCATGAGGTCAAGCGCGTCAGCATCGACCCGTCGGTGATGGGTGATGACCGCGAAATGCTTGAAGACCTGATTACCATGGCGATGAACGATGCAGTGCGCAAGGTCGAGGCTACGGTAAGCGAAAAAATGTCCGGAATGACCTCCGGCCTGCCCCTGCCCCCGGGCTTCAAGCTGCCGTTCTAGCCATTGCGCTGAACAGGGTATCGGCTGGAAACGCCCGCCTGGCGGGCCTTTCCAGTCGGTCATATCCACGGCGCTGAAGAATCCATGTCCAATCCCTCCGCACTTGAAGAGTTGATCGAGGCCTTGCGCTGCCTGCCCGGTGTCGGTCCCAAGTCGGCCCAGCGCACGGCGTATCACCTGCTGCAATACGATCACGACGGTACGCGCCGCCTTGCCGCCGCACTTGGCAACGCCTTGATCAGCATTCGCCGTTGCGCCAAGTGCCACACTTTTGCCGAAAACGATTTGTGCGCGGTGTGCGCGTCGTCCAAGCGCGATCCGGCGCTGTTGTGCGTGGTCGAGACACCGGGGGACCAGTTGATGATGGAGCAAACGATGGCCTACGGCGGGCTGTATTTTGTGCTGATGGGACGCCTGTCGCCGCTCGATGGCATCGGTCCGCGCGAGATCGGCCTTGACTTGCTGCAGCAGCGCGCCACCGATGGCCTGGTGAAGGAGGTGATCATCGCCACCAATTTCACCAACGAGGGCGAGGCGACGGCGCATTACATCGGCGAGATGCTGCGCAAGCACGGCCTCAAGGTCAGCCGTATCGCCCGCGGCGTGCCGGTGGGCGGTGAACTCGAATATGTCGATGCCGGTACGCTCGCCCAGGCCTATGTCGAAAGGCGTCCGGCATGAGGCTGTCGCCATGAAGCCACTGCAAGGCGTCAAAGTGCTGGAACTGGGGCAGCTCATCGCCGGGCCGTTTGCCGGCAAGACCTTCGCCGAGTTCGGTGCCGAGGTCATCAAGATCGAACCGCCGGCGGTTGATGGCAGTGCCGGCGGCGACCCTTTGCGCGGCTGGCGCAAGCTGCACAAGGGCACGTCACTGTGGTGGTACCTGCAGGGGCGCAACAAGAAATCGGTGACGGCCAACATGCGCCTGCCCGAAGGCCAGGAGATCGTGCGCAAGCTGGCCAAGGACGCCGACATCCTGATCGAGAATTTCCGGCCCGGCACCATGGAAAAATGGGGCCTCGGCTATGACGATCTGGCAAAAGACAATCCCGGGCTGGTGATGCTGCGGCTGTCGGGCTTCGGCCAGACCGGGCCGATGCGCGACCAGGCCGGATTTGGCGCGGTGGGCGAATCCATGGGTGGCTTGCGCTACATCACCGGCTTTCCCGATCGCCCGCCGGTGCGCATGAACCTGTCCATAGGCGATGCGCTGGCTTCGCTGCACGGTGTGATCGGTGCGATGATGGCGCTGCATCACCGCAACGTCAACGGCGGCAAGGGCCAGGTGGTGGATGTCGCCTTGTACGAGGCGGTGTTCAACATGATGGAAAGTACCCTCCCCGAGTTTGACATGCACGGGCTGGTGCGCGAGCGTACCGGTACCAACCTTACAGGTATCGTGCCCTCCAACACCTATTTGTCGAGGGACGGCCAGCACGTTGTGATCGCCGCCAATGGCGACAGCATTTTCAAGCGCCTGATGAACGCCATCGGGCGATCGGACCTCGCCAATGACGCCTCGCTCGGCGACAACGCCGGCCGCGCCAAACGCGCGGACGAACTGGACGGGGTGATCGGCGGCTGGGCGGCGCAGCACGACTGTGGAGAGGTGCTCAAGACCCTCGATGCCGCGCAAGTGCCCAATGGCAAGACTTACTCGATTGCCGACATCGTCAAGGATCCGCAGTACCTGGCGCGCGACATGATCGTGCAGCACACGCTCAAGGACGGTACGCCGCTGAAGCTGCCCGGCATCGTGCCCAAGCTCTCGGCTACGCCGGGCGGCACCGACTGGCTGGGCCCCGAACTTGGCGAGCACACCGAGGAGGTGCTGCGCAGCATCGGTTACAGCGACGAGCACATCGCCATGCTGCGGGACAAAAAGGCGATCTAGGCCGTGGCGCCGGACATCCGCTTTGACGGCCGCCTCCTGTTTTTGTCGGCCGATGCGGATGTCGTTGCGGCGCAGCTTGGCGGGCACGATGTGCAGCTTGCCGCTGCCTTGCCGTTGCGCGACCAGCTATCCACCGATGAAATCACCCCGGCCTGGGCCTGCCTGCATTACGACAGCACGCTCGGGCGTTACGCCTATATCGGACTCAAATGCGCTGAGCGCTTCCCGGTCGCGGTCGATGCCGTCCGCAGCGGCGGTTTTGCGGTCAGCGTGTCCGGACAGCGGCGCGGCAAGGGTTCGGCGCGCGAAGCCAGTCCCTACGCCGAGTTCTGCGCCGGCATACGCCTTGTCATCGCCGAGAGCTTCGAGCGCACCTATCTGCAGAATTGCCACAACCTGGGCTTGTATGCGTCCACCGATTTCGCTCTGATAGCGCGCATCCGCGCCGGCGAGGCGATTGCGCTGGAGGAGTTCACCCGCGGCGCCGATGCGCTGACACGGCGCATTATTGTTGCCGGTGGCCTCTCAGGATTCAATGTGCGCCGTCTGCGTGGTGACGAACAAACCGACCTGCCCGTGCACCCGCCGGGTCCGATGACTTACGCCGAAAAGCTGGTCGCGCGCGCGGTGGTGCGCGATGCCGGCGGGGCGGTGGGCGTTGACCGCGTGATGCCCGGCGACGGCGTTTTCGTGCGCGCGAACTGGCGCTTTTCGTATGAATACACGACGCCGATGGCGGTGGCGCTGGCGCGCGATGCATTTGGCCAAGACTTTCGCGTGCGCGACGCCTCGACGGTGTTGTGCTTTCGCGACCACCTGACCTTCGTGCACCAGACCATGGATGAGGGCAAGCGGGCGCTGGGCCTGCTTGATGTCGCGCTCAAGCTCGACACCGAGCAAAAACGCTTTTGCTACGAGCAGGGCGTCGTGCTGCACGGCGAACTGCCGGACCGGGTCGGCAGCGAGGGCATTTGCCATTCGATCATGGCCGAGCGTTACACGCTGCCCGGGCAAATCGTAGCGGGCACCGACTCCCACACGCCGCACTCGGGGGCGCTGGGGGCGTTTGCGTTTGGTGTCGGATCGACCGACATGGCCAACGCCTGGGTCACCGGTGATGTGCGGCTCAAGATGCCGGCGACCTGCCGCATCGTGCTGAACGGTCGCCTGCCTGCCGGCGTCGCCGCCAAGGACCTGGTGCTGCATTTGTTGCGCCTGCCGCATATCCGCGAGGGCAGGGCGCTGGGGCAGGTGATCGAGTACTGCGGCGAGGCGGTGGATGCGATGAACACCGACGAGCGCGCGACGCTGACCAATATGGCGGCGGAGATCGGCGGCTTCACCGGACTCATCGCGCCTGATGCCGAGACGCTACGTTTTATTAGCGAGCGGCGCGGCTTTACCTTCGAGCTTGAGTCGTGGATGCACGGGGACGCCGATGCCGTTTATGGCGGTACGCTGGAAGTTGATTGTGACGCGCTGACGCCGATGCTCGCGCGTCCCGGCGACCCGGGGCAGGGTGTGGCCCTGGCCGAACTCGAAGCGCCGGTAGCCATCGACATCGCCTACGGCGGCTCATGCACCGGCGGCAAGCGCGAAGACCTCGAGCGTTACCACGAGGTGCTGGCCTGGGGCGTCGCGCACGGCTTGCGCGTCAGTACGGGCGTGCGGTTTTACCTGCAGTTCGGCAGTGTGGATGTGCGCGAATACTGCGAGCGGCAGGGCATGGGTGAGGTGTTTCGCGCCAGCGGTGTGGAACTGGTCGAGCCCGGCTGCGGTGCCTGTATCAACGCCGGCCCGGGCGCATCGGTGCGGGCCGGGCAGGTGACCATCAGTGCGGTCAATCGCAATTTTCCCGGCCGCTCGGGGCCGGGCGCAGTGTGGCTCGCCAGCCCGGCCACGGTCGCGGCGAGCGCCTTGGCCGGTCGTATAATTGGTTTCGCTGATTTGAAAAGCCTGACTCTGGGCGAATTGCAGGCGATGCGAAAAGCGCACGCCTGAATTCGCTTAAACCCGAAGCGGAATTCGCCGATGAAAAAACGCATATTCATTCACGAAGTCGTCACCCGCGACGGCCTGCAGATCGAGCCGCAGTGGATTCCGACCGAACGCAAGATCGAGCTGGTGGATGCCTTGTCGCAGACCGGGCTGGCGAAGATCGAGGTCACGTCCTTCGTTTCGGCCAAGGCCATTCCCAACCTGCGCGATGCCGAGGAGGTGATGGCGGGGATACGGCGCAACCCGGATGTGGACTACGTTGCGCTGATCGCCAATGCCAGGGGGGCGGAGCGCGCCATGGCGGCCAAGGCGGACGAAGTCAATCTGGTTGCGTCGGTGTCGGAGACGCATAACCGCGCCAACATGCGGCGCGCTACCGGCGCTTCGTTTGCGGGTTTTGTCGAGATGATGCCTTTGCTCAAATCCGGTGGCGTGCGCGTCAATGGTGCGCTGGCGACGAGTTTCGGCTGTCCGTTCGAGGGTGACGTGCCGGCGCAGCGGGTCATGGATTTGGTCGGGCAATACGTTGAGATGGGCGTGGACAGCATTACGCTCGCCGACACGACGGGCATGGCGCACCCGGCACAGGTCGCCGCCTTGTGTGCAAAGGTGCTCGAACGCTGGCCCGGTTTGCAGGTGGCGCTGCACTTTCACAATACGCGCGGTATGGGGCTTGCCAATGTGCTGGCGGGACTCAATGCCGGCGTCGAGCGCTTCGAAGGCTGCCTTGGCGGCCTCGGCGGCTGTCCGTTCGCGCCTGGCGCCACCGGCAATGTCTGCTCTGAGGACGTGGTGCACATGCTGCAGTCGATGGGCTATGACACCGGTGTCGATCTGGACAGGCTGCTCGCCGTGGCGCGCCGCCTGGGTGCCGTGGTCGGCCACGATTTGCCCGGGCAGGTGGTCAAGGCCGGCAAGATCTCCGATTTGCATCCGCGCCCGGCAGAACTGGTCTGACCGCAGGTTATTGCGGCTGGATTGACTGCCGAACGAACGTTCGGTATGCTGTTGTGGTCATGGTTCAACCCAATTCACCCCAGTCGTACCCGGTCACTCCGGTTGCCGTGTCCTGAATGGATCGAGCGGCGGCTGCGGCGATAAAAGGACGGGGTGCTGCCGACAGCCCGCTCGGGCGTTTTGAGCGCAAGCGTGGCATTGGCCGCGAAAAAAGCGAAGACCTGCCGCCCGGCCCCGGGCACAAGCCGCGCACCACCATCACGCTGGTGCAGGCGCGCAGCATCATCAGCCGCAATGACTCTCCTGATATTCCGTTCACGCAATCGATAAATCCCTACCAGGGCTGCGAACACGGCTGCATCTACTGTTATGCCAGGCCCAGTCACGCCTACCATGACATGTCGCCGGGGCTGGATTTCGAGACGCGCATCCTCGGCAAGCAAAATGCAGCGCAATTGCTGCGTACGGAATTGTCGCGACCGGGGTATCGGTGCGAACTGATCGCACTTGGCGCGAACACCGACCCCTATCAACCGGCCGAGCGCGAGCAGGGCATCACGCGGCGCGTTCTGGAGGTGCTGCACGAGTTCAGGCATCCGGTGGGCATCGTCACCAAGGGATCGCTTATCGAGCGTGACATCGACATTCTGGGTGCCATGGCGAGGGAGGGGCTGGCCGAGGTACATGTGTCCATA
Source organism: uncultured Bordetella sp. (assembly GCA_964385505.1). Taxonomy (GTDB): domain Bacteria; phylum Pseudomonadota; class Gammaproteobacteria; order Burkholderiales; family SG8-39; genus CAITSH01. Next base: position 9,693 of record CAYLPI010000106.1, read on the forward strand.
GGCAGCTTTGATGCTGACGTGGCACGCACGCTGGAACCGCGGGCCGCGGCACCTTATCGCCGGCTGGAGACGATAAGGCGGCTGGCCGGGGCCGGCATCCCGGTCGGGGTGCTTACCGCACCCATCATTCCCTTTCTCAATGACAGCGACATGGAGCGCACGCTGGAGCAAGCCTGGGAGGCCGGTGCGCGCAAGGCCGGCTATATCCTGGTACGTCTGCCGTTTGAGGTGAAGGATTTGTTCCGCGCCTGGCTGGACGCGCATGTCCCGCTGAAGGCGGCGCGCATCATGGGCCAGATCAGCCAGCTGCGCGGCGGACGCGACAATGATCCGCGGTTTGGCAGCCGCATGACCGGCACGGGCATCTACGCACAGTTGCTGGCGCAGCGCTTCGACAAGGCCTGCCGTCGCATCGGCTACGATCGTTCGCCGCCGCACCAGCGCGACACCTCGCGGTTTTCGATTCCGGGAAAAGCGGCACAACTCGCGTTTTTTTAAGGTTTTCCTGGAAGCTGGCCGGATTGGTTCTCATTGACGCGAGTGGGGCGCTATGCGAGGATTTCCCTCCCCGATACGGGGTGGCAACGGCGGCGACAGAACCGCCCGGCCACATTCAACCAGGAGGAAGTCATGCAATTGCTCAAGCAATCCCTTTTCGCCATTGGAATGGCGGCATTCGCCGCGGCCGTGTCTGCGCAGGGCGCCCCGGAGAAAAAGGACGTGCACATCGCCGTCGGCGGCAAGGCTGCGCTGTACTACCTGCCGCTGACCATTGCCGAGCAAAAGGGCTACTTCAAGGACGAGGGCCTCAACGTCAAGATCAGTGATTTCGCCGGCGGCTCGCAATCCCTGCAGGCGGTCGTCGGCGGCAGCGCCGATGTGGTTTCCGGTGCCTTCGAGCACACCATCAACATGCAATCAAAAAAGCAATCGATGGTTGCGTTTGTGCAAATGGGACGCCTGCCGCAAATTTCAGTCGGCATTTCCAAGGCAAAGGCGGCGACCTACAAATCGCCGAAGGACCTCAAGGGATTGAAGATCGGCGTCTCTGCGCCGGGATCGTCAACCAATTTGCTCTTCAACGTGCTCATCGCCAAGGAGGGGCTCAAACCCTCGGATGTGTCGATTATCGGTGTTGGTACCGGGGCGGGCGGCGTTGCGGCGATGAAAAGCGGGCAGATCGACGCCATTTCGAACACCGATCCGATGATGACCAAGCTCGAACTCGATGGCGACGTCAAGATCATCGCCGACTGGCGCACGGTAAAGGGCACGGTCGCGACGTTTGGCGGTGAATTGCCGGCGGCCAGTCTTTATGCGCCGACCAAGTACGTGCGGGAAAACCCCAACACGATACAGGCACTGACCAACGCCATCGTGCGCGCCGACAGGTGGCTGGCCCAGGCCAGCGCCACCGATGTGCTCAAGGTGGTGCCGCCGGCTTATTTGCTCGGGGACAGCGCGCTTTACCTGTTTGCGTTTGACAAGGTCAAGGAGGCGTTCTCTACCGACGGCACGATTTCGGCCGCCGGCGCGAAGGCGACGCTAAACATCCTTGCGGCGAGCAATCCGGCCATCAAGCCCGATGAGATCAAGCTCAACGAAACCTTCACCAACGATTTCGTCAAGAAGGCGCAAGCCAAATACAAATAAGGCCGCTCGCGGGCGCCCGCGGCGCCGGATCGGCTGCGCGCGATTGAACGGGCGCCTTTCGCGCCCTGTTCATGCCACGCGGTTTTTTCTTCCCTCATCGATGACCGCCGCACTCGCCCTAGAGAACATCACCTGCACCTTCATTTCGCGCGATGACCGCTCGCAGCGGTATACGGCTGTGGGGGACACCACATTGCGCGTTGAGGCTGGTGAATTCGTGTCGGTGGTCGGGCCGACCGGGTGTGGCAAATCGACGCTGCTCAATGTCGCGGCAGGGCTGCTGCTGCCTTCCTCCGGCGAGGTGCGGGTTTTTGGCGAGCCACTGGTGGGCATCAACAGGCGCGCCGGCTATTTGTTTCAGTCCGAGGCGCTGATGCCCTGGCGCAACGCGCTCGACAACGTCACTGCGGGTCTGGAGTTTCGCGGTGTTGCGCTGCCGGAGGCCCAGGCGTGCGGCAATGACTGGCTGCGTCGTGTCGGGCTGTCCGGATTCGGCCACCGCTATCCGCACCAGCTCTCGGGCGGGCAGCGAAAGCGCGTGTCGCTGGCGCAGACGCTGATCATGGACCCGCAGATCATTCTGATGGACGAACCGTTTTCCGCGCTCGACGTGCAAACGCGGCAGTTGATGGAAAACGAGCTGCTCGAGTTGTGGCAGGCCGACCGCAAGTCAGTGGTGTTCATCACCCACGATCTGGAGGAGGCGATTGCTCTGTCCGACCGCGTGGTTGTGCTCTCGGCCGGGCCGGAAACGCATCCCATAGGCGACTACGTCATCGATCTGCCGCGCCCGCGCGATGTGTTGGAGATACGCATGACGCCGCGCTTTATCGAATTGCATTCGCAGATATGGCATGCGATGAAGGACGAGGTGCTTAAAGGCTATGTCCAGCAACAACAAAAATAGCGGGCTGAGGCGCTCCCTTTGGTCGCGCATCGCGCCGCGCCAGGGCAACCTTCGGGTGTGGCAGGTCATGCTGCTGCTGCTCGCATTCGGGTTGTGGCATGTGTTCACCAGTCCGACGCTGCTGCCGCCGCTATATTTTGACGACAACAACAAGGCGGCGTTTTTTTTCGGCGAACCCCTCAAAGTGCTGTCGCGGCTTTGGGACTGGTTTGTTGGCGGTGAAATCTACCAGCACCTGTGGATCACCCTGGTCGAGACCATGCTGGCGTTCCTCATAGGCACCGTTTCCGGAGTGATCATCGGCCTGTGGCTTGCGCTCTCACCCATGGCTTCGGCGATTTGTGATCCGTACATCAAGGCGCTCAATGCCATGCCGCGCGTCATCCTCGCTCCTATCTTCTTTGTCTGGTTCGGGCTCGGAATGTCGTCCAAGGTCGCGCTTGGTGTGACGTTGGTGTTCTTCATCGTCTTCTTCAACGTCTATCAGGGCGTGAAGGAGGTCAGTCCGGTGGTGCTGGC
>CAYLPI010000107.1:0-3879 GCA_964385505.1 uncultured Bordetella sp.
CGACCGGCTTCGATTGCCGGCGTTGCAAACAGGACGTAAATCGGGACGTAAATCGAGACCTCAGGCCTTTCGGCATTCACCCCGCAAGGCTACACCAACGGCAGGCGCGCGGCAGGCCGGAGCAGCGCCGGCCGTCGCAATACCGCCGCTTGCTGACAGCATTGGCGCTTTTGCGGCAAACTCTCGCTTTGCAGCACCCAACCATAATGGAGGAGACCCACTATGAAGTCCGGTACATTCACACCACGCAGGCGTGCATTCGCCGCCTTCGCCACGGCGGCATCAATCACCGCGGCGTTGCTCGCGCCGCTGTCCGCGGGTGCGCAGGAAATCACGCTGCGCGCGGTCAGCGCCTTTCCCGAGAACAGCATTTACGTGACGCGCTTTGTCAAATGGATAGAGCAGGTCAACAAGGAGGGCAAGGGCACGCTGCAGATCAACTTCATCGGCGGCCCCAAGGCCATTCCGACCTTTGAGATGGGCAACGCGGTGAAGACCGGCGTGGTCGATATCGGCCTGTCCACGGGCGCCTTTTACACCAATCTGATGCCCGAGGCCGATGCGCTGAAAATGGCCCAGGTCACCATGGCCGAGCAGCGCAAGAACGGCGCCTTCGAACTGATCAACGAGATTTGGGCGAAAAAGGCCAACATGTATTATCTCGGCCGGCCGATCGAGCACCAGCCCTTTCACCTCTACCTCAACAAGAAAATCGACAAGCCCGACCTCACCGGTCTGAAAATCCGCATCACGCCGGTGTACCGCGATTTCTTCCAGGCGCTGGGGGCGAATGTCATCGTCACGCCGCCGGGCGAGGTCTATACCGCGCTGGAGCGCGGCGTCATCGACGGCTACGGCTGGCCGATCGGCGGCATTTTCGACGCCAACTGGCAGGAAAAAACCAAGTACCGCGTTGACCCCGGCTTTTATAACGCGGAAGTATCGGTGGTGATGAATCTCGACGCCTGGAAGAAACTCACGCCGCCGCAGCGCGCCTACCTGCAAAAGCAGGTGCTCGCCATGGAAGCGCTGAACGTGGACTGGCTGCGTAACAACGAGGTGGAAACCAAACGCCAGGCGGACGCGGGCATCGTCACCATCAGGTTCGATGCCGCCACCAGCAAGCAGTATGCTGACAAGGCCTACGAAGTGGGCTGGGCAGGCGCCATAAAGGCCAGCCCGGAGTACGGCGAAAGGCTGAAAAAAGCACTGAGCAAGTAAGCCACACCCCCGCCCGCGACCGCCGCACAGGCCGCGGGCGGGCCGCAGCAGATCCCCCACCCGCGCCGTTGCGGGGGAACCCGCTTAAGGAATCATGGACAAAATTTCCGCCATCTACGGCAGGCTTCTTGACGCATTGGCGCTTGCAGCCTGTGCCGTGCTGTTCCTGATGATGGTCATGATCTGCGCCGATGTGCTGCTGCGCAACGTCACGCTGATCCCCGGGGTGCACGGCCTCGCCTGGGCCAACGAGATTTCGGAAACCATGCTCTATCTGATCACCATGCTGGTGGCACCATGGGTGTTGCGGCGCGGCCAGCACATCCGCGTCGATATCGTGCTTGCGGTGATTCCGCGCCAGCTCGCCTGGTACTGCGAGTGGGTGGCCGACGTGCTGGCGCTCGCCTGCTGCGTCATCATCACCGTGTACGGCCTGAGCGCCACGATGGCCAGCTACAAGTCCGCTTCCATGGTCATCAAGACCCTGGTCACGCCCGAGTGGTGGGCGCTGGCGGTGCTGCCCTTCACCTTTGCGCTGCTCGCCATTGAAGTGGTGTTCCGCATGCAGCGCCTGTACGCCGGACCGCGCCAGCCGCGCGACGACGCGGTGTCGGCGGCGTGATGGCCGGCCTGACGCGGATGCGCGCATGAGCTGGCAGGCGGCCTCGTGGCTGATGCTCGGCGGCTCGACGGTGCTGATTTTTCTCGGCCTGCCGGTGGCGTTTTCTTTTCTGGTCATCAACATTGTCGGCGCGTTGCTGTTCCTCGGCGGCGAACCGGGCCTGGTGCAACTGGCGCGCTCCAGCGTCGCCTCGGTCACCAGTTTTTCACTGACACCGATACCGCTGTTCGTGCTGATGGGCGAAATCCTGTTCCATACCGGCCTCGCGGTGAAAGTCATCGACGGTATCGAGCGCCTGATCCACCAGGTACCAGGCCGCCTTGCCGTGGTGGCGGTGGTGGCGGGCACGGTGTTCTCGGCCATTTCGGGCTCGACCATCGCCACCACCGCCATGCTCGGCAGCCTGATGCTGCCGGTGATGTTGAAGCGCGGCTACCACCCGACCATGGCTGCGGGACCCATCATGGCCATAGGCGCCGTGGACATGCTTATCCCGCCCTCGGCGCTGACGGTGCTGCTCGGAAGCCTGTCGGGCATTTCCATTTCCAAGCTGCTGATCGGCGGCGTCATGCCCGGGCTGCTGCTGTCGCTGGCTTTTGTCGTTTATATCGTGGTGCGCGTCAAACTCGACCCGACACTGGCGCCACGCTCGGAAATCACCCGCTACAGCGGCTGGGAAAAGCTGCGGCCGTTTTTCCAGTACGTGCTGCCGCTGGTGTCGATTTTTGCCGTTGTCGTGGTGTCGATGTCGGCCGGCTGGGCGACGCCGACCGAATCAGCGGCCATAGGCGCCTTTGCCACGCTGGCACTCGCCCTCGCCTACCGCGCCTTGTCGCTCGCCAACCTGACCAAAGCGCTGCGCGGCACCGTGGGCATTTCCGGCATGATCCTGTTCATCATCGTCGGCGCCACCACCTTCTCGCAGATCCTTTCCTTCTCGGGCGCCTCCAACGGCATGGTGCAGCTCATCACCGGCCAGGGCCTGCCGCCGATGGTGGTGGTCGCGGGCATGATGCTGATACTCATATTCCTCGGCATCTTCGTCGACCAGGTCAGCATGATGATGATCACGCTGCCGATTTTCATGCCGGTGGTGCAGGCCTTCAACATCGACCTCGTCTGGTTCGGCGTGATGTTCCTGATCTGCATGCAGCTCGGGCTGCTGCTACCGCCGCACGGTATGCTGCTGATGACGATGAAGGGCGTGGCGCCACCGCAGGTTACGATGGCGCATATTTTCCGGGCGGTGACGCCTTATGTGCTGATGAGTATCGTGGTGCTGATACTGGTGTTTTTTGTTCCCGCGATAGCCTTATGGCTGCCGGGCCTGATCGGTTAATTGGTTAATTGGTTAAAAGGCGGTTGAAAGGATAAAGGCGGCGGACAATGGAGCGTTCATTCAGTGAAGAAATAAAACTGCTCGAACTGGGCGACGGCGACACCTTCCACGGCGAGGGCATCCTCGCCGTGACCAAGGCGCTGCTGCAATCGGGCGTGTCCTATGTCGGCGGCTACCAGGGCGCGCCGGTGTCGCACATGATGGACGTGCTCAACGACGCGCGCGAGATCATCGAAGACCTCGGCATACACATCGAGACCAATGCCTCGGAAGCGGGCGCGGCGGCGATGCTGGGCGCCTCCATCAACTACCCGATACGCGGCGCGGTCACCTGGAAGTCCACGGTCGGCACCAACGTCGCCTCGGATGCGCTGTCCAATCTTGCGTCGGCGGGCGTCAAGGGCGGTGCGCTGATCGTCATCGGCGAGGACTATGGCGAGGGCTCGTCCATCATCCAGGAACGCAGCCACGCCTTTGCCACCAAGTCGCAAATGTGGCTGCTCGACCCGCGCCCCAACCTGACCACCATCACCAACATGGTGGAAAAAAGCTTCGAGCTGTCGGAAGCCTCGAACACGCCGGTGTTCCTGGAGTTGCGCATCCGCGCCTGCCACGTGCACGGCAGCTTCAAGACCCGCGCCAACAAGCGGCCATTGGTATCGACGCGCGACGCCCTCGACAACCCCGACTTCGACTA
>CAYLPI010000107.1:3889-4485 GCA_964385505.1 uncultured Bordetella sp.
CCTGCCGCCCGCCACCTATGCGCAGGAGAAGCAAAAAATCGACGTGCGCTGGCCGGCGGCGGTCAAATTCATCCGCGAGCACAAGCTCAACGAGTTCTTCGAGGGCGACCTCGCCGATACCGGCATCATCTGCCAGGGCGGGCTTTACAACGCCACCATACGCGCGCTGCAGCAACTGGGGCTCGCCGACGCCTTTGGCGCGACGCGCATCCCGATCTACTGCCTGAACGTCGCCTATCCGCAGATCCCCGAGGAGATAGTCGAATTTTGCACCGGCAAAACCTCGGTGCTGATCGTCGAGGAGGGTCAGCCGGCCTACATCGAAGAGTCGATACAGGCGACGCTGCGCCGCCACGAAGTCAACGGCACGCGCATTTACGGCAAGCAGGCGGGCAAGCAGGACAGCGTGGTGTTTCCGCTCGCCGGCGAATATACCGGCGAGACGGTGCTCAACGGCGTCGCGCGCTTTATCGAAGCGGCCGCGCCGCGCGGCCTCGATTCTTCGCATGCGCGCGTCACTTACGAACAGATGGTGTCGTCAAAGAAAAAAGCCGCCGACATGCTGGGCTTGCCGGTGCCGGCGCGGCCGCCGGGCT
>CAYLPI010000107.1:4495-12594 GCA_964385505.1 uncultured Bordetella sp.
GGGCTTTTGCATCGGCTGCCCGGAGCGGCCGGTGTTCTCGGCAATGAAACTGGTAGAGCGCGACCAGGGCAAGCTGCATATCTCGGCCGACATCGGCTGCCACCTGTTCTCGACGCTGCCGCCCTTCAATATCGGCAACACCGTGCTCGGCTACGGCCTCGGCCTCGCCTCCAACTCGGCCATCGACCCCTTGTTCTCGCGCCGCACCGTGACCATCATGGGCGACGGCGGTTTCTGGCACAACGGCCTCACCTCTGGCATCGCCAACTCGGTGTTCAACAAGGATGACGGCATCCTGGTGATCATGAAAAACGGCTACACCTCGGCCACCGGCACACAGAACATCCCCTCCTCCCCGCACCAGACCGAATACAAGTCGGACGACATGGGCATAGAGCGCACGCTCAAGGGTCTGGGTGTGACCTGGATGAAAACCGTCAACAACTACCATGTCGCCGATATGGCCAAAACGCTGCGCGACGCGATGAACAGTTCCTACCAGGGCCTCAAGGTCATCATCGCCGAGGGCGAATGCCAGCTCGAACGGCAGCGCCGCATCAAACCGATCAACGCCGCCAAAATGAAACGCGGCGAGCGCGTGCTGCGCACGCGCTTTGGCGTCGATGAGGACACCTGCTCGGGCGACCACTCCTGCATCCGGCTGTCGGGCTGTCCGTCACTGACCATCAAGGAATCGAGCGATCCGCTGAAGGTGGATCCGGTGGCGCATGTCAACAACGACTGCGTCGGCTGCGGCCTGTGCGGCGAGGTGTCGCATGCAGCCATCCTTTGTCCCTCCTTTTATCGCGCCGAGATCGTGCAAAACGCCAATGCCTGGGACCGCCTGCTCGCCCGCTTGCGCGCGTCCTTCATCAACCTGCTGCAGCCGGCATAAAGAAAAACGAAAAGCATGCACCACAGGGAACACAGAGAGCACAGAGAAAAACAAAGCAAAGATTTCTCAAGGGTTGCTCTGCATTCTCTGTGCCCTCTGTGATGAAAGCTTTCGACTTTGACTTTGATTTTGAGGTAACAACATGAACCTTCCCGAACGCCCCCTTACAATACTGGTCGCCGCCCTTGGCGGCGAAGGCGGCGGTGTGCTTGCTGACTGGATCATCGCCGCAGCCACGGCCGAGGATTTCCCGGTGCAGTCCACCTCGATTCCCGGCGTGGCGCAACGCACCGGCGCCACCACCTATTACGTCGAGATCTATCCGGCGAAGAACAGCGAACTCGCCGGCCGCAAGCCGGTGATGACGCTGACACCGGCGCCCGGCTACGTCGATGTCATGGTCGCCTCCGAGTTGCTCGAAGCCGGCCGCGCCATGCTCAACGGCTTTGTCACCGCCGACCGCACCACGCTGATCGCCTCCAACCACCGCATTTATACAACCACCGAAAAAATGCAAATGGGCGACGGGCGCTTCGACAGTGATCGCATCGTCAAGGCCGCCGGCGAACTGGCCAGGCGCGCCATTCTGTTCGACATGGCCGGGATCGCCACAAAGTCGGGTACCGTCATCAGCGCCGTGATGTTCGGCGCCCTCGCCGGCTCCGGCGCCTTGCCGCTGACGCGCGCCGCCTGCGAGGACGCCATTCGCGCCATGGGCAAGGGCGCGGAGGCCAGCCTGCGCGGTTTTGCCGCCGCCTTTGACCACGCCACAGCCGGCACACGGCAGGGTCATACGCTGGAAATGCCCGTCTGGCGCGGGTCTCCAGCCGATCGTGTGCGCGCCGCCTTTCCGGCACAAACGCACAAGATGCTCGACGAGGGCGTCGCACGCTGCAGCGACTTCCAGGACACGGCCTATGCCGACCTGTATCTCGACCGCCTCGCGCCGGTGCTCGCGCGCGATGGCGGCGACTACAAACTGACCAGCGAGACCGGACGCTTTCTCGCGCTGTGGATGTGCTACGAGGATGTGATCCGCGTCGCCGACCTGAAATCGCGCAAAAGCCGTTTTGAGCGCGTGCGCAAGGAAGTACAGGCCAAACCCGACGAACCGGTGCACATCGTCGAGTACCTCAAGCCCGGCGTCGAGGAAGTGGCGGCGGTGCTGCCGACCGGCCTGTCGAAGGCCTTTCTGGCCTTTGCCAAAAAACGCGGCCTCACGCACAAGCTCAATGTCGGCATTTATGTCAAGACCACCAGCGTGTTCGGCTTTTTGATGCTGCGCGGCCTCGCCTGGTTGCGCCCGCTGCGGCGCATGATGGCGCGCTACGATGAGGAGCAGGCATTGATCACGCGCTGGCTGGACGCCCTCGGCAATGCGCGGGACAACGGCCTCGCGCTGGAGATCGCCTTGTGCGGCCGGCTGATCAAGGGCTATGGCGACACACACCGGCGCGGCAAGGACAATTTCCTGCGCATCATGGACACCATCGTATCGGGCGCCAGCTTCGCCAGCGACCAGGCGCGCGCCGAGGCGATACACAAGGCGCGCGACGCCGCGCTGGCCGACCCGGAAGGCCGCGCACTCGAGGGCGCCCTCGCCACGCACGGCATCACGCCACTGCCGCCAAGGGCCAAGACCATTCAGTTCATGAAGCGGCCGGCGGCGAACAAGACGGCATGACGATGTGTCCCGCATTTTCATTCCGAGCGCGGCGAGGAATCTGCTTTTGCATTGACCAAAAAGCAGATGCCCCGGCCGGAGCCCGCGCTGAGTCCAGTCGATGGGACCCCGGAATGACAGGATAGTCGTCATGGAACGGTCCTTTTCAGCCGAGATCGAGTTGCTGAAACTCGGTGAAGGTGAAACCTTCCACGGCGAGGGCATTCTCGCCGTCACCAAGGCGCTGCTGCAGTCGGGCGTCTCTTATGTCGGCGGCTACCAGGGGGCGCCGGTGTCGCACCTGCTGGACGTCATGGTGCAGGCGCGCGACTATCTCGACACCCTGGGCGTGCATGTCGAGGCCTGCACCAATGAAGCCTCTGCCGCCGCCATGCTCGGCGCTTCCATCAATTATCCGGCGCGCGGCGCCGTCACCTGGAAATCCGTCGTCGGTACCAATGTTGCGTCCGATGCCTTGTCATACCTGTCGACAGCCGGCGTGGTCGGCGGGGCACTGATCGTTGTAGGCGAGGATTACGGCGAAGGCGCCAGCATAGCGCTGGAGCGCACCCACGCCTTTGCCATGAAATCGCAGATGTGGATGCTCGATCCGCGCCCCGATCTGACTACCATCGTCGATATGGTGGACAAGGGCTTCGCATTGTCGGAAGCCAGCAACTCACCGGTGATGATGGGTCTGCGCATTCGCGCCTGCCACCTGCACGGCCAGTTTATTGCACATGACAATGTCGCGCCGGCCGTCTCGACGCGCCACCAACTCGACGGGCCGCCGGTATTCAACTACGAGCGGCTATCGCATCCGCCGGCCACCTTCAGGCAGGAAAAACTCAAGGCTGAAGTGCGCATGCCTGCGGCGCGAAAGTTTATTGCCGAAAACAGGCTGAATGAAGTGTTTGCCGGCGACGAGGCCGGCCTTGGCATCATCTGCCAGGGCGGCCTGTACAACAATCTGCTCCGCGCGCTGGGCATGCTTGGGCTCGCCGACGACTTCGGCAACAGCCGCATCCCGATAATGGCGTTGAACGTCGTCTATCCGCTGGTGCCCGAAGAAATCACCGGCTTTTGCACCGGCAAGCGCGCGGTCATCGTGATCGAGGAAGGCATGCCCGAGTTCATCGAACAGGACATCGCCACCACGCTGCGCCGCGCCGCCGGCGCGCCCGGCCTCGCACCGCTCGCCAATACGCAACTGCACGGCAAGGACATGCTGGTGATGGCAGGCGAATACACCTCCGAGGTCATCATGCGCGGCCTCGCACGCTTTATCGCGAAGCATGCAATCGACCTCGACACTGCGAAGGGCATGCGCTGGCTGGATGGCGTCGATGCGGTGCGCGCGCGTGCTGCGACGCTGATCGGTGCGGCCTTGCCGCCGCGGCCGCCGAACTTTTGCGTCGGCTGCCCGGAGCGGCCGGTGTTCGCGGCGATGAAACTGGCCAAGCGCGATATCGGCGAGCTGCACGTGTCGGCCGACATTGGCTGCCATGCCTTCGCCACCTTCGAACCGTTTTCGCAGGGCAACACCATTCTTGGCTACGGCATGAGCCTCGCCAGTTCCGCCGGCGTCGGACCGATGATGACACAGCGGCCGTTGGCCATCATGGGTGACGGCGGCTTCTGGCATAACGGCATGCTCTCGGGCGTTGCCTCAAACCTCTTGAACGGCGGCGACAGCGTGCTGGTGATCATGAAAAACGGTTACACCTCGGCCACCGGCACGCAGGAGGTGATTTCGACACCCACCGCCTCGGCGCGCGACCTGGCACAGGAAAAAAGCGCGGTGCACAGCGACCGCAGCATCGAGAACACGCTGCGCGGCGCCGGCGTGACCTGGCTGCGCAATGTTTACACCTACAAGGTCGCCGATATGGCACAGACGTTGCGCGAGGCCTTCGCGTCGAAGGAACCGGGCCTCAAGGTCATCATCGCCGAGGCCGAGTGCCAGCTCGAACGCCAGCGCCGTATCCGGCCGATTCTGGCCGGCCTGCTCAAACGCGGCGAGCGTGTGGTGCGCACGCGCTTTGGCGTCGATGAGGACACCTGCTCGGGTGACCATTCGTGCATACGCCTGTCGGGCTGCCCGTCGCTGACGGTCAAACCGGCCTCGGATCCGCTCAAGGTCGATCCGGTGGCGCATGTCAACAATACCTGCGTCGGCTGCGGCCTGTGCGGCGAGGTGGCGCACGCCGCCATCCTGTGCCCGTCGTTTTACCGCGCCGAGATCGTGCAAAACGCCAATGCCTGGGATCGTCTGCTGCAGCGTATGCGTACCTCCGTCATCAACTGGCTGCAGCCGGCATGAAGAAAGGCAAAAAGCATGCACCACAGAGAAAACAGAGAAAACAAAGCAAAGATTTCTCAAGGGTTTCTCTGCGCCTCTGTGTTCTCTGTGGTAAAAGCTTTTGACTTTGAACTGGCTTCTGACTTTGAATGAGCATCCCATGAATAAAGTGTTTAGCGTCGAATACCCGATCCTGTTCTCGCACTGCGACCCGGCGGGCATCGCCTATTTCCCGCACTTGTTCGACCTGGTGCACCAGGCGATGGAGGCATGGTTCAACGGCGCGCTGCAGGAGCGCTATTCTGATTTTCTGATGAAAAAGCGGCTGGCCGCGCCCACGGTCGGTATCCAGTGCGATTTTCTGACTCCGGCCAATTTTGGCGACCCGCTGACGATCGAGCTGGTCGTGACGCGCCTCGGCGGCAGTTCGGTCGACCTCGAATACCACGGCCGCGTGGGCGAGCGCGCCTGCCTCAAATGCACCCACACGATCTGCATCATTTCGCTCGAAACACGCAAGGCGGTCCCCATTCCGGCGGGACTGCGCGAGCGCATGCAGGCTTACGTGGCCGAAGGATCGCCGAAACCGGCCTGATTCCGGTTTTTCCAACCCGCGCCGGGGCCAAAGGTCGATTGGCGAGTCGAGGTTGCGGACGGTGCAACTAAGGCGGAAAATAACTTCACAGAACGTCCCGAGACATCCGTAGCCGCAAGGAGGAATCATGTCCGCAGTCCTGCAACCGAACATCGCCGCTGAGCGCAAGGCCTTTTACGACAAGATCGACAAATCCAACGTCACCCCGCTGTGGGAGGTGCTGCACGGCCTTATCACCGTCACGCCCAACTCACCTTGCAAGCCCTATTTGTGGAAATGGGACACCGTCTGGCCATGGATCGAGGAAGCCGGCGCACTGATTACAGCCAAGGAAGCCGAACGGCGCGTGCTGGTGCTCGAGAACCCCGGCCTGCGCGGCCGCTCGCGCATCACCCACAGCCTGTACGCCGGCCTGCAGTTGATCCTGCCCGGCGAGGTCGCCCCGGCGCACCGCCACTCGCAGTCGGCGCTGCGCTTCATCCTCAAGGGGGCCGGTGCCTTTACCGCAGTCAACGGCGAGAAGGTCAGCATGAACGTCGGCGACTTCGTCATCACGCCTTCGTGGAGCTTCCACGACCACGGCAACCCGTCGAAGGAGCCCATGGTCTGGATGGATGGTCTCGACCTACCGCTGGTTGAAATTCTCGACGCGCAGTTCATGGAAAAAGGCCCCGAGGAGACGCAACACATCAGCAGCACCCAGGGCGACAATATCGCGATGTTCGGCAACACCATGAAGCCGGTGGCTTACAAGGCGACGAGCCGCACCTCGCCCCTTTTCTGGTACCCCTACGAGCGCACGCGCGAGGCCCTCGAGACCATGAGCCGCGGCCACGATGAACATCCGTGCTGGGGCCACAAGCTGCAATACACCAACCCGGTCACCGGCGGTTGGGCGATGCCAACCATGGGCACCAGCATGCAGTTGCTGCCCAAGGGCTTCAAGGGCAGGGAGTACCGTTCGACCGACTCGACCGTGTACGCCGTGGTCGAGGGCAAGGGCACGGCGGTAATCAACGGCCAGAGCTTCAGCTTCGGCCCGCGCGACGTGTTCGTCTGCCCGTCCTGGATGTCGTACACGCTCGAGGCCGACGAAAAAGCCGTGCTCTTCAGCTTTTCCGACCGGCCGGTGCAGGAGGCGCTGGACCTGTGGCGCGAAGCTTTCTGAGTGTCATTCAGTAAAAAAAGCCGCCTGCGGGCGGCTTTTTTGTTTCAGCTCTTGTCAGCTAGTGCGCGCAGGGCGCGCGCCATGATATCCAGCCCCTGCGTCACCACCGCCTCGCGCCATGATGTTGATGCCGGGCAAAACACCTCCATGAGTTCGCGCTTGGCCCATTCATGCGTTGCAGAACCGGGCGCGCTGTAAAGATGCGCCCGTCGTTCAGCGCGCAAGGCGCCAAGCACGCGTATCGGCGGACAAGTGCCGAATTCGGCAATGAGGCAATGGTAACGATGGTCGACGAACCTGCGCTCCAGCCAGGAGGCCATCAACCCGTGGCTGCGAAAGGTTTCGCCGGCCCGGCGTGCCGTGACATTGGCTGCGCCGAAACGCTGTTCCAGCCACGCGGCGCGCGCCGAACCTTCCTCATCCTCGATCAGCAACTGATAGTGCCCGCTCGTGCCCAGCCCGGTATGCAAGTCGACATGGATGACCGTTTCGACCGCGCCCGCCCAGACCGCAGCCTGCTCGCGCATGATACTGGTCGACACTTGCGTGTCGTCGCCGCCGTAAAACAGGCCGTCCGGATGCTCGTACTGCCCCGCAGTCAACGCCCGTTCCAGTTCGGCAACCCCGAGGCCGACGAGTTGCGCGAGCACGAACAAGCCGGGCCGGCCGGCGGCTGGCATGTTCGCCCGCGCGCGGAGTCCATGTGACAGCACGATGCCAGCCGCCTTGAGTGCATAGGGCTCGAAACGCGACGGTGGCGTGCCGGGATTGAGGAAGGCGTTGAGGCTGCCGTAAATGCGCTGGCTCAGGGCGTAGTCCGGATCACCGGCGAGAAAGGAACGGTCATCGATGAAGTTGCGGTTGAGGTCGACGTTATGCTCGTTCCAGCGCCGCCGCCAGGCAAAGCCATAGGGATTGAGCGCGTGGACGAAAACAATGGCGGTGTCGGCGGGCAGCGCCGCATGCGCAGCTTGCTGTTCGAGCCATGCAAGCTGCACGGCGGAACCGAAAAATCCTTCGACGCCATGTATTCCGGACGACAGGAGCAGCAGCCGCGCGGGTTGCGGCCGCCCCAGCACGGCGACGTCAATGCTGAGGGCTTCACCAGACGGCCCTCGCGCATCGATATTGAAGGACTCAAGCCGGCAGCCAGCGCGGGTGGCCGCGGCGAGAAAGCGATTTTTCGCGCGCGCGTAGTCGGGCGAAAAGAAGTCCGCGAAAGCCATCAACCATGGTCGCCGTAGCTTGCCGCACTGTCAATGCGCGCCGACACCGCGACCGACGCGGCGACGGCGCCGTCAGCTTCGCCTAGGCGAGTGCCGCCTTCACCCGCTCCGGATTGAACGGCACGCTGCGCAGGCGTTTGCCGGTGGCATCAAAAATTGCATTGGCAATGGCCGCCGCCACCGGTGAGGTCGCGCCTTCGCCGGCACCGACCATGGGTTTGTCCGGCCGGTTGATGAGCGAAATGGCGAT
>CAYLPI010000108.1:0-5276 GCA_964385505.1 uncultured Bordetella sp.
GTTCCTGCAGCAAAAGGGCGAGTCGCGCTACAGCCGCGTCATCGAGATATCCGCCAACCGCGGCAAGATCACCGACCGCAACGGCGAAATTCTTGCCATCTCGACACCGGTGAAATCGGTGTGGGCGATCCCCGAGGCTGCGCAGCCGACGCCGACGCAACTGGCACGGTTGTCGGCGCTGCTCGAAATGCCGCCGCAGGAGATCCGCAAAAAATTGGCCGAGACCGAGCGCGATTTTGTATATATCAAGCGCCAGTTGCCGCCCGAGACCGCCGACAAGGTGGCCGAGTTGCAGATACCGGGCCTGTTTCAGCGCCGGGAATACCGCCGCTATTACCCGGGCGGCGAGGTGATGGCGCACATGCTGGGCTTTACCGGGGTGGACGAAACCGGGCAGGAGGGCATCGAGCTCGCCTTCCAGGGACAGCTCGCCGGCAAGGCCGGCAGCCGCCGCGTCATCAAGGACAGGCGCGGCCAGATTGTCGAGGACATGGAGTCGATAAAGGTGGCGCAGGAGGGGCGGAACGTGACCCTCGCGCTTGACGCCAAGATCCAGAGCATCGCCTTCACGCAACTGAAGGCGGCGATAGACCAGCATAAGGCCAAGGCCGGGGGCATTGTCGTGCTCGACGTCAAGACCGGTGAAGTGCTGGCCCTCGCCAACCTGCCCACCTACAACCCCAACAACCGCACGCGCCTGACCGGTGCGCAGTTGCGCAACCGTGCCGTCACCGACAGCTTTGAGCCGGGCTCGACGTTGAAGCCCTTTACCGTCGCGCTCGCCCTCGACTCCGGCAAGCTCGGTCCGCAGTCGATGATCCAGACCGCGCCGGGCAGTCTGACCATAGGCAGCGCCACCATCCGCGACGCGCACGCCGAGGGCATGCTCACGGTCGAGCAGGTGATCCAGAAATCCTCCAACGTCGGCGCCGCCAAGATCGCGCTGTCGATGAGCGCCGAGTCGATGGCGGGCCTGTTTGCCAATGTCGGCTTCGGTGCGCCGCCGAAGACGGGCTTTCCGGGCGAGGTCGGCGGCAAGGTGCGGCCCTACAAGACCTGGCGCCCGATCGAGCAGGCGACCATGTCCTACGGGCACGGTATTGCGGTCAGCCTGTTGCAACTGGCGCGCGCGTATTCGCTGTTCACGCGCGACGGCGAACTGGTGCCGCTGTCACTGACCCGCGTCGACGGTCCGGTCGTTGCCAAGCCGGTGATCTCGGCGCAGACGGCGCGCCAGATGCGCCACATGCTGGAGATGGCCGTCAGCCCCGGCGGCACCGCGCCGCGCGCGCAAATCATGGGTTATCGCGTCGGCGGCAAGACCGGCACCGCGCACAAGCAGGAAAACGGCGGTTACGCCGCGCACAAGTATGTGTCTTCGTTTGTCGGCTTTGCGCCGGTCTCCGACCCGCGCCTGGTCATCGCGGTGATGGTCGACGAGCCCTCGGCCGGTCAGTACTACGGCGGCCAGGTCGCGGCGCCGGTGTTCGCCGGGGTCATGGCCGGGGCGCTGCGCCGCCTTGAGGTCGCCCACGATGCGCCGATGAAAGCGATCGAACTTCCCGCCGAAGGGCAGGAAGTGAAAGAAAGCATCTAGTGTGGAGAACCGCATCCGCACCATTCTCAACGGGTTGCGCGCACAAGGAGTGCAGGTGAGCGGCCTTGCCACCGACAGCCGCCACATCGCCGCCGGCGAGGTGTTTCTCGCCTGGCCCGGCGCAAAGCAGGACGGCCGTGCCCACATCGGCGAGGCGCTCGCCAACGGCGCCGCCGCAGTGTTGTGGGAGCGCGGGGGCTACGAATGGGAGGCCGATGTCGCCGCGCCCAATCTCTGGGTCGAGGGCTTGCGCGAGGTCGCCGGCCCGCTGGCGCATGAAGTCTACGGCCGCCCGTCGGAAAAAATGTGGACCATGGGCGTGACCGGTACCAACGGCAAGACCTCGGTGACGCAGTGGCTGGCGCGAGCCTGCACCGACAGCGGCGCCAAGACCGCCGTCATCGGCACGCTGGGCATGGGCTTTCCGGGGGGGGCGCTCGATGCCTCCGGCAACACCACGCCCGATCCGGTGTTGCTGCACAAGTCCCTCGCCAAGCTGCACACCGCCGGCGCGCAGGGCGTGGCAATCGAGGTCTCGTCGATAGGGCTCGACCAGGGTCGCGTCAACGGTGTGCGCTTTGGCGCGGCGCTGTTTACCAACCTGTCGCGCGACCACCTCGATTACCACGGCGACATGGAACGCTACGCCGCGGCCAAGCAAAAGCTCTTTCACATGCCCGGCCTGCGCCATGCCGTGCTCAACATGGATGATGTGCAGGGCGTGAGCATCGCGCGCCGGTTGTCGGCGGGCGGCGTCAATCGCGCCGGCTACAGCCTGTACGAGGGCGTCGCCTCGCGCGCCGGGCTCGAATGCTGGCTCGAGGCGCACGATACCCAGGTCACGCCCGAGGGGCTGACCTTCCGCGTGCGCAGCAGCTGGGGGCCGGGCGCGGTGTACAACAGCGCGCTGCTTGGCCGCTTCAATGTGTCCAACCTGCTTGGGGTGCTGGCGAGCATGCTGGTCTCGGGCGTACCCTTTGACCGCGCGCTGGTGGCGCTCGGCAGGCTCCAGCCGGTCAGCGGGCGCATGCAGCGCATCGGTGGCGGTGCACAGCCGCTGGTGGTGGTCGATTACGCCCACAGTCCTGACGCGCTCGAACAGACGCTTGCCACCCTCGCCGATGTGGCGCGTTCGGGCGGCGGCAAGCTGTGGTGCGTGTTCGGCTGCGGCGGTGAGCGTGACCGCGGCAAGCGCGCCTTGATGGGCGCGGTGGCTTCGCGCAGCGCCGGGCGCATCATCGTCACCAGCGACAATCCGCGCGGCGAAGACCCGGCGGCGATCATCGCCGACGTTCTCGCCGGCATGCACGCCGACCGCAGCCGTTCCATTGTGACCGAGCCGGATCGCGAAAAGGCCATTGCGCTTGCCATCAGCGAGGCGGGCGCCGGCGATGTGGTGTTGCTCGCCGGCAAGGGGCACGAGACCTACCAGGAAATCGCCGGCACGCGCCACCCCTTTTCCGACCTTGCCACGGCCCGCGCGTCGCTCGATGCAATCGGAGGGCGCCAATGACGGGGGTGCGCCAATGATGAGCATGCGCGAAGCCGCCGCCGCGCTGCATTGCCGCCACACCGGCGCCGACCTGCGTTTTGCGTCGGTCTCGACCGACACGCGCACGGTGCCCTCGGGCGCGCTGTTTGTCGCGCTGCGCGGCGAGCACTATGACGGCCACAATTTTCTGCGTGCCGCCAGGGCGCGTGGCGCTGTCGCCGCGATGGTCGATGAGCGCGCCGCCGTGCAGGGCGGGGACGCCGAACAATCCGGCCTGCCCTGCATCGTGGTCAAGGACACCAGGCAGGGCCTCGGGCAGCTCGCGGCACACTGGCGCGGCCGCTTCGACATCCCGCTCATCGCCATCTCCGGCTCCAACGGCAAGACCACGGTGAAGGAGATGATCGCCGCCGTCCTGCGCGAACACTGGGGCGCGGAGCACACCCTCGCCACCGAGGGCAACCTCAACAACGACATCGGCCTGCCGCTGACGCTGCTGCGTCTGCGCGAAACGCATCAGGTCGCCGCCATCGAGATCGGCATGAACCATCCGGGCGAGACTGCGGGCCTCGCCGCAATTGCGCAGCCGACGGTGGGCCTCGTCAACAACGCGCAGCGCGAACACCAGGAATTCATGAAATCGGTGGCCGACGTGGCGGCCGAACACGGCGACCTGTTCACGGCGCTGCCGGCAGGTGGCACGGCGGTGATCAATGCCGATGACGACTACGCCGCGTACTGGCGCGGCGTTGCGGACGCCGGCACGCACCGCGTGGTCCGCGACTTCGGCATGGACAGGCCGGCTGCGGTCAGCGCGCGCTATACGCTCACCGACGCCGGCAGCGATATCAGCTTGTCGGCGCCGGAGGGCAGCATCGGTTTCAGCCTGCAGGTGGCCGGAACACACAACGTGCGCAACGCCGTCGCGGCGGCGGCGGCATCCACAGCCGCCGGTGCGAGCCTTGCCGCCGTCGCGCGCGGGCTGTCCGGCTTCGCCGCGGTCAAGGGCCGCATGCAGGGCAAGACCGGCCGTGATGGCGTGATGGTCATAGACGACAGCTATAACGCCAACCCTGATTCGGTGCGCGCTGCGATCGATGTGCTGGCACGAATGTCCGGGCGCCGCGTGCTGGTGCTGGGCGACATGGGCGAGGTCGGCGACAAGGCCGACCAGTTCCACGCCGAGGTCGGACGCTATGCGAAGGAGCGCGGCATCGACCGGCTGCTGCTCCTCGGTGACATGACGCGTGCCGCCGCCGCTGCCTTCGGCCGCGGTGCGGAACATTTTACCGGCATCGATGCGCTGCTCGCCGGAGTCGAGGTCGAGCACGCTTCGAAGCCGGTGTTTCTCATCAAGGGCTCGCGCTTCATGAAAATGGAGCGCGTCGTTGCGGCTCTCGTTGCCGATGCGGGCGAAAACGTGAAAGCAAATCACTGATGCTTCTTGACCTGGCGCAATGGCTCTCCACCGACTACCGCGCGTTCAGCGTGTTCAACTACATCACGCTGCGCGCCGTGCTCGCCTGCCTCACGGCGCTGGCCATTTCCCTGATGGCCGGCCCGCTGGTGATTCGCCGGCTCACCACCTACAAGATCGGCCAGTCGGTGCGCGACGACGGCCCGAAATCGCACCTGACCAAGGCCGGCACGCCGACCATGGGTGGGGCGCTGGTGCTGATCTCGATGCTGATCGCCACGCTGTTGTGGTCCGATCTGTCCAACCGCTTTGTCTGGGCGGTGCTGGTGGTGACCTTCGGTTTCGGCGCCATCGGCTGGGTCGATGACTACCGCAAGGTGGTGTACCGCAACCCCAAGGGCCTGTCGGCGCGTTCGAAATTTTTCTGGCAGTCGCTGATCGGCCTTGCCGCCGCCATCTATCTCGCCTTCGCCGTGCCGGCGCCCTCCAACGCCAAGCTGATCGAGTTGTTCATGCAGTGGGTGCAAAGCGGCTTTTTAATGGATTTGCCGCCAAAGGCCGACCTGATCGTGCCGTTTTTCAAGAACATCGCCTATCCGCTGGGCGTCTTCGGTTTCATCACGCTGAGCTTTTTCGTCATCGTCGGTACGTCGAATGCGGTCAACCTCACCGACGGCCTCGACGGCCTCGCCATCATGCCGGCGGTGATGGTCGGCAGCGCACTCGGCATTTTCGCCTATGTCGTCGGCAACACCGTGTATGCCAAGTAC
>CAYLPI010000108.1:5286-12486 GCA_964385505.1 uncultured Bordetella sp.
GTTTCCGTACATTCCGGGCGCCGGCGAACTGACGGTGTTCTGCGCGGCACTGGCGGGTGCCGGCCTCGGCTTTCTCTGGTTCAACGCCTACCCGGCCGAAGTGTTCATGGGCGACGTCGGCGCGCTGTCGATAGGCGCGGCGCTGGGCACCGTGGCCATCATCACGCGCCAGGAAATCGTGCTCTTCATCATGGGCGGCGTGTTCGTCGCCGAGACCATGTCGGTGATGTTGCAGGTGCTGTATTTCAAGGCCACCGGCGGCAAGCGCATATTCCGCATGGCGCCGCTGCACCATCACTACGAACTGGGCGGGTGGAAAGAGTCTCAAGTCGTGATCCGGTTCTGGATCATCACCATGATGCTGGTGTTGTTCGGCCTGTCAACGCTGAAGCTGAGGTAGGAAAAAGCATGCACCACAGAGCGCACAGAGAACATAGAGAACACAGAGCCCCTTTGTTGAGAACGGATTTTCTCCGTGCTCTCTGTGTTCTCCGTGGTGAAAGGGTTTGATTTGAATGCCAAAAAGGCACTGGTGCTCGGCCTCGGCGAAACCGGCTTTTCGATGGCGCGCTGGCTGTCGCGTTGCGGTGCCAGGGTGCGCGTCGCCGACAGCCGCCCAATGCCGCCCAACGCCGACGCGCTGCTGCGTGAGATTCCGGCGGCCGAGTTGCACGCCGGCGTCTGGCAGGAATCGGTGTTTGAGGGCATCGACATGATCGCCATAAGCCCGGGTATTGCGCCAACCGAGCCGCTGGTGCGGCGGGCTGCCGCACGCGGCGTGCCGGTCGCGGGTGACATCGAGTTGTTCGTCAGGGCCTTGCGCGACCCGTTGCTGTGGTCGCGCCGCGCGCGCGATTTCATGCCGCCCAAGGTCCTTGCCGTGACCGGCACCAACGGCAAGACCACTGTCACCGCACTCGCCGGTGCGATGTGCCACCGCGCCGGCACCGCCTGCGAAGTGGCCGGCAATATCGGCCCGGCGGCGCTCGATGCGCTGATGGCCTGCATCGATGCGCGGCGCATGCCCGAGCTGTGGGTGCTTGAACTGTCGAGTTTCCAGCTTGAGACCACCTACACGCTGGCCGCCAGCGCCGCCGCAGTGCTCAATGTCTCCGAGGACCATCTCGACCGCCACGCCGGCATGGACGCTTACGCCGCGGCCAAGGCGCGCGTATTCGACGGCGAGGGTGTGCAGGTGCTCAACCGCGCCGACCCGCGGGTCATGGCGATGGCGCTCAAGGGCCGTCGCCAGTTCACCTTCGGCACCGATGCCCCGCGCGGCCTTGATGATTTCGGCCTGCTCGACAGCCATGGGCGGCCCTGCCTCGCGCAGGGCACGACGCCGCTGATCCCGGTGGCTGACATGGCGCTGTCCGGACTGCATAACGCCGCCAATGCGCTCGCCGCGCTGGCGCTGTGCCGTGCCATCGACCTGCCCTACACGCCGCTGCTCGCGGCGATAGAGGATTTCGCCGGACTGCCGCATCGCGTCGAGCGTGTCGCCGAGCACAACGGCGTGGTGTTCTATGACGATTCCAAGGGCACCAACGTCGGTGCCACGGTGGCCGCCATCGCCGGCCTCACCGGAGCCGCAGGCAGGGGCCGCGCGCAGCACCAAAAAGTGGTGCTGATCGCCGGCGGCGAGGGCAAGGGCCAGGATTTTTCGCCGCTGCAAGAGGCGGTCGCACGCGGCGCGCGCAGCGTGGTGCTGATCGGCCGCGATGCCGCGCGCATCGAGGGCGCGGTTGCCGCCAGCGGTGTGCCGGTGATGCGCGCCGGCGGCATGGAAGAAGCGGTCGAGACGGCATTTCGCCTGGCCGAGCCCGGCGACGCGGTGCTGCTGTCACCGGCCTGCGCCAGCTTTGACATGTTCGACAACTACAAACATCGCGGCGATGTGTTTGCCGCCGCGGCACGCAGGATGGCCCATGTTCAGCCGCAGTAAGCGCAACGCCGGTGCGCTTGGCGCGCCGCGCGCCTGGCATGGCGGCATGCTCGGCGCCTCCGGTGGCAATGGCGCCTATGGTGGCAATGGCGGCGGTCGCGCCGAAGTGGCCGAGTACGACGCCGGCACGCTGTGGGTGGCGCTGGCGCTGCTGGTGATGGGCCTGGTGATGGTCTATTCAGCCTCGATCGCCACCGCCGAGGCGAGCCGCTTCACCGGCTACCAGCCGACCTACTTTCTGACGCGGCATGCGCTGTTCCTTGCCTTTGGCATGACCATGGCCATGCTTGCCTTCCAGGTGCCGATGCGCGCCTGGCAGCAACTGGCGCCCTGGCTTTTCATGCTGGGCGGCGTGCTGTTGGTGCTGGTGCTGATCCCGGGCATCGGACGCGAAGTGAACGGAGCGCGGCGCTGGATATCGCTGGTCGTCATCACGCTGCAGCCCTCGGAGTTCATGAAACTCGCCGCCGTGATGTACGCGGCCGACTACACGGTGAGGAAGTCCGCGCTGATGCACAGCTTCAGGCGGGGCCTGCTGCCGATGCTCTCGGTGATGCTGGTGGTCGGCTGGCTGCTGTTGCGCGAGCCGGACTTCGGCGCCTTTGTCGTCATCACCTGCATTGCCATCGGCATCCTGTTTCTCGGCGGTATGAACGCGCGCTGGTTTGCCGGGCTTATCGTGCTGCTCGGTGCCGGCTTCGCACTGCTGGTGCTGACATCGCCGTATCGCATGCAGCGCATTTTCGGCTTTATGGACCCCTGGGCCGACGCCTACGGCAAGGGCTACCAGTTGTCGCACGCGTTGATCGCCTTTGGCCGCGGCGAATGGTTCGGCGTCGGCCTGGGTGCCAGTGTCGAGAAACTGTTTTACCTGCCCGAGGCGCACACCGACTTTTTGCTCGCGGTGATCGCCGAGGAACTGGGCCTCGCCGGCGTGATTGTCGTGTTGATCCTCTTTACCTGGCTGATCCTGCGCGCCTTTGCCATCGGTCGCCAGGCGGTCGCGCTCGAGCGCCCGTTCTCGGCGCTGACGGCGCAGGGCATTGCGGTATGGCTGGGCGTGCAGACGCTGATCAACATGGGCGTGAACATGGGCGTGCTGCCGACCAAGGGCCTGACGCTGCCGCTGATGAGCTTTGGCGGCAGCGGCATTCTCGCCAACTGCATTGCGCTGGCGATCCTGATGCGCATCGACTACGAGAACCGCGCCATGATGCGCGGCCAGCCGGTATGAACAGCATCAATCCGCACTGCACCAATGGCTGGAAATGCCCGACTGGCGTGGCTTTCCAGTCTATGCTCCGGAATTTTGCGCGATCCGGGACGGATCCGACGACGTGCACAAGACCATCATGATCATGGCGGGCGGAACCGGCGGCCACGTCTTTCCGGCGCTCGCGGTGGCCGATGAGCTGCGACGAGCGGGCTGGCGCGTGGTGTGGATGGGCGTGCCGGGCAGCATGGAGGCGACGCTGGTGCCGGCGCGCGGCTACGCCATGACCTGGGTGAATTTTTCCGGACTGCGCGGCAAGGGACTTGTCGCCAAGCTGCTGCTGCCGCTGCGCCTGCTGACCGCGTTCTGGCAAAGCGCAGCCGCGATCCGGCGCGAACGGCCGGATGTGGTACTCGGCATGGGCGGTTACATCAGTTTTCCGGGCGGCATGATGGCCTCGCTGCTGAACCGGCCGCTGGTGGTGCATGAACAAAACTCCATCGCCGGCCTCGCCAACAAAGTGCTGGCCGGCGTAGCCGACCGCGTACTCGCGGCCTTCCCCAACGCGCTCGCACGGGCGACGGTGACCGGCAACCCGGTGCGCGCCGACATCGCCGCGCTGCCGGCGCCGGCGGCGCGCTTTGCCGGCCGCAGCGGCCCCTTGCGCCTGCTGGTGGTCGGCGGCAGCCTCGGCGCGAAGGCGCTCAACGATGCGGTGCCGCGCGCACTGGCGATGCTCGACGCGGCGACGCGTCCCGAAGTGACGCACCAGGCCGGCGCGAAGAACATTGATGCGCTGCGCGCCAACTACACCGCGGCGGGGGTTGCCGGCAATGCCGTGGCTTTTATCGACGACATGGCCGCCGCGTATGGCGCAGCCGACCTGGTGATCTGCCGCTCGGGTGCGCTGACGGTGTCGGAGCTGGCCGCTGTCGGTGTCGGCAGCGTGCTGGTGCCTTTTCCGTATGCGGTGGACGATCACCAGACCACCAACGCCAGATACCTCGCCGACATCGGCGCGGCTTATCTGATTGCGCAGGAAGTGTGCACCGCGGAGCGCCTGGCCGAACTGCTGCGCGGATTGACGCGCGAAAAACTGCTGGTCATGGCCGAACAGGCGCGCACGCTGGCAATGCCGGATGCGACGCAAGCCGTGGCTGCGGTGTGTGTCGAGGTGGCGCGATGAAGAACATGCGCCACCCGAGAAGCATGCACCACGGTGAGCACCGAGAACACGGAGAAAGCTTGTCCAACAAAGCGAATTTCTCTGTGCCCTTTGTGTTCTCTGTGGTGAAAAGCTTCGCTTTTGACTTCGGGGTCGATACACGATGAAGCACAAAGTCAAACGCCTGCACTTCGTCGGTATCGGTGGCAGTGGCATGAGCGGCATCGCCGAGGTGCTGCTCAATCTTGGCTACCAGGTCAGCGGTTCGGATCTCGCCGCCAACAGCGCGACCGAGCGTCTTGCCGGTCTTGGCGCGCTGATCACCATCGGCCACTCGGCGAAAAACGTCGCCGCGGCCGATGCGGTGGTGATTTCCACTGCGGTCAAGGGCGACAACCCCGAAGTGATCGCCGCGCGCGCGCGCCGCGTGCCGGTGGTGCCGCGGGCCCTGATGCTGGCCGAGCTGATGCGCCTGAAGCAGGGCATCGCGGTCGCCGGCACGCACGGCAAGACCACCACCACCAGCCTCATCGCCAGTGTTCTCGCCGAGGGCGGGCTCGACCCGACCTTTGTCATCGGCGGCCGGCTGACCAGCGCCGCCTCCAACGCGCGCCTTGGCACCGGCGAATTCATCGTCGTCGAAGCCGATGAGTCGGATGCATCCTTTCTGCACTTGCAGCCGGTGGTCGCGGTGGTCACCAACATTGACGCCGACCACATGGAAACCTACCAGCACGATTTCGCCAGGCTGAAGCAGGCCTTTGTCGGCTTTTTGCAGAACCTGCCCTTTTACGGCTCGGCCATTTTGTGCAGCGACGACGCGGCGGTGCGCGAGATCATGCCCTTTGTCTCCAAGCCCATCGTCACCTACGGCTTCAACAAGGACGCGATGGTGCGCGCCGAAGACGTGGTGCACGAGGGCGGGCGCATGCGCTTTCGCGCGCTGCGCGAGGGCATGAATGGCGCGCTCGAGGTGACGCTTAACCTGCCCGGCCGCCACAACGTGCAGAACGCGCTGGCCGCCATTGCCGTCGCCACCGAACTGGGCGTTCCCGACAATGCCATCGTCACCGCGCTCTCCGAGTTTCACGGCGTCGGCCGGCGTTTCCAGCGTTACGGCGACATTGCGATCCCCGGCGGCACTTTCACGCTGGTCGATGACTACGGTCACCACCCGGCGGAAATGCGCGCGACGCTGGACGCCGCGCGCGGTGCCTTTCCGGGCCGCCGCCTGGTGCTGGCTTTCCAGCCGCACCGCTACACGCGTACGCGCGACCTGTTCGAGGACTTTGTCGCGGTGCTGTCCAGCGTGGATGCGCTGCTGCTCGCCGACGTGTATGCCGCCGGCGAGCCGTCCATCGTCGCCGCCGACGGCAGGGCGCTGGTGCGCGCGGTGCGGGTCGCCGGCAAGGTCGAACCGCTGTTCGTCAAGCACATCGCCGACATGCCCGAAGCCATACGCATCGCGGCAAAACCCGGCGACGTGGTGGTGACCATGGGCGCCGGCTCCATCGGTGCTGTGCCTGCGCAGGTTGCGGCGCTGCGGGAACGGACGAAATGAACATGGCCGAGCCGCACACTTTGAGCATCGCGAACGCCGGTCTGCGCGGCAGCCTGCGTGCCAACGAGCCGATGGCACGGCATGTCAGCTGGCGCGTCGGTGGTGTCGCCGCGCGCGCCTATGTGCCGGCCGACCTTGAAGACTTGTGCGCCTTCCTGAAGTCCTTGCCGGCCGATGAGCCGGTGCTGTTCTGCGGCCTTGGCAGCAACCTGCTGGTGCGCGACGGCGGTTTTCGCGGCACGGTCGTGCTGACGCATACCTCGCACGGCGAGATTCGCGTTGACGCCGACGCTGGCGACGCCGCGGGCGGTGCCAGGTCCGGCGCTCTGGTGTACGCGCAGGCCGGCGTCGCCTCACCCAAGGTGGCGCGTTTCGCCGCGACCCGTGGTTTTGAAGGCGCGGAGTTCCTCGCCGGCGTGCCCGGCACTGTCGGCGGTGCACTGGCGATGAACGCCGGTTGCTACGGCGCCGAAACCTGGCAGTTTGTCGAGCGCGTGCAGGTGATGACGCGTGGCGGTCAGCTGCGCGAACGGGCGCCGGCCGATTACAGCGTCGGCTACCGCCATGTTTTCCTCAATAAAGGGGCGCTGAACGCAGCGCCCGCGGACGAATGGTTCAGTGCGGCCTGGTTCCGCTTCACGCCGGGCGATGGCGTGCGGTCGCGCGAGCGCATCAAGGCATTGCTGAGGCAACGCATCGCCTCGCAACCGCTCAACCTGCCCAATGCAGGCTCGGTGTTCCGCAATCCCGAGGGTGACCATGCGGCGCGGCTGATCGAGGCGAGCGGTCTCAAGGGCTTTGTCATCGGCGGTGCGCGCATTTCTGAAAAACACGCCAATTTCATCGTCACGCCCGGCGGCCGCGCGAGCGCCGCCGACATCGAGGCATTGATCGAGCATGCGCGCGCGACGGTGCTGCAACAACACGGCGTGGCATTGATTCCCGAAGTACGCATCGTCGGTGATAAAAGCGGAGAAAAAGCATGAGCAGCTTCGGCAAAGTCGCGGTTTTGATGGGCGGCCCTTCGTCCGAGCGCGAAATTTCGCTGATGTCGGGCAGGGCCGTGCTCGCGGCGCTGCAGTCACGCGGCGTCGATGCCCATGCCTTTGACCCGGCCGAGCGGCCGCTGGCGGCGCTGGCGCTCGAGGGCTACAAGCGCGTCTTCATTGCGCTGCACGGGCGCTTTGGCGAGGATGGCACAGTACAGGGCGCGCTCGAGACCATGGCCATTCCCTACACCGGCAGCGGCGTGATGGCCTCTGCGCTGGCGATGGACAAGTGGCGCACCAAGATGCTGTGGTTGCAGGCCGGCCTGC
>CAYLPI010000109.1:0-4037 GCA_964385505.1 uncultured Bordetella sp.
GCCAGACGGGCATTTCCAGCGGTCCGCTGGATTCCCCCTGATTGAATACTACTGCCGCAGGCCGTAGAACAGCGTCGGCAGGCTGGCGATCTGCAGCGAGATATCGATGTAATAGAACTGCAGGAAGGCGACGGCGATGCAGGTCACCACCAGTGCCGGCTTGAGCATTCGTCGCCATGCCGGTGCAAGGACTGGCGCCTCCGGCGCAGGCTGCTGCGCTTCAGCGGACGCCGTACTGCCCTGCGTCGCCCGCTCCGCAGCGCCCGCTTCGGCCGACGCAGGCAGGACGCGCCGCAGACTGGCGATGCCAGCCTGGGCCTTGACCAGCGCGACTTCGAATTCTTCCGGTGTGCTCATTCCCTATGCCTCGGAACCGGCAGCAGGGGCCGGTACTGCGGCCATGCTATGACAAGCGCATCGGAGCGTCAAAACCAATTCGTCGCATGAATACTGCGTGCGCCATGCGCCATGCATTGTGACGGCGCAGCAGCGTGCTAGCATGAGGAACGCGTTGACGACGGCCCGGCAACGCCCGCCTATTCAAGGGTCAAGGGTCAAGGGTCAAGGGTCAAGGGTCAAGGGTCAAGGAGGAGCACGCTCATGAGCATCACCAGTATCCGCTTCCGGCATTCTGCGCCGGGCGCAATCGCGCGACGCGCCGCCGTAGCCATCGCCTTGCTGTGCTGCGCTGCCGGGCCCGCGCTGGCGCAGGACTTTCCTTCCAGACCCATACGCCTGGTGGTGCCCTTCCCTCCCGGTGGTGGCACCGACGGCGCAACGCGCACCATCAGCGCACGCCTGGCCGAGTTGCTGGGCCAGCCCATCGTGGTTGAAAACCGCCCCGGCGGCGGCGGACTGGTCGCCTGGTCCGAGGTGTCGCGTGCGACACCCGACGGCCACACGCTGGTGGTGATTGCCAACAACCTGCGCCTCTACCCGGTGATGCAGGTTGCAACCAGCTTCGACCCGGACCGCGACCTGGTGCCGGTGGCGACCCTGGCCTCGGTGCCGATGGTGCTGGCCGGTGGCAGCAAGGCGCCGCGCAGCAGCGTGCGCGAGTTTGCCGCCGCTGCCAAAAGCGCACCCGGCAAAATCAATTCTGGCACCGTCGGCAACGGCTCGCCGCATCACCTGGCATCGGCGCGTTTCGCCGCGGAAATCGGCGCGACCTTCACCCACGTGCCCTACAAGGGCACGGCGCCGCTGGTCAATGATCTGCTCGGCGGGCAGATCGACATCGCCTTCATTCCGCTCAGCGTTGCGCTGCCGCACCTGCGCAGCGGCCGCCTGCATTCGTATGGCGTGGCCCTGCCCAGGCGCTCGGACCTTGCACCCGATCTGGCGACGCTGGCGGAAAGCGGCGGACCAGCGTTCGATGCGAGCTACTGGTATGCCATCGCTGCGCCGCGCGGCACGCCTGACGCGGTAATGCGGCGCCTTAACCGCGACATTGTCAGGACACTCGAGATGCCGGCGGTGCGCGAGAACCTGTCGCGCCAGGGCATGGAGCCCATGCCCGGCACGCCGGAGCAGTCGGCCACCCATCTCGCCGATGAAATCGCCAAGTGGTCGGGGCCGATCAAGGCCTACGGCATACGCGCCGACTAGCCGCCAACCTGCAGCCAACCTGCAGTTAACTAAGCGGTTTGGGCCTGCAACGTGATGCCAAAGTGGCGCTGCACCAGGTCGGCGATGAGGTCGAAGCAGGCGCCCTTGCGCACCACGCTGAAGTCGCGCAGGTCGAGCATGGTCGAGGATTCGCCATAGGCGGCCCAGCGCATCAAGCCGTAGTCGAACATCACATCGGCGGCGGCGACGATCTCCGGCTCGATATCGGTGGCGCGGAATTTAACGCCGTTGAGCGATACATTGGCCGATGAGCCGAGTATGGCCAGGTTGTTTTCATAACTCAGGCGCCCCAGCGTATCGAGGAAGGGCCCGCCGCCCATCAACATGGCGACGGTGCCATCAAGCGTGCTTTGCGCCAGAATGTCCGCATCGAGCCGCGCCAGCATCGGGTGATCCATGCGTGCCGCCGCAACCGTGCCCAGCGGCAAGTCGTATTTGTTGACGATGGCATCGACCACCGCCCGCGCCCGCGCGTCGGCGATATGCACGTCCCGATGCAGCTCGGGGCAGCCGGTGATGGCGTTCAGCTTGGAAGGTGCGCGACGCTTGGCCTTGAAAATGCGCCGCACCGCATCGGCGGTGGCGCCGACGATGGCGTAACCGACATGCATCGGGATGATCGCAATGCCGCCGCGTGCGACCGTGTCAAAAGCGCATTGTGCGTCGGACTCGTAATCGAATAGCTGCATGGCGGTGAGGCCCTTTCGTGCAAAACCGCAGCGCGTCGTCGCGCTGTATGGTGAAGGGCGCAAATTTACCAGAAATCGCGGCCGCGCACCGTGCGCAGTTCGAACGAAAATAACACATCGGCTGGAAACGCCCGTCCAGCAAGGCTTTCCAGCCAACGCCCGGTTGAAAAAGCGCTCCTACTCGGCTTTGGCGCCGATATCGCGCACCACCCGGCCCAGCCGTGCGGTGTCCTCGGCGATGAGCCGCACGAATTGTTCCGGGGTGCTGGTGATGATTTCAATGCCCTCGGCCGTCAGTGCAGCCGCCACCTCAGGATTGCGTACCGCCTTGATGATTTCAGTGTTGAGCCGCTGGATGACGGCATCGGGCGTACCCGCCGGCGCCAGCATGCCAAACCAGTAGTCGAGTTCGACACCGGGAAATCCGGCTTCGGTCATGGTGGGAATATTGGGCAGCAGCGCCGAACGCGTGCCCGAGGCGATCGCGATCACGCGCAGCCGGCCGTCCTTGATGAAGGGCGCGGCCGTGCCGTATGAGGAGAACAGCAGGTCAACGCGCCCGGCGACCACTTCCAGCGTCGCGGCTGCGGCGCCCTTCATCGGGATATGCACGTACTCGCCACCGGTGAGCTTTTGCATCATCGCGCCCAGCAGGTGGCCGGGCGTGCCTATGCCCTGCGAACTGTAGGTGAGGCCGCCCTTTTGCGTGCGCGCCAGCGCGACCAGGTCGGCGACCGTTTTCACCGGGCTCGCGGCCGGCACCACGATGTAGCTCGGGAAGGACATGAAGGTGGTGACCGGCCGGAAATCCGCCGACGGGTTGTAGGGCAGCTTGTCGTAGAGCGCGACGTTGATGGCATGGGTCGCGGTATGCGCCATGAACAGCGTGTAGCCGTCCGGCGGCGCCTGCTTCACGGCAAGCACACCGATGACGCCGTTACCGCCGCTCTTGTTGTCGATGATCACCGGCTGGCCGGTGTTCTCGGCCATTTTTCGGCCGATCAGGCGCACCGCACGGTCGGAACTGCCGGCCGGCGGGAAGGGCACGACGATGGTGATGCCCTTGGCCGGGAAGGCCGCGCCCTGCGCGAGGGCAGCGGTGGCGCCCGACATCGTCACGGCAAACAAAAGACCCGCCAGCAGACGGGAAAAACCAGTGGTATGGCACATGCTTTCACTCCCTCGATAAAATGTCAGTTGCAGCCCCAGGCGGTGTCCCGATGCAGCACCGTACGGTATTCATAACAGTCGGCGCGATAGAGCGCGACAAGGTGTTCGATCGGCCTGTCATTGCGATCATGGACGGTGCGCTCCAATCTGACCAGCGGATCGCCCTTGCGCAAGGCGAGGTGTTTGGCCTCCGGTGCCGCTGCAGCGACGGCCTTGATCGCCTGGTTGGCCCATTCGGGCCGGTAACCGCGCCGGTCGAGCAGCGCCAGCATCGGCTGGCTTTCGATGTCGTGCACCTCGATGCTGCGGCCGATATCCACCGGCACGCAGGTCGTGAACAAACCGATGGGCGAACCCTGGCGAGACCTGACATGCACCGAGCGATGCACTTTTTCCCGCGGCTTGAGGCCGAGCGCACCGCGCACCACCGCGTCCGGCAGCACAAACCCGACTTCGAGCAGCCGGCCCTCGGTCGAGTCGCCTATCGCCACGACATTGTCGATCAGCGCCTGCAGGTATTTCGGATCGCCGGTATCGTCCCAGGCACGG
>CAYLPI010000109.1:4047-12389 GCA_964385505.1 uncultured Bordetella sp.
GCTCGATGCGTGTTCATGCTGACCGGGGTGACCGGCCGGTCTTCGGCGACGAATGAACCGCTGCCCTGCCGGCGCACGATAAACCCGAGCCGCACCAGTTCCTCGGCCGCGTGCTGCACCGTCAGCCGCGACACGCCGTAGAGCCTGGTCAGTTCGCGCTCGCTTGGCAACGGCGTGCCGGGCTTGTGCACACCGGCAATGATGGCGTCGCGCAAGGCGACAAAAATCTGGTGATAAAGCGGGACGGCGGAATTCTTGTCGAGCTTGTCTGTTCGCATGGTCGCGTGCCTGCCTAGTCGAGTACCAGGCCGCCGCTGACGTTGATGCAGGTCCCTGTCATCGACGCCGCGCCCGACGAGCACAAAAAGCCGATCACAGCGGCCACTTCGGCCGCTTCGGCGTAGCGTTTAAGCGGGATCGCGGCTATGAGCGCAGCGTGTGCGGCCGCGTCCAGCCGGTCAAGCATGGGGGTCGCCACCGGTCCGGGGGCGACACAGTTGACGCGGATCCTGTCCGGCGCCCATTCCTTCGCGAGGTAACGCGACAGGTTCAGCAAGCCGGCCTTGGCCACGGCATAGGCCGCACCCGACACCGCCGAGCCGCCGTTGATGGCATTGCTCGAACTCATCAACACCAGCGCACCGCGGTTCTTTTTCAGTTCCGGACGGGCCGCGCGCGCCAGAAAAAACGCCGAGTCAAGGTTGATGCCCAGCAGGCGATGCCAGTCATCGGCGCTGGTCGCTTCAAGCGGGCCGAAACCGGTCACACCGACGGCGTTGACGACCCAGTCGATGCGGCCGAAGGAGGTCGTCGTTTCTGCCACCGCGCGTGCCACATCGGCTTCGCTCGCGGCATCGCCGACCACCACCAGGTCGGCGTCGGGCTGCGCCTCACGGGGACGCAGGTCAAAGGCGCAGGTCGATGCGCCGGCCTGCTTGAACAGCGCCAGCGTCGCCCGGCCTATGCCCCCCGCCGCCCCGGCGACCAGGACGACGCGGCCGCCTCCATCGAGCAGCGCCGGCAGCGTCATGCCTTCATGCCCTCATGCCCTCATACCCTCATACCCTCTTACGTTAGTGTTTCTGCTGCTTGAGCCTGGGCGACTGCAGCGCCGCCCAGATGCCGTCGAGCATGGCGAGGCGCTGCGCGGCCGAGGACGACACCGCGGCAATCGCCTTGCGCTGCAACTCGGGCGTGGCCGCATAGCGGCAGGTAATGTCAAAGCCATGGCGCTGGTGCTCGACATCGGCCTCCATGTGCACATAAAAGAATTCGAGGTCGTCATTGCTGAAACCGAGCTTCTTACAGGCCGCGACGTATTTCGGGAACAGCACCGGGGTCTGCCCTTCGAGCGCCAGCATGATGCCGGCCGCGCCCTCGACGATATGGCGGAACGCGACGAGCTCGTAGATCCAGGAGCGCATCGCGCGCGCACCCGGCACGATGGTGCCAAGCTCGTCAGCGTTGCGCACCTTTGCCGCCGGCACGCCACAGGCGCGAGCAAATTTGACCATCAGCTCGGGGTGGCGTTTTTCCGGCTTGCCGGGCATTTCCTCGCCGACCAGGTTCTCCAGCATCAGCAGTCGCGCATCAAGGTCGGGCAGACGGCAGAAAAAATGGCCGAACTGCTGCGGGATATGCTCGATGTAATAATGGTGTTGCACCGCCCAGAATCCGAGCTGCGCCCGGTTGAGTTCACCGTTCGCCCAGGCGTGGGAAAACGCATGGCCGCCGGACAGGTGCCGCGCCCGCGCCTCGTACAAGGCCTTCTTGAACTCCGGTCTGGACAGCAGTTTCGGCATGGTTCCCCCTGGAATGTTGGTGCCTGCGATTCGACACCGTGATTTGAGCGCAGCAAGTGGTACTAATGATAGGTCCACCAGACCATTGATGTCAACCGGCCGGCGGCGGGTCCGGGAGCGGAGGCGGCCCGGCGCGCTGCCGCGACAGCGGCGTGCCGACCGCTACTGCATCGTGATCTTGCGCTCGGCGATGATTTTCGCCCAGCGCGCCTGATCGCCCTGGATCAGCTTGACCATTTCTTCGGGCGTATTCGGCGTCGGTTCGGAGCCGACCGCCTGCAGCTTTTGTTTCAGTTCGGGATCGGACAGCGCCTTGGCGATCGCCTCGGACACGCGCTTGACCACCTCTGGCGGCGTCTTGCCCGGCGCGAGCACGCCGAACCAGCTGATGCCGTCCACGCCCGATACACCCTGCTCTTCTATGGTCGGGATCTCCGGCGCGGCGCCGCTGCGGCGCATGCCGACCAGGCCCAGCGCCTTGACCTTGCCGGCACGAATCTGCGGCAGTGAAATCGGCAGGTCGGCAAAGGCGCCGGTGATCTGGCCGCCGATAACATCGGTCACCGCCGGTGCGATGCCCTTGTAGGGCACATGCGTGATATCGACCTTGGCGGCATTATTGAACAGCTCCAGGTGCAGGTGCAGGATGTTGCCGTTGCCGGCAGAGCCAAAAGCCAGCGGCGTCTTGCTGTTCTTCGCCAGTTGCACCAGCTCGCGCACATTGTTGGCCGGCACATTGGTGCCGACGATCAGCGCCGTGCCGTTGGACACGGCACGCGCCACCGGCGCAAGGTCGCGCAAGGGGTTGTAGGGCAGGTCTTTTTCGAGAATGGGGCTGATGGTGAGCATGCCCGATGTCGCAAACAACAGCAGCGTACCGTCGGGCTCGCCCTTGGCCACGGCCTGGGCGGCGATGGAGCCGTTGGCACCGGGACGGTTCTCGACAATGACATTCATGCCGAGCGGGCCGCTCAGCTTGTCGGCGAGGGAGCGCGCGACAAAGTCGGCCGGGCCGCCCGCGGCAAAGGGCACCAGCATGCGCGTGACGCGCGTGGCCTGGGCCTGCACGGACGAGGCGGAGGCAACAAGTGCCAGGGCGATTGCGGTGCTGATCCAGACTTTGTTCATGCGGCTCTCCTCAACGGGTTGATCATCAAACTGATTCCGGGCTTCACCCGCCTACTCGCCCTCGGCGGACTTGGGCGCGTTCTCCGGGTGCCACTGGCCGCGGCGCATGCGCGTGATCTTGACCAGCTTGAACAGCCCGGCGGCGCGAAACGGCTCGCTTTGCGAAAAGGCCTCGGCGGCAGCCAGGCTGGGCACGTTGAGCAGCAGGACGCTGCCGGTGCGCGCAATGCCGTCCTCGGCCAACGCGGCGCCGCCCAGCACCAGCTTGTCCTTATGCTGTTCGAGATAGGCGAGGTGTTCTTCCTTCTTGGCAGCGCGAATGGCCGTGGCGTTGTCGCCGTCTTCCTGGTAGATGAGGTAGAGCATGGTGTTTATCCTTGTTTGAAAGCGTTAATGGGCAAGCCCGCGACTAGGCGCTCCAGCCGGCGTCGGCGCGAAGCCTGACACCGGGACCGATGTCATCGGGCACCAGCAGCATACCGTCCTTCACCTGCAGGCCTTCGAACGGGTCGTTCATCAGGTGTTCGAACTCGGCCAGCTCGCACGGAAAGGTCAGGTGCGGCAGCGCCGCCACCAGGTGCGCGGCATGTGCGGCGAGCAGCCGGCTGCCGACGGTGGCACCCATGCGGCAGCCGAGCTTGGCCGCCTCGCAAATGCGCGCCGCAGTATGCACGTTGCGCAGGCCGCCCATTTTCGACACCTTGAGGCTGATGGCATCGACAATGCCCTTGGACGCAAGGTAGTAGGTGCTCTCAGCAGAGAATGCCGATTCGTCGGCTTCGACCGCGATCGACACCGAGCGCGTCACCGTCGCCAGGCCGTCGAGGTCGTCGTAACGCACCGGCTGCTCGATGAGTTCGACCTTGTACTGTGCCACGCGCTCGACGCAGGCGATGGCCTGCTTGGCGTTATAGGACATGTTCGGGTCTATGGTCAGGCGTACCTTGTCGCCCACGGCCTGGCGCACCGCCCTGACCCGCGCCTCGTCCTCGCGCAGGTCGCCGCCGAGCTTCAACTTGATGCACTTGTAGCCTTCGTCGGCGTGCTTTTTCGCCTTCTCGGCCATTTGCTCGGGTTTTTTCAGGGCCAGCATGCGCGACAGCGGAATTTCGGAGCGCACTTTGCCGCCGAACAACTGGTACACAGGCACCCCCAGCAGGCGCGAAGCCAGGTCGTGGAGCGCGCAGTCTATGCCTGACTTGGCCGGGTTGTTGTCGCGTATCGAGCGGTCTATGGTGCGCAGATGGCTTTCAATGTCGAGGGCCGGCTTGTCCATGATCAGCGGCAGCAGGCGGTTGAGCGCACCCTGCACACCCATCTGCGTCGCGCCGAGGTGCGGAAACGCCGCGGCATAGCCGTAGCCCACGGTGCCGTCCTCGGCCTTGAGCACGACCACCACCGCTTCGTTCCTGGGATAGGCCTGACCGGCAAACTTCCACTCCGGGTCTTCGTCGGGCAGGGTTACGGGAAAGGTCTGGAAGCTTTTGAGTTTCATCGGAATGCCTCTGCGTTCGCGTCAAGTCGTCGGTGACATTGCCTCGGTGGCATTGATAGTGGCAGAGCGCACCATGTCTGACCACTGCAAAAATGTACGTACGACATAACCTTCTGGTTATGCCTGCTTTATACTCGGCCCATGCCAGAATCCGCCGCTCCCGACATCGGGCACCTGTTGCTGACACGCCTCAGACTGCGCCATGTGCGCCAGTTGTCGGCGGTCGGGAGACTGGGTTCGATTTCGCGTGCCGCCGGCGCGCTGCATATCTCGCAGCCCGCGCTGTCCAAGACCGTGCTCGAAATCGAGGCCATCCTCGGTGTGAAGCTGTTCGAGCGCACGCCGCGCGGCCTCGTGCCGACGGTCGCCGGCGAACGCCTGTTGCTGCATTGCCGCGCCGTGGAGTCCGAACTGCTAAAGGCCGGGCAGGACATCCAGGCCCATCTTGGCGGCACCGGCGGGCAGATCGCCGTCGGCGGCTATCTTGTCGCGCTGCCAACACTGCTGCCGGCGGCCATCATCAGGCTGCGGGCCGAGGCACGCAATGTAGTGGTGCGCGTTGTCGATGGCAGCACACGGCAGTTGATGCCGGCATTGCTGTCGGGCGACCTTGACCTGCTGGTCGGGCGTCTTAACGACACGCTGGGACTGGAGCAGTTGCAGCAGGAGGTCTTGTACAACGAGCCCATCGTCATCATCGCCGGGGCAGGCCATCCGCTGGCCGGCCGGCGCAAACCCGCCTACCGCGACCTCGGCGATTTTCCGTGGGTGTTGCCGACGCCCGACAGCGTCGCGCACGCACCGGTGGCCGGGTTGTTCCTCGCCCACGGCCTGTCGCGGCCGCAAAGCCATGTCGAGAGCATTTCCTTCATGCTGATACGCAGCCTGCTGCAGGACAATGTAACGCTGGCGGCGATGCCCTACCAGGTGGTCAGGCGCGATGTCGAACTGGGGCTGCTGAACATCCTGCCTCTGGCGCTGCCGCATGCGCGACTGCCGGTGGGCATCACGCGACATGCAGCGCGCGAGCCCGGCCCGGTGGCCGAGCGCTTCATGCGCTGCCTGCGCGCTGCCGGCAAGGCCATGCACCTGCCGCCCGCGCGAGGGCCTGCCGTGCGCGCGCGGCGTTGACACTGTAGGCTGGAAAGGTCCGACTGGCGGACCTTTCCAGCCATTGTCCTCAGATGCCGACGCTCGCCAACTGGCCCTTGGGGTAGCGCGTACCGGCCACCTGCGTGTCGTCGATGGCGCGCGACAGCGCGGCCGCTTCGTCGGCGCCGAGCACCACTTCAATCGCGGCAAGGTTGTCGGCGAGATGACTGCGCCGTTTGGTGCCGGGAATCGGCACCACATCCCGGCCCTGCGCCAGCAGCCAGGCGAGGGCGATTTGCGAAGGCGTGCAGCCGCGCGCCTTCGCCATGTCGGTCAGCGGTTTAATCAGCGCAGCATTGCTCTCGAGGTTGCCCTGCTGGAAGCGCGGGTGGTCGCGGCGTCGGTCGCTTTCACCGAGGTCGTCGAGGCTGGCGATGGCGCCGGTGAGCATGCCGCGACCGAGCGGTGAATACGGCACAAAGCCGATGCCCAGTTCGCGGCACAAGGGCAGGATTTCCGGTTCGACAAAGCGGCACCACAGCGAGTATTCGGTCTGCAGCGCGGCGATGGGGTGTACCTTGGCGGCACGGCGAATGGTCTCGGCGCCGGCCTCGGACAGGCCAAGGTAGCGCACCTTACCCTGTTCGACCAGGCGCGCCATCGCACCGACGGTGTCCTCGATCGGCACCGCCGGATCGACGCGGTGCTGGTAATAGAGGTCTATCTCGCTGACGCCGAGGCGCGCCAGGCTCTTGTCGCACGCGGCGATGACGTATTCGGGCCGGCCATTGGCGCCGGGCTTGCCGTCGGGCGTACGCACGTTGCCGAACTTGCTGGCGATGACGGCTTTTTTGCGGTAACCGCCGGCCAACGCGCGGCACAGCAATTCCTCGTTCTTGCCCTCGGCATAGGCGTCGGCGGTATCGAGAAAATCCGCACCGGCGTCGAGCGCCGCGCGCACCGTGGCGACGGCTTCGGCCTCGTCCACCGGGCCGTAGAGCGCGGTCATGGCCATGCAGCCAAGACCCAGCGCCGAAACTTCGAGTCCGCTTTTACCAAGTTGCCGTCGTTGCATAGGATGCTCCTGTTACTCCGATTAGAAAGAACACGCGGATGCGCGAGCAGCCGATGACACCTAGTTTTGCAGATGCAGCAGCATCGCCAACTGGTCAAAAAAATAACAGTACACGATTATTGGCAGCGGCAATCCTGCCAGCGTGCCGGCAAGATAATCGCGGAATTTCACGCCGGACACGGCGAGCGCGTAGTTGATCGCCGGCGCGGTCTGGAACAACAGGCGCAGCGCCAGTACGCTGGCCACCGGATGGGCGTCGAGCCGGGCGAAAATGCGCGCCCCCATCTTGCCACCGACGCTGCGAAAAGCCGCACCACCCACCGCCCTGACCACAAAAAAGGTCAGCACGCAGGAAACACTGGCCGCCAGATAGGTGGCGAAGCCACCCCAGACGCGGCCAAGAGCAAACACCGCGGCCGCCAGAAAAATCCAGCCCGGAATCTGCACCAGGTTGCCGAGGCAAAAGGCGAGGATGAAAATCAGCAGGCCGGTGAGCTTTTGCTCTTCGAAGCACCGGTGCAAATAGGCTAGGCTGAAGTGATCGCGCAAGCCGCTGATCCCGGACACGGCGAACAGCAGCACGAGCAGCAACAACACCCCGAACAGGCGGACATAAGGGTTCGAAGGCGTAAGGTTCGGCGGCACGCGTGCAGCATACCAGCCGGTATCCGGGCACCCGGATAGTGCGCGGCTTGCCACAGACCGCACAAAGCCGGCCTACAATGCCGCTTCACAGGACTGCAAGGAGCCGGAAACATGTCGGGCACACAACAAATCAGCCTGCTCGCGCGCTACAACGCCTGGGCCAATAAAAAAATGTTCGACGCCGTCGCGGCGCTGCCCGATGGCGAGGCGCTGAAGGAACGCACCACGCTGTTCAAGAACATGGTCAACACGCTCAACCACCAGTACGTGGTGCACCTGATCTGGCAGGCGCACCTGGAGGGGCGCGAGCACGGCATCCAGGCGCTCAACACGCGGGTCCACACCGAACTCGCGCCGCTGTGGCAGGCACAACAGACCATTGATGCCTGGTATATCGCCTGGGCCGACGCGCTGACCGAGGCCACGGCCGACGAAATAATCGACTTCACGCTGATCGGCGGCAATGCCGGCAGCATGCGCCGCGGCGACATCGCGCTGCATGTCATCACCCATTGCAGCTATCACCGCGGATGGGTCGCGGACCTGTTTTTCCAGGTTCCCAAGCACCCGCCCAGCATGGACTTGCCGGTTTACCTGCGCGAAATGGGCAAGGCGGCCTAGGCCTCGCGCACCAGGCGGTTG
Organism: uncultured Bordetella sp.; assembly: GCA_964385505.1. Taxonomy (GTDB): domain Bacteria; phylum Pseudomonadota; class Gammaproteobacteria; order Burkholderiales; family SG8-39; genus CAITSH01. Next base: position 11,927 of record CAYLPI010000109.1, read on the forward strand.
GACAGCACGCCTATGGCCGGACAGGACACCGCGACGACATCGCCCTCGACCAGCGCCGGGATGGTCGGGCCGTCACAGCCAAGCCAGATCACGTCGCCCGGAACCAGCGTGACGAACTCGGTCATGCGCGCGAGATAGTGCTGCAGGCTGAACACCATTTTTGACGTGCTGTATTCAGAGGCGAGCTTGCCGTTGACGCTGACGCTGATCATTTGCGCCATCGGGTCGATGCCGCCGACAACAAACGGCCCCATCGGCTTGAAGGTATCGATGTTCTTGGCGCGCCACAGTGTGCGGTCGCTTTTCTGGTACGCGCGTTCGCTCAAGTCGTTGCCCAGCGTATAGCCGGCGATGCACTCGAGCGCATTGGCCTCAGTCAGGTGCTTGGCCCTTTTGCCGACCACAGCCACCAGTTCGAGGGCGAACTGGTGGCTGTGGTCGGCAAAAGGGCCAAGCACCTGAC
>CAYLPI010000110.1:0-12267 GCA_964385505.1 uncultured Bordetella sp.
TGGTTGTAGGACGCGACGGTTGCCAGCGGCTGGTTCAGTTCGTGGGCAATCCCCGAGAGCAACTGGTTGACCAGTTGCTGCTGCATGTTCGTGGCGAGTTCCTGCTGCAGCGCCGAATGCAACTCGCGCAACTCGTGCTGTCGCGTCATGTCGCGGTCGGTGCCGCGAAGTCCGGCGAAATTGCCTTCGGCATCCTGTATCGGGGTGCCCGCGCTCTCGAATACCAGGCGCCGGCCATCGGCGTGACGAAGCATGCGCTCAAAACTGGTGTAGGCGACCGGACTTTCGGCCTGGAAAGGGAACATCGGTTGCGGGCCGGATTCGGCGCCATCGTCATGGATCACTGCGTCGATGTGGCGTCCGACCAGCTCTTCCGGCGCATATCCGAGCAGCGTCTGCGTCGTCGGACTGACATAGCGGAAGCGGAAACCGGCGTCCAGTTCCCAGATCCAGTCGCTGCTCGATTCCACCAGATCACGAAAGCGCCGGCGTTGCTCGATAACCTCATAGCTTCGCGATTCGGCCAGCAACTGCGTCAGTTTTTGCGATTTCTGGCTGGATCGAATCAGCAGGTAAAGCATTATCGTGGCAAAAAGGCCGACTGCAAAAATCAACCACGGCAGGTAGGTCCCAATGCCGATGTTCCAATTCGCGGAGGGCACGATCTCCAGTTGCAGGGTGGTATCGGCAACGCTAAATTGCCGCCTTAACGGGGCTTCCTGCGCCGCGACTGGTTTGACCCGCTGAAACAACTCGACATTGCCGTCCGAGGGCAAACCGGTGCGAGTCGGCAAAACGCCCAATTTCAGTCCCCAATCGCCGGCAATATCCGACGCAAGTGCCTGAGTCATCAGGGCGCGAACGTCAATTGCCATAGCCAGGAAGCCGACGATGTTCTCCGCGCCGGGCTTGGGCGGCGGGCTGAACACCGGGACCAGAAAAAACGGCAGGTGGTCTCGGGCCTGCGTAAGGCCACTGTTGGTTGGAACGAAAACGGCGGCCCGTTTGCGACGAGCGGCGTCGAGCACCGTTGCGAATTGGGGATCGCGGTTGAGGTTGGTGCCCAGCCGCGACGCTGTGGGAGCGGGAACCACGGTATCCAGGATGTAGGCGTCGCTCGCGAGGTCGGACGTCTGTACGCTGGATGCCGGCAAGCCATTGTTGCCGGCGATCAATTCCGACTGAGTGGTCCGTTCGTGCGGCGCTACGATCGCGCTGGGTAGGCGGCGGATGAACGCGACATAGCCGGCGGCCGGGAACTGCTTTTTGAGGTTGTCGCCAATCATGTAGCCGCGCATGCCCTCGAGAGGGCTGGTCGCAATGGGTGTCGCCATTTGCCCCGCGACAGTTGCAAACGTTTCGTAATTGCCAAATAGGGCCTCGACAAGGAGCAGCACCCTGTCGGCGACAGCCGCCGCCTTCATATCGCGGTCCGCGTCAACGAAGCGCGCCGAGACGACGGTTGCCACGATGCAGATTGCCGCGGCAATCACAGGTGCCCGGTACGCCGACCGATGCAGCCCGAGCAGGCTTGACCAATGCACACGCCACCGGGCGGAGGACGATTTGGGATCGGGGGCATGCATGTCGGTATTGTCGATGCAAAAAATGCGTAGTGATACGTGTATCCGCAATGCCTGTTCGACCTGTGCCAGGTCGGAATCCAAATTGCGGAGTGTTCCCGCAATGATGCCCTTTTTAAGCGTTTTGCACGATGTCTGTGCATGGAATTACCGCGCGCCGGGTTGGCGTAGGTAATGTGCTTTCGCCGGCTCACGCCGGCCATCGAAGAGGTTGACGCGCATGGGTGGCGAAGGGGCATTCAATGCCCGAATCGCGCCGGCGTCCAATCCCGGATGGGCGTTGCCGCCGCGATGGCGACGGGCGCGCGACAATGCGCGGTCTTACAAACCGGGAATGATGTTGAACGGCCCGGAGTATCCGTTACCCGATGAAGCGCCGAGGTTCTTTGGCGTAGACTTTGATGCCGACGGGCGAGTAGGCGCGCAACACCTGTCCGAATCAGGCGCGCGTGGTGGTGGATCGGCTGCGCCTCATTGCGGGCAGCCCGTCATGACGAGTAATTTTACGCAACTTTACCGTACCGTTGCGCAATTGCCGGCTCACCGCACAGGCTGTACCGTGTTGCCACGGTGCGAATGCGGAACCATCAGCAAAACCGTGAACAGGGAGTGGCCTTGAATCTGAACAAAAAACGGGTTACCGATCACGACGTTGTCGCGCGGCAGATTCCGCAACAGCCGTCGCACGAAGCCGCCGGGAACGATGCAGCGCACCGGGTGTGGTTGGTTGATGATTCCGCAGGGGTCAGGGACTCGACCACCTTCCTCCTCAAAACCGTTGGTCTGTCAACCATTGCCTACAGCAATCCTGCGGAGTTCCTGCGCACATTCAGCGGCGAACCCGGCTGTGTCATATTGGACATCCGCATGCCCGAGGTGAGTGGTCTCGAGGTGTTTCGCAGGATGCGCGAGCACGAACTGAACAATCCGGTGATTTTCCTCACCGGGCATGGCGATGTGTCCATCGCCGTGCGCGCGATGCGCGCCGGCGCTTTTGATTTTCTGGAAAAGCCCATTGACGACCAGGTCCTTATCGACACCGTGCTCGAAGCGCTGCGTGTTGACGCCGAACAGCGCCGCCAGCAGGCGGTGTTGTCCAACGTGCAGAGCAAGCTGGCGCGGCTGACCGAGCGGGAGCTGTCGATCGCCAATTTTCTCGCCGCCGGCAATTCCAGCAAGGAAATCGCCGCACAGATGTCGCTGAGCGTGCGTACCATCGAGGGCTATCGCGGCCGCATCATGTCCAAGCTCGAGGCTGATTCCTTCGCACAGATGATCAAGCTGCTCGGACCCTGAGTCCGCCACGCTTCGCGACTGCTGCCGAGAAGCGTAAAACTACGTTACCGGCGTCGCATTCCAGCAGGCCTTCAAGCCGGATATCGCCTGAAATCCGCCGTTCATCGGCGCCCATGTGCCTGTTCGCCGGCACGTGCGTCAATCGTGTCCAACGGTGACGCGTCGAAACTTCCGCGCGCAGCGGATTTTAGCCAGGAAAGGGAAATACGGATCCCCGGTCGCGGGGGCCGCCGGGACGGCCCCGGATTTTTCCTCGGTTGCCAGCCGCCTGGCAGTGCGCACCAACGACGGAGGATGGATTTCGATGAACCGCTTGAAGCAGACCCTATACACCGATCAATCCGGGCACGCCGCCTCCGGCGGCGCAGCCGTCATGCGATTGCCCGTCGGGCGTGTCCGCGGACACGACGGCGGACACGACGGCCGGCGCATGCGCGTCCCTGGCTTTACGCTGATCGAACTGATGATCGTCATCGCCGTCATTGGCATCCTGTCGGCGATCGCCTACCCCAGCTACCAGAGCTATGTGCGCAAGGGCAACCGCTCCGAGGCGCAGCAATTCATGCTCGACATCTCCAACAAGCAGGAACAATACGTTCTCGACTCGCGCACCTATACGGCGACGCTTGCCTCCGGCGGCCTCAACGCTTCGCGGCAAAACTGGACCTGCGTCACGACCACCTGCAGCAACAGCTATTACAGCATCGCCGTGACGCTGACCGCTGGTCCGCCGCAGATCTACGCCATCACCGCGACCGCAGCCGGCGCGCAGATTGCCGACGGCAATCTGACGCTTACCAGTGCGGGTGTTAAAACCCGCTCGCTCGGCGACGGCAAATGGTAGGTCGGAGACCGGCCTAGGTGGGGCGCATGGGACGGCAGCGCATGGGGCGGCAGCGGACCAGGGGATTCACCCTCATTGAACTGATGATCGTGCTGACCATCGCCGGCGTCCTCGCGGTGATCGCGGCCCCGTCAATGACGGAGATGATTGCCGGTGTCCGCCTGCGCTCGGCGGCGAGCGACATGCTGGCCTCGATGCTTTATGCGCGCAGCGAGGCCGTCAAGCGCGGGTCCTCGGCGACGATTGTGCCGAATGGGGGCGACTACGCCACCGGCTGGAACGTGCTAGTCGGCACGACAGTATTGAAAACCGTGCAGGCGCCGACCGGCGTCGACGCGATATCTGCAGGAACCATCACCTACGGCGGCAACGGCCGCCTTACCGGCACCGCAGCATTCGACTTGCAAATCAAGAATTCGACCTACCCCAAGGTGCAGATGCGCTGCGTCAAGGCAGACTTGTCCGGCAAGCCCTATGTCGCCCTCGATACCAACGGCAATGCGTCCGATGGTTGCAACTGACATGCGCATGAAGCGACACAGGGGGTTCTCCATGCTGGAGACCCTGGTCGCGATATTCATCGTCACCATAGGTTTGCTGGGCATAGCCGGGCTGCAGGCAAAGGCCCAGGTCGCGGAATTCGAATCCTATCAACGCGCGCAGGCGCTGATCATCCTCGGCGACATGATCGAAAAGGTCAATATCGCGCGTAACGTTGCGAGTTGCTTCGCCGTGTCCACCGCGAGTTCCGGAACGCCTTATTTTGGCCCGACCACCAACGCCGACGGCAGTTCTGATTCCGGTGCGGTTGCCACACCGAGCTGCGCCGCCGGCACCACGGCGGAGAATGCACTGGCGGTCAGCATGATGACGGCCATCAATGATGCTCTTGCCGGAACCGGCGAGACCAAGGCCGGCGCCTCCGTCGGCGCCATGGTCGGTGCGCGCGGTTGCATCTCGTACAACGCCACCACCGAAATCGTCGACACCACCGGCGCGTCGCTGTCGGGCACGGGGCAGTACACGGTCGCGGTTTCCTGGCAGGGGCGCACCGATACCACCACGCCGACCGTCAATTGCGGCAACAACCTGTACGGCACCGAGCCCAAGCGTCGCACCGTGTCGTGGACCTTCAGGACAGCCAGACTCAAATGATCACACTTTCAAAACCGCATCCCGCCGGCCGGCGCTGCGGCCGCACTCACCAGTCCGGCCTGTCCATTGTCGAACTGATGGTGTCGCTCGCCATCGGGCTGGTGCTGCTTACCGGCATGTCTCTGGTTTTCGTCAACTCCAGCCAGACCAACCGCGAAAACGAGCGTGCTTCGGCGCAAATCGAGAACGGCCGTTACGCCATCGAAACGCTGTCGACCAACACCCGCCACGCCGGCTATTACGGGCAGTTCGCGGAACTGCCCACTGCTCCCACAGCACTGCCCGATCCGTGCGCTGTTTCATCGACGACGACGCTCTACACCGCGCTACCACTCGCCGTCCAGGGCTATCGCGCGGCGACCCTCACTGCCCAGCCGACGGTCGCCGGCACCTGCGCCGCCACATTCTTCGCTGCATCGAACCTGTTCCGCGGCAGCGACATCCTGGTGATCAGGCGCACCAACACCGTGATCGTCGCGGGGGCGGTGACGGCGGGGGCTGCCTACTTCCAGGCCAACTCGGGCACCGGCGAGGTGCAGTTCGGCGCCAGCAGTGCCAATGTTCCTTCGACCAATGCGGCGGGTGCGGCCAATGCCATTTACAAGGTCGACGGCGCCACCGGCGCCGAGACCCGCAAATACGAACAATACGTTTATTTTGTCGCGCCTTGCCGCAGCGGCAGCGGAACCGGCGGGGTGTGCGCCTCGTCGGACGACAGCATCCCGACGCTGAAACGCCTCGAACTGTCTGTCGCGGGCGGGGCGGCGGCGATGTCGCTGGTGCCCATCGTCGATGGCATCGACTATTTCAAGGTCGAGTACGGGCTCGACTCCTCGCCGACCGCGGTCGACACCACCACCGGCCTCGTCGGCGACGGCATTCCTGACAGTTACGTCACTGCGCCGACCATTGCCGAATGGCCGAATGTCGTTTCGGTACGCATCTACATCGTCGCTAGAAATATCGAGGCAAGTGCGGGATTTACCGATACCAAGACTTATGCCGTTGGCAGCGGCTTGTCGACGACGGCGGCAAACGACCAGTACAAGCGCCACCAGTTTGCGACCGAGGTGAGGATCAACAATGTCGCCGCCCGCAGGGAGATTCCAAGATGAGTGACCACAGCATGGCAAGAAAACAGCGCGGCGCGACATTGTTCATCGCGCTGATCATGCTGGTGATGCTGACGCTGTTTGCGTTGTCGGCGATCGGCCTGTCCAACGTCAACCTGCGCATTGTCGGCAACCAGCAGGTGCAGAAAATGATGGATGCCGCGGCCCAGGACGGTATTGAACAGTCAATGAGCGCCGCGGAAACCTTCGGTACCACGGCGGCGGCGCGCACATTCACGGTCAATGGCTTCAGCGTCAGTGTCGCGGCCGCCACCTGCATTTACTCCTCGCCTGCCGACGATTCGGCCAAGCTGTCGAATGCCGCCACCGCGAGGGCGCGCAACGATTTTGAACTCGTTGCCACCGTAACCGACCTGCTCAGCGGTGCGCGCGCCGTCATCCACCAGGGCGCACGCATGGTGATGCTGGCAGGAAACTGCTGAAGGCCGCCCCGGAGAACACCATGAAAAACCTCAAGCAACTGATGATCGGCCTGCTCGCCGGCGTGTTCATGCTGGCGATCCCCGGCTTCAGCGCCTTTGATCCGGTGAATGACGATACCGACATATTCCTAAACAACCCGAACGTTCCGGGCGAGCGCCCGAACATCATGATCATCCTTGACAACACCGCCAACTGGAGCAACGCGTTTGCCAACGAGAAGGCGGCGCTGGTGTCCACGGTCAACGGTCTTGATGACCGCTACAACCTCGGCCTGATGCTTTATCCGGAAACCGGCGGTGGCAACGACAGCATAGACGGCGGCTATGTGCGCTTCGGCATCCGCCAGATGACCAGCACCTACAAGAGCGCGCTGTCGACCCTCGTCGGCAACCTCAACCAAACGAGCGACAAGGGCAACAACGCCACGATAAGCCTGGCCATGGCCGAGGCCTATTATTACTTTAACGCCAAGACCAACCGCGCGAGTTATGGCAAGGTCAAGACCGACTGGCCGGGCAATACCGGCAACTCCATCACCGCCAGCCTCGGCGGCAGCCCACTGCCGGCCAGCCCCACCGCGGCCTCGGCGTACAACAGTCCCATCGCCAACGCCTGCCAGCGCAATTTCATCATTTACATTTCCAACGGCCCGGCCAACGAGAACTCGTCCTCCGCCTCCGTCTCCCAGGCATTGCTGACCACAGCCATGGGGCAGACCCCGACCACCATAGGCATCAACCCCAGCGGGCAACAGTCCAACTGGTCGGACGAGTGGGCCAAGTTCATGTCGGCGTCTACGGTGCCGGTCATCACCTATACGGTCGAGGTCGATCCGGGCTCGCAGAATTCGGATCTGGCGATGACGGCGCTGATGAAAAGCATGGCGACCAACAGCGGCGGCAAGTATTTTTCGGTTTCGTCCAGTTCCGGCGGAACGCAGATCACCGATGCCCTGAACAAGATTTTCACCGAGGTGCAGGCGGTCAACAGCGTGTTCGCCTCGACCTCGCTGCCGGTGTCGGTCAACGTGCGCGGCACCAACATCAATCAGGTCTATATCGGCGTGTTCCGCCCGGATGCCGACCTGTTGCCGCGCTGGTACGGCAATCTCAAGCTCTATCAGGTCGGCTTCGATACGACGACCTCGAAAATTTACCTCGCTGACGCCAACGGTTCACGCGCCGACAACGCAGCGTCGGGTTTCATCACCAACACCGCGCAGAGTTTCTGGACCTCGAGTTCGACCTTCTGGGGATTCCGCACCACGGCGCAAAACGGTTCCGGCGGCAACTCCGACAGCCCCGACGGCGACCTGGTTGAAAAGGGCGGGGCGGCGCAGATGTTGCGGGTTGCTTACCCCACGGACCAGAGCACGCGAAACCTCTACACCTGCTCCATCGGCGCCTTCGGCAACTGCCTTTCCGGCAGCGCCCTCTCGGGAACACCCTTCTCAACGGCCAACACTGATATCACCGGCGCCAATCTGAATCTGGGCACGCGCACGCTGTCCCCGCTTACCGGCTATGTCACACAGACGCTTACTTCGATTGCCGACCGCCAGAGCGTGTCGCTGAGCAATGCCGGCTCGGGTTCGCTGGCGGTATCGAGTCTGTCCAACGGCGGCACCACCGTGGCGATTTCTAGTCTGACGACGGCGGTCGCGAAATCGATCACGGCGCTGAGCGGCGCGACCTCGGGCTCGGCGACATACGCCATCTCTGGCGTCACCAAGTCGGGTAGCAACTATATTTTCACGACGACGACGACGCACGGTTTCACCATTGGCACCAGCGTGACAATGGGCGGCACGCCTTCACCCAAGGTCAATTTCGCCGGGACGAGCGCCGCCAACTGGAACGGCAACAGCTACACTCTGACCGCCGTCAGCGGCACGACCTTCACGGTCAACCCGAGCGGCAACCCGGGCAACTCCTTTACGACGTTTGGTTCCGCCACGGGCATCGCCAACACCAGCACTACAAGCGCTCGAGCCACGGTGCCGGCGCATGGTTACGCCACAGGTCAGTCGGTGACGATCGCCGGTGCGGCGCCCAGTGCGTTCAACGGCACCTACAACATCACGCGCATCGACGCCGACAATTTCTCTTACACCATGCTCAGCGCCCAGGCAGCCACAACGACGCTGGGAACCGCCTCGGGCAATACCCAGACGGCGACCGCCACCACCTCGAGTGCGCATGCTTATGCGGTCAGCAATTCCATCGGGATCAGCGGCGCAAGCCTTGCCGGTTACAACGGCACCATCACGGTGCTCAGCGTACCCACGACCACCTCCTTCACCTACACCGTGTCGGGCGGTGCCGCGATCGGGCCGAATACCGCTTCGGGCGTGACGGCGACCAGGGGCGCGACGACGGCCGTGACGGCGACGGTCGGCGGCGGGCACGGCTTGGCCAATGGCACCTATGCCGGTTACAGCATTTCGGGCGCGAGCTCATCCGGCTTCAACGTCAGCAACACCTCAATCACGGTCAATAGTGCCACGACCTTCACCTATACGGCGAGCAGCGCCGATGCGGCCAATACCTCGGCTTCGGTGACTGCCTCCACATCAACCATCGCCACGGTGACGGGGACGGCGGCGCTGCACGGCTTCGCCGTGAACGATTCGGTCATCATTTCCGGTGAAACGGGTACGCCGGCCAGCCACAATGGCACTTTCACGGTGCTCAGCGTGCCCACTGCCAACACCTTTACCTACAGCACCGGCATTGCTCTGGCGACGCCCACGGGGACGATCGTCGTCCGACCCGCCACGGCCAAGGCCTGGGTGACCAAGGTGGCCCATGGCTACACCACTGCGCAGACGGTCACGATTGCCGGCGCGACGCCCGCGGGCTACAACGTCACCGCCACGGTCACGCGCCTCTCTGCCGATGTATTCACCGTGCCCCTGGCGGCGGCGCCCGGTGCCAATACCGGCACCACCCTGACCGCATCGCTGAAGACGACGACGGCCAAGGCGTATTCGCCGGCGCACGGCTTTGCCACCAACGACTCGGTAACGGTAACGGGTGCGACACCGACGAGCTTCAACGGCACCTTCACCATCACCGTCACCGATGGCAGCAATTTCACTTACACCATTGCCGGTGCCGAGGGTGATGCCACTGGCGTGGTCATCGCGTCTTCCTCCAGCGGCGCCTCGTCGTCGCAGCGCACCGCGCTCATCAACTGGGTGCGCGGCCAGGACAACCAGGAGGACGAGAACGCCAACGGTTCGCTCACCGATGTTCGGTCGTCGATACACGGCGACGTGCTGCATTCGCAGCCGGCGGTGGTAAACTACAACCGCCGAAGTTCGGACGCCCCGAACAAGGACAACGACGTCTACATTTATTACGGTTCCAATGACGGCATTTTCCGCGCCGTCAAGGGCGGCACCGCAAGCACTACCGGCGATCCCTCGCCCGGCAAGGAAGTCTGGGGCTTCATCCCGACCGAGTTTTTCGGCACACTCGACCGGCTGCGTACCAATTCGCCGCTGCTCTCCAGCCTGTACAAAAAGCCGTATTTTGCCGACGGTTCCATCGGCGCCTATGTCAAGGACGGCAACAACGACGGGTCTCTGAGCAGTGCCGTCAGCGACGTCGCGAACCTTTACGTCAGCATGCGTCGCGGCGGGCGGTTCATCTATGCGCTGAACGTGCTGGATCCGCTGACGCCGAAATTCCTGTGGAAAAAAATCAGCACCGACATGGGCGTGTCAGAGCTGGGCCAGACCTGGTCACAGCCGCAGGTCATTCCGAGCATCAACGCCAGTACCTCCCCGGTATTGTTGTTTGGTGCCGGATACGACGACCAGGTCGAAGACCTGCAGACTTCGGCCATCACCAGCAGCACCTCGACCAGCGTGACCACCGCGGCGGGTACCTTCAACCGCACCATGGGGCGCGGCATCTACATGCTCAACGCACTGACCGGGGCGATCATCTGGCAGGCAGCCGGGCGGGCGCGAGCCGTTGGCGATATCTCGACCCATCCCTATCTCTTGGTATCGGGAATGGATTGCAGCATCTCGGCCGACATTGCGGTGACGCGTAACCAGGGCAATACCGCGACCTACAACCGCGGCTATGCGGTTGACAGTTGCGGCAACGTCTGGCGCATGGATTTTAACGACGCTGATCCGGCCAACTGGAAGGTCACCAAGCTGGCGGCGATAGGCGGCACCGCGACCAATGCCAGCCGCAGGAAGTTCCAGTTTGCCCCGGACGTGGTCTATCGTACCGGCTACGACGCAGTCCTCCTCGGTTCTGGCGACCGCGAGCATCCGTTCGACACCACGGTGACCAACCGCTTTTACATGATCAAAGACTACGCCAAGGGGGCGCTCTCGACCGACTCGTCCGGAACGGCGCTTTACGCGACAGCGACCGAGGCGAGCCTTTATGACGCGACCTCCAATTGCATCCAGGACGCGAGCGGTTGCCCCAGCGGCGTGACCTCGTCGATTGCCACCGCGTCGCTGACTGCCGCGGCCGGCTGGTATGTGACGCTGGGTTCGGGGGAAAAAACCGTTGGTGCTGCGCTGGCCCAGTCGGGAACGGTAATTTTTGTGACCAACCAGCCGGCGACGGTGGCCACATCCGGGGTCTGCACCAGCAACCTCGGTACGGCGCGGACCTACGAAGTGTCGGTCGATAATGCCACGGCGACGCTGGACCTGTCCGCCGGTGGCGGGCTGACCACTGCCGACCGCTCGCTGGTCTATGCCGGCGGCGGCTACCTGCCGTCCCCGGTGCCGGTGGTGGTGCAAATCACCACCACCACGACCGATGCATCGGGCAACGTCACCACCGGCACCAAGACGGCTTCGGGTGCGTTCTCCGGCCCGAATCCGATCCAGACGCCGGGCCCTGCGCTCAACACCCGCGTACGCAAGTTCTGGTACAAGGAAATCGATTGATTCACTGGCTGCATGACATGCGTGGCCTGACGGCGGCAACGGCCGTTTCAGTGGGCGCGCATGTCCTCGTGGTCGCCGCGCTTGGATCGGATGCGGGCACCGGACGTCACAGTTTGATTGGCCCTGCGGGTGTACTGCATGCGCGTATAGCCCGGCCTGTCGCTGTGCCAGAAGCGTTTGCCTTGCCCGCCTTTCCCGGCGAGGGCATGGCAACCGACGCCCCCGCTCCGCCAAGCCTTGCGCTGGCAGAATCGGCCACGGTGGCAGGGCCGGCTGGACAAAATGTGGCATCGCCGGTCGCGGGGCCGCTCGCGCTGCCGGTCAGCGGCCTGCGCTATTACCGTGGACGCGAACTCGACCGACGGCCGGAGGCCTTGAACGAGGTCGATATCACTTACCCGGAAGAAGCGGTCCGCGCGCGGATGCAAGGCAGCATGCGGCTGGACCTGTTCATCAGCGAAGAAGGCAAACTCGACAAGGCGGTCATTCTCGCCGCTGATCCCCCGGCTATTTTCGATCAGGCGGTGCTCGAAGCCGTGCGCGCCCTGGCGTTTTCTCCCGGAGTGCTTGACGGGCGCAAGGTCCGCAGCGTCAAGACCATTGATATTCCGCTCGGCGCCGCCGGAGATTCGGCGACCATGCAGTCGGCGCAGGCGCCGGTCCTGCAGATTCATATCGAGCAGAAATAATCCGCACAGCAGCCGGCCTGCTCTGTGGAACGGGCTTTGTGGAACGGGTTAGACAAAGTCCAGACTGGCGGTTAAAATTCGTCATCGCACATCACAGTGCCACGACTAACACGGTCGCAGCCATGAACATCGCCAATTCGCCGGAAAATGTCACGCACCCGCGCAGCCGGCACGACATCGCCGGGCTGCTGCGCGCCCACGGTGTGATGCCGAC
>CAYLPI010000111.1:0-10220 GCA_964385505.1 uncultured Bordetella sp.
CCCGCAGCCGCGCCCATAGCCCGTATTTCGCCTTATAAGGCGTATTGATCCTGCTGGCACACGCGTTGCTAATAGAAGTTCATGTACCCACAATATTCACCAGTTCGCGTCGGGCCGGTGCCCTTGAAAAATTTTCAGTGGTCTTCGCCGAACATGTTCGATACCGTACATCACCGATACGGTTTTTACGGTCCCCTCAGCCCATGAGCTTCGCCCACTACATCAAGGAAATCGGCCGCGGCACCAACGGCAGCCACGACCTCGGCAGCGATGAGGCGCAGCAGTTGTTCGGCGCGATCCTCGACGGCGGCGTGCCCGACCTGGAGCTGGGCGCAATCTTGCTGTCGCTGCGCGTCAAGACTGAATCGGTGCCCGAGTTGCTGGGCTTTGCCCAGGCGGCCAGCGAGCGCGTACACCACCTGCAGGCGCCGACCGGTTCGGGCGATACCCGTCCGGTGGTCATCCCCAGTTACAACGGTGCGCGGCGCCAACCCAATCTGACACCGCTGGTGGCCCTGCTGCTGCAACGCATGGGCCTGCCGGTGCTGGTGCACGGTACGCTCGAGGGTCAGGGGCGCGTTGCCAGCGCCTATATTTTTCGCGAGCTCGGCATCCTGCCCTGCGCCACGCTCGGCCAGGTGCAGAGCGCGCTCGACACCGACAAGCTCGCCTTCGTGCCCACCGCGGTGCTCGCGCCCGGCCTCGCCAGCCTGCTCGCGCTGCGCAGCCGCCTTGGCGTGCGTAACAGCGGCCACACGGTGGCCAAGCTCATCGATCCCTTTGGCATCGGCCGCTCGCTCAAGCTGGTCAGCGTGACCCACCCCGATGTTCTGCTCAAGCTGCACGAATATTTCATCGCCACCGGTGACACGGCGCTGCTGATGCGCGGCACCGAGGGCGAGCCCTACGCCAACCCGCGGCGGCGGCCAAAAATCGAGTTCTTCCGCGACGGCGCGGGCCAGGTCCTGTTCGAGCAGGAACACACGCCCGCCGACAAACTGGCGCAACTCGAACAAAACACCGAAGCCAGGGCCACCGCCGAATACATACGCAAGGTGATGGCCGGCACCGCGCCGCTGCCGCTGCCCATCGTCAATTTGCTCGCGTGCTGCCTTTTCGGCGCGGGCTACACAAGCGACTTCAACCAGGCCAAGGCCATTGTCGCCGTGGAGACGCGCAGCCTCGCTGCGGCCTGATACTCTGAACTTTTTTTGTATGGCCGCGTCATCAAGGAGTTCGGCATCCAGGCTGAGTGAGGGCCGGCAGCGTGAAGGACATCATCGACGCCGGCCTGCCGCAACCGGCGCAGCCTTTTTCGTGGGCGGTGCGCGCCGGCGGCATACTGTTCACCACCCACGGCCCGGTGCGCGGGGACGGCAGCATCGACACCGGCCCGATAGCGCAACAGGCGCGACTCACCTTCAGCAATCTGCGTCGTGCCGTGCTTGCCGCGAACGCGGACATGGCGGATGTGGCGCAGGTGTTGATCTACCTGACCGATGTCAACGATATGAACGCCGTCGATGAGGTCTATCGCGAGTTCTTCGCGCCGCCCTAACCCGATCGCGCCAGCATTGTCGCGGCGGCGTTGGTCGTCCCCGGCATGAAAATAGAAATCCTCGCCGATGCGGTGGTGACTGCGCGCACATAGCGTGCAAGGCCGGCACGACCTGCTGGCTCAAGCTTGCTGAGGCCTGGTGTGGCGTCGGACTGACCTCACACCCGCACCCACCAGACAGCAGGCGCCACCGTTGCGGCCGATTCCGTTATGCTCGGCGCCATGTTCTATCCATGGTTGCTGACGGCCGGTGCGCTGATCGTCATTTATTTTGCGCTGACCGGCGCCATGCAAGGCGAGTACGGCGGCAAGTACTACACCGTGCGGCGCTCGAGCGAGCCCTTTGGCTTCTGGCTGCGCATCGGCCTTGCCATCGCCTGCGCGCTCGCGCTGCTGGCGGTGGCCTGGCTGCCGCTGCAGATGCGCGACATCGTTGCCGCACTCGGCGTCGTACTGCTGTTGTGCGCGCTGATTGGTGCGGCCTGGGGCGAGACGCTGATTTATCGTCGTGTGCCGTTGCGCCGGCGCGACGCGCCGGTGTTGTTCTGGCTGCATGTGCTGGCAATGCTGGCGGCCGGGGTGGTGATCTTGGTACTGCCCTGGATGCTCAGGCGCTGAGGGTGTGCATGCTGAAAACGCGCGCGAGGAGGTAAGACGGGGGTTTCGCCGAGAAGTCCCGGCGCCCGTCGAACGGCTTCGGCCTACCGGCCGCAGTGCGCCCTGCAAGGACGTTTCCAGACGGTGCCACCTGTATTCATGGCCGGTGCTATGCTTCGAAGTGGTTATTTTTACCGATTTTTTCTGACTGCCCACACTCATGTCCACCGAAAAAAACTTTGAATGGACCGATGCTTTTTTGCTCGGTTTCCAGCCCATGGACGACACGCACCGCGAGTTTGTCGAAGTCGTCAATGCCATGGTCAAGGCCACTGACGCCGACTTTGCCGCGTGCCTGGATGCGTTTGCGCGCCATGCGGAAAAGCATTTCGAGGAAGAGCGGGTGTGGATGGAAAAAACCGACTTCCCGGCCAAGGACTGCCATAACGACGAGCACGCCGCCGTGCTGAAGTCGGTGCGCGATGTGATGGCGGTGGTCGCCGCCGGCGACGTTGCCGAAGGCCGCCGCCTTGCCGATGCGCTGATCGGCTGGTTTCCGGGGCACGCCGATTACCTCGATGCGTCGCTGGCGCAATGGATGGTGAAAAAAAGCCTCGGCGGTGCGCCCATCGTGCTCAAGCGCAACGTGGTCGTGCGCGAGGACGCCTGAGCAAGCATTGTCATTCCGAAGCCGAAGGCTGAGGAATCTGTTGTTAAGGGAAAGCCGAAAAGCAGATTCCTCGCTACGCGCGGAATTACCTGCGGTAAAAGCCCGCCTGTTCCGGAGAATGGCCGCAAACCTTGCCAACGGCACTTCACCAACGGCAGTCCCCCGGCCGGCGCCGCGAACGTCGCAAGCTATACTGCATGGACAATGTAGTGAAGAGTGGGCGCAATCCCGCTTTTGGCCGCGCACCGGCTCATGCCACCGTGCGCCCGAATCCGTACCCGGGGAAGCGTTCCAACCACGACCATGGCCATCGAACTCGAGCTCAAGCTGGCGCTCTCGCCCGAGGACGCCGCCGCGTTCAGGCGCCATGCGCTGCTCTCCGGGTTGCGGCCGCTGCGTCGGCGCATGCTCAACACCTATTTCGACACGCCCGACCTGCGTCTGTCGCAGGCGCGCATGGCGCTGCGCCTGCGCCGCGCCGGCGGCAAATGGCTGCAGACGCTCAAGGCCGGCGGCGGCGCTGCGGCCGGCCTGCACCAGCGCAGCGAATGGGAATATCCGCTGTCGCAGGGCGCGCTCGAGCTCGCGCTGTTCGCCGGCAGCGCGCTCGACGCGTTCAAGGCGGACGACCTGCCGGCGCAACTGCAGGCGGTGTTCAGCACCGACTTCATGCGTACCGCCTGGCTGCTCGAGCCGGTGCCCGGAACGCGTATCGAGATTGCGCTCGACCAGGGCCGCATCGCCAGCGGCCGGCGTGAGCGCGCGATCTGCGAGGTCGAACTCGAACTGAAGGAAGGCGATGCGGCGGCGCTCTACGAACTTGCCGCCGCCTTGCAACGGCAGGTGCGGCTGCGCCCGGACAGCGTGAGCAAGGCCGAGCAGGGCTACCGGCTTTATCGCAACGCGCCGCTGCAGCCGGCCAAGTTCGCGCTGCCCTCGATCGGCGCGGCGCTCGGCCCGGAACGGGCGCTGCGCGTGGTCGTGGACGCCTGCCTCGCCCAGGCCGAGGCCAATGCCGCCGGCGTACTGCGCCAGCCGCGCGACACCGAATTCTTGCACCAGACACGCGTGGCGCTGCGGCGCATGCGCTCGGCGCTCAAACTCGCCGGGCAGGCCGAACCAGCCGCGGCGGCACTGGCCGATACGCTCAGGCCGATCGCCAACGCACTGGGTGAGGCGCGCGACTGGGACGTGTTGATCGGGGAGACGCTGCCGCCCTTGCTCGCCGCCTGGAGCGGTGCGGGCGGCGCGGCGCTGCTCGCACGCGCGCGGCGCCGTCGCAGCGTTGCGCGCGCAAACGCGCGCGCAACGCTCACGGGCGCCGACTGGTGCGCGGCCTTGCTCGCGTTGTCACGCTGGCTCGGCACGCCGCCGGCGCCGGTCGGGGGCGCACCGACGCTGACAGACTTTGCCGCCGCGCAAATCCGCCGGCGCCACAAACGCCTGCTGCGCGATGGCGGCGAGCTCGCCTCACGCACCGCCGGGCAGCGCCATCGCGCGCGCATCGCCGCAAAAAAACTGCGCTACGGCGCGGAAACCTTTGCCGCGCTGTTTGAAGCGGCGTCGGTGGCCCCTTATTTGCGCGGCCTCGAAGTGCTGCAGGAGGCGCTCGGCCAGGTCAACGACGCGCAAAGCGCGCTGCGCCTGATTGGCGACCTCTCGCCGGCAGCCGACTTTGTACTGTTTGCCGCGGGCTGGTTTGCCGGACGCGACGCGCGCGAACTGCTCGTTGCACAACAAGCCATCACGCGGCTTGCCGCGCGCAAGCCCTTCTGGAAGCACCCCCGCGCAGCGAATAAAAAACCGCGCAGACCTGCTGGAAACCCACGCCGGTAGGCCGTTTCCAGAATATGACACCCGCCGTAGCGCGCGGCCTAGCGCGCCGGGGGTTGCCGCCTCATGCCATTCGCGACCAGAGGGAAAAAGAGGGAAAACAGGGAAAACAGGGTCAGTGTGAGATTGCACAGGATTCGAGCGCCGGAACCACAGGGTTCGAGCGCCGGATCCACAAGGTCAGGTTTACGGTTTACGGCTTCCGCTGCCAAGGGCTGCGGTTGGACTTTGCGGAGCGAGCGATTCAAAGGCGACATCGCGCAGGCGCCCAATTGCGTCGAGAAAAGTCATTCTGACGCTATTAGCCTGGACTTGGCGATTGAGCCCCTGCGGGCGGACCCGCCACTGCGTCGAGGACGGCGCCCGGAGCGCCGGCCTCAAGTCCGGGTCCGTGCCGGCCGATAACAAGCTTAACGTCCGAGCGCGCCCATGCCACCGCCCCGCCATCTTTTTTTCCGCCTGCAGATCAGAAACCGCCTCGCGCTGGCTTTCCTGGTCCTGCTGTCGCTCACGCTCGGCATTGCATGGCTGGCGGAGCATCAGATGGGTAACCTGGCCGGGCGCTACGAGCGCCTCGCCGCCGAGCAATACGAAATCTCCGAACGGGTCGATGATGCGCGCCGCACCTCCGACGCCGTCGCCCGCAAGCTGCTGGTCCTGATCAGCCTCCCGCGGCAAGCCCGCGTCGCGGCCTATGCGCAGATCGACGCCTCCAACCGTGAGGTCGACAGCGCCCTGGCCGCACTGGACGCCCGCCACCTCGACCAGGGCCGCGGCGAGGCGGTGCGGACGGTGCTGGCGCGCCTGCGCACTTATCGCGATATCTACCTCTTGACCGCGGACCTGATCGAAGCCGACGACATGCCGGCCGCGCACGCGATGATGGGACTGCAAGTGGAGGAGGCGCTCAGTCAACTCTCGGGCGCTTTGAACGACCTCAACCGCCAGCAGCGCCTCGCGACGACGCAGGAGGCTGAGACACTGCGCGCCCGGATCGACACCGACCGCAGGGTTGTCTGGGCCCTTTGCGCCGTCGCGCTGCTGCTCGGGGGCCTGCTTGCCCTGGGCATCGCGCGCAGCATCGTGCGGCCGCTGCAGCGCACCGAGGCTGTCGCGCATCAACTGGCCGCGGGCGACTTTCGGGCACGTGTGCCGGTGACCAGCGACGACGAAGTGGGGCGCGTGTCGGCGGTGCTGAACACCCTGGCCGAGGCCGTCCGCGAGCGTGAGCAGTCGTTGCTGCGCATGGCCCACACCGACCGCCTCACCGGTCTCGCGCAACGTGCGCGCTTCATCGACGAAGCCCGCAGCCTGCTCGCTCTCTGGCGCGAACAGAACGCGCAGGCGGTGCTGATGTGCATGGACGTCGACCGCTTGAAGAGCGTCAACGCGATTCTCGGTTTCGATGCGGGAGACGCAGTGCTGCAGAACGCGGCAGCGCGCCTGTCCGGACTGTTCACCGCGGACGGCCGCGTCGGCCGGCTCGGCGGGGGCACATTTGTTTTTCTGGTGCCGCTCGAGGACGGCGAGCAGGCGACGGTCGTGGCGCAGCGGGTACGCGCGGCGGTGGAGCACAAGGTCAGCTGGGACGGGCATGCGCTCGATCTGTCGGTGTCGGTCGGCATGGCGCTGTTTCCCACGCATGCCGGGGAAGCCGAATCGCTGCTGCGCCGCGCCGAACAGGCCATGTTCGAGGGCAAGCGCCAGCGCCAGTCGCACATGCTCTACAACCCGAGCGTCGAGGCGGTACGGCAAACGCATCTGAGCCTGCTGTCCGACCTGCAGGCGGCCATCGGCGGCGGGCAGTTGCGTCAGTTCCTGCAGCCCAAGGTGTCCCCGGTCGACGGGCGGCTGCTCGGCGCCGAGGCGCTGGTGCGATGGGAGCATCCGGAACGCGGCTGGCTGCCACCGGGGGAGTTCATTCCGTTCGCCGAGAGCACCGGCCGGATCCGGCAGGTGACGCAGTGGATGCTCGAACAGGCGGTGCTCACGCTGGCCGAGTGGCAGGAGCGCGACATCGATCTCATGCTCGCAGTCAACGTTTCCACCCTGGATATGCAGGACGAGGGGCTGCCCGAACGCGTCGCCGCCCTGCTCGGCAAGCACAAGGTGGCGCCCAAACGCCTGCAACTGGAGCTTACCGAGACCGGGCTGCTTGCCGGCGGACAGGATCCGATCCGCGTGATGAATGCACTGCGCGCGATCGGCGTCGGTCTGTCGGTCGATGACTTTGGCACCGGGCAGTCCTCGCTCGCCTACCTGCAGCGGCTGCCGGTGAACGAACTGAAAATCGACCGCAGCTTCGTCGACGGCGTGGATGCCGATCCGCGCCGCCAGGCGCTGTTGCGATCGATTGTCGACTTGGGACACAGCCTCGGCCTCGAGGTCACCGCCGAGGGCGTAGAGACGGAGGCCGAGCTCGCGATCCTGCGACTGGCGAGATGCGACCTGGTGCAGGGCTACCTCATCGCGCGGCCGATGGCCCGGGAGGCATTCGAGGCATGGCGCATGGCGATGGCCGCGCCGGTCGAGGCGCGGGCGGTGGCGGTCAACTAGACCCTGTTCGCCGGACCGACAATAGCTGAAAAGCCGCGCCAGTCGGCCGTTTCCAGCCGATATCTCATTCGGCTTTGATGCCGGCCTCGGCCACGACCTTGCCCCATTTCAGATATTCGGTCTTGACGAAGGCGGAGAATTCCGCCGGTGAACTGCCCAGCGGCTCGGCGCCAAGATCGGTCAGGCGCTTGCGCACATCGGGCGAAGCGAGGGCCTTGCGCGTTTCCTCGGACAGGCGGTCGATGACGGCCTGGGGTGTTTTCGCCGGCGCAAACACGCCGAACCACGCGGTGATATCAAACCCCGTCAGGCCTTGCTCGGCCAGGGTCGGCAGGTCCGGCATGCTGGCCAGGCGCTTGGCGCTGGTGACGCCGAGGCCCCGCAACTGTTTGGCGCGCAGTCGTGGAATCACTGACACCGAGGTGCCGAAGGCCACCGGCACCTGGTTGCCGAGCAGGCCTTGCAAGACGGCGCCGCCGCCCTGATAGGGAACGATGTTGAGCTCGATGCCGGTCATCGCCCGCAGCATCACGGTCGACAGGTGCGGCGTGCTGCCAAAGCCGGGGATGGCGATGGCGGTACCCGGCTTGCTCTTGAGCCAGGCGATCAGTTCCTGCAGATTGTTGGCTGGGACGGCTGGATTGACCATGAGGATGTCGGGTGCAGCCGCCACCGAGGATACCGGAGCAAGGTCGTCCAGCATGAATCCGAGGCCTTTCATCATGTGCGGATTGAGCGTGTTGGCAATCGAGCCCAGCAGCAGGGTGTAACCGTCGGGCGCCGCCTTGGCGACCGATTCGGAACCGAGGTTGCCGCTGGCCCCGGCGCGGCTTTGCACCACCACCTGCTGGCCCAGTTGCTCGCTGAGTTTTTGCGCCAGGATGCGCGCAACCGTATCGGGCGTGCTGCCCGGGGATGAGGGCGCGATCAGCGTGATCGGTCGCGACGGCCAGCCTTGTGCCAGGGCGGATGCGCCGCAAACCGATAGCAGGGGGATGAACAAGAGGGCAACGAGGCGGCTGGGCATGCGTGCTTCCTTTTCGAAAAAGATGGAATGGGCTTGCTGGCTAGTCTGCTGCGCGCACGGCGAGGCGCGTGCGCAGTTCTTCTATCGTTGCTGCGTCGGGTATTTTGAGGCGAAAGGCCGGCGGCGGGCGCGTCGATTGCACGCTGTGGCGCGCGAGCAAACGCTGCGACCAGGCATCACCGGCATCCAGCCCTTGCCAGACAAAACCGCAACCGAGATTGGCCAGGCGCTCGGCAAACGGCGCCATGGCAACGTCAGCGAGCGTGAAGGCCGCACCTTCGAGCCATTGTGTCACGCCGCCGTTGGCGACGAGCCGGGCATCAATGCGTTGTGCGACGGCTAGGCTGGCGCGGATGCTGGCGAGCAGCACGTCCCAGTCGATGCACGGGTTGGCCCCGTCGAGAAATTTGCGCCGGCGCTCCGGCCGCGGGTGGCGCGCGACCAGCGCCTCAAGCGCATTGCGTGGCATGGCCGCCAGCACCGGCTTGTAGAGCAGTTGAAAGCTCGCATCGCGCACCGCGGCATGGGCAATATCGTCGTGGTACTTGAGCCAGCGGCGCACCTGCAGGCGGCCGTAGGCATCGGCCGGCATCAGCGGCGGTTCGGTGAAACCGAAACACTCGTCGAGGTATTCGCAAATCGGCGTCGAGTCAAATAGCGCGCTCCCCTCGTGCATGAGCGTCGGCACCACGCCGTCCGGATTGATGGCGAGGTAATCCGGTGTGAGGTGCTCGAAGCGCAGCAGCTCGAGCGGATGGCTGGTCCAGGCGAGGTTTTTCTCCGCGAGCACGATGCGCACCTTGTATGAGTGCACCGAATTCCATTCATGCCACAGCGCAAGTGCTTCCCCGGCCATGGTCACGGCGAGGACACATCGTTGTTGCGCCGCTGCATGAACAATTCCATCGGCAGCTCGGTACCGATGCCGCGCTCGCGCGCGACTTCGAGCACACGTTTGCACACGGCGGCGAACTGGTTGCCCATGCCGCCGTTGTTGTTGTGATAGGTAATCTGCTGCGGCGTGCTGCGGCGCGGCGCGGCACCGGTGACCAGTTCGCCGATTTCGCTGATCTTGTCCCAGGTAATCAGGCCGAGGCGCAGCGGCTCGGTCAACTCGGTCTGGTCGTCGAGTTCGACCTGTGCCTTGAGGTTGACGGTGATGAGGTCGGCGCGACGGGCACATTCGTTGTCGAGCTCGCGCCGCGGGTCGAAGCGGCTTGGTGAGAGCATGCCCACGACGTGGCAACCGGGTTCCAGCCACTCGCCAAACAGGATGGGGCCGGCCGCGTTCGAGGCGGCGATGGCAATGTCGGCGCCGCGCACCGCGCGCTCGGCACTCTCAACGGCTGTCGCCTCGAGGCCGAATCGCTCGCCCATGGTTTCGGCAAAGCGCGTGCGGTTGGCCGGCGTCGGCGAATAGACGCGCAGCCGGCGCAGCGAAGGGCGCACGGCTTTCATCGCTTCCACCTGCGCGGCGGCCTGCTTGCCCGAGCCGAGTATGGCAATGGTTTCGGCGTCTTCGCGCGCGAGGTATTTGGCGGCGACGCCCGAGGTCGCGCCTACACGCAGCGCCGACACCGCGTGATCGTGCACGATGCCGATTAATTCATTGGTATGCATGTCCCAGACCAGCACGAAACCCGATACGTCGCCGCGGAACTCGAAGCGTTCCCTGCCGTCGCGCTGCGGCTTCGCAACCTGTGCCGCATCGACGCGCAAGGCGATTACGCCTATCGCCGGAACCGTGCCGCCTATGACATTGAGCCAGGACCAGCGCGGCTCGCCCCAGTTCTTGCCAGCACCGTCGAGCGGCGAATGGATGCGCCGGCGCGGCATTACCTCGGCATGGCCCTCACCCAGATCGCGATAGGAGGCTTCGACCAGGGTGATCGCTTCGGCCATCGAGACCAGGCCCCGCGCCTGGTCGTTGGTTACAATGAGTGTCGTATCGCGCATGTAGGTGAAGGTGACATTGAAGG
>CAYLPI010000111.1:10320-12240 GCA_964385505.1 uncultured Bordetella sp.
ACATTGAAGGCGACATTGAAGAAGACATATGGGTGAAGATGATCTCATGATCCGGAATCTATCATAGCAAGCGCGCGCATAAACTCAATCACGGGTCGGAGGCATTGGCGATGCGGGAACGTTTTTGCGATATCGCAATATTCGTAGCGTGCACAAAGAACGTCCGGGTCGCCGCCGTCTCACCCGGTGCGCATCTACTTGCGGCCAAAGCCGGGCACGGCCAAGGCCATTCGCGGCAAAATAGCGTCTCGCGTAACAATGTGAGGAAAGACCAGCCATGAACCATCGCATCCCGCTTGGCGCTTTCGGCGCTGCCATTGCCGTTTCGCTGGCGTTCGGCGCGTTGGCGCAGACGCAGCAGGTTAAGCCGCCGGTTGCCGTGTACTGGATGAGCGTCGAGACTGCGGGCGGCATGGGCTTCGACATACCGCCGGGCATGGGCGCGCTGATGCCACAGGGCATGGCCGGTGGCAAACGCATCAAGCTCGATCTTGGTTCATCGCAGGTGGCGGGCGGCGAACCGCGCGCCGCGCACACTATTCCGGCCGGCCTCGCCATGGGGCAAAGCCTGCCGCTGGTGACGCCGCGCGGCGAGCGCGCGGGCCGCGAGCGCGACGACGAAGAGCGCGAACCGGATCGCCCCAGGGGACGTGTGCTGATTTACTGGGGCTGCGGCGAGCAGGTGCGTGCCGGCCAGCCGGTGATTCTTGATTTCGCCAAAATGAATGCACAGGAAGCGGGGCGCGCGTTTCGCAACATCAACGTTGCGCGGGCGCGCGGCCCGTCTTCAGGGCGCAACCGCAGCTTTGGTGACTGGCCGAACGCTGAAGATTCGCGTGCCGTGCCGGGCAACGCGTCGCTGCAGGGCGACCATGTTGTCGCCGGCAATTATTCGCCGGGAATCCGCTTTGCCGTCGGCGAGCGCCACGACTTCATGGAGGCGGTTGCGTTTGATGCGGTGGCCAGGACCGCGGCCGGCGCCTACGCGGTGAACTGGAAGGCCGTACCGACCGCCACCGGTTACTTTGCCTCGGCCGCAGGGCAGGGCGAGTCGCAAAACGACGTGGTGATGTGGGCCTCGAGTGAAATCCAGACCATGGGCCAGACGCTGATGGATTTCATCGCGCCTGCCGAAGTCGATCGATTGATCCGCGAAAAAGTCGTGATGTCGCCGCAAGTGACCGAGTGCAAGGTGCCCGCCGGCATTTTCAAGGGCGAGGGGGCGATGCTCAATTTCATTGCCTACGGCGACGAACTGAACCTCGTGCAACCGCCGCGGCCCGGGGATCCGAAACAAACCTGGGAGCAGATCTGGGCGGTGAAAGTGCGGCTCAAGTCAACCGCGATGACCATGCTGTCGGAAGATGATGGTGGCCGGCGTGGCCGTTCCGGGGCGACGCAGCGCGGCACTGAGAATGCGCCGCCGGCGGCCGATCGCGCCCCGGCATCCGCCCCGACGCCGGCCGACGCGGTGCAAGAGGGCGTGAGGTCATTGCGCCGCCTGCTGCCGTTCTAGCATCGGCTCGATGCGGCGCACAGGCTGAGGCCTTCGCCATCAACGCCAGCCCTGTGCATCGGTAAAGAAATGTCGCTCTGACCCGGATTACGGAGGGACCCGAGGCGATGGTGTTCAAGCGTTATGCGCGAATCCTCGATGATCCGCGTCATTCCGACTGCCGCCTCATCACCATTTCGAGGTGCCAGCAGCGCATGTTAGAGACCTGGACGATGGGCCATATTCCTGGCGAGGCTCTAAGCCTGGAGGAAATGGCAGAGATATACCTGTTCCAGCGCCAGTCGGTCGAGCCATCGCAATTGATCCGCGTATTGCGCCGTTTTTACGACTGCCTCAAACAGAATCAGCCTGCAGCGCAGACAAGCTAGCGCCGGGGGAACAGCGCGATCAGACTTTGGTTTTTT
>CAYLPI010000112.1:0-12222 GCA_964385505.1 uncultured Bordetella sp.
GGTCAGCAAAGGCATCGAGCCGAACCGCATCTACACCGAAGGCAAGGGTGAGAAGCAGCCGATAGCCGACAACAAGACCAAAGAAGGCCGCGCCAAGAACCGCCGCGTGGAAATCGAAGTGGTCGGTACCCGCGCCATCAAGTAATCAGTTACACCCCCTTGAAAGCCCTGCTTCGGCAGGGCTTTTTCTTTGGGGCGCGGTAACTTGACGGCAAATCCGCTGTCAATATTTCTGCAAGTATCCGGACCCGCCGGGAAGCCCGGCTTATTCGCTTCGATCGTGAACGCAATGACCATCAATGTCGATCCGCAGGAAGTGGCCAAATTCAGCGAACTGGCCCATCGCTGGTGGGATGCGACGAGCGAGTTCAAGCCGCTGCATGAAATCAATCCGCTGCGCCTTGACTGGATAGACAAGCTGGCACCGCTCCCCGGACGCAAGGTGGTGGACATCGGTTGCGGTGGCGGCATTCTTTCAGAATCCATGGCGCGGCGCGGCGCCAGGGTAAAAGGCATCGACCTGTCGGAGCGCGCGCTCAAGGTCGCTGCGCTGCACCAGATCGAGAGCAAGGCCGGCGTCGATTACGAAAAAATCTCCGCCGAGGACCTCGCTTTGCGCGAGGCCGGCACCTACGACGTCGTCACCTGCATGGAACTGCTCGAGCACGTGCCGGACCCCGCCAGCACCGTCGCCGCCTGTGCCGCCCTGGCCCGTCCCGGCGCTGATTTGTTTTTTTCGACCATCAACCGCAACCCCAAGTCCTACCTCTTTGCCATCATCGGCGCCGAGTACGTGCTGCGCCTGCTGCCGCGAGGCACCCACGATTACGCGCGCTTCATCAAGCCCTCCGAACTGGCGCAGTTCTGCCGCGCCGCCACCATCGATGTGCGCGACATCATCGGCATGACCTACAACCCGCTGACCCGCGTCTATGCGCTCGGTCGCGACACCGACGTCAACTACATCCTGCACGCGGTAAAAGCATGAGCATGCCCGCCTCCATACAAGCCGTGCTGTTTGATCTCGACGGCACCCTCGCCGACAGCGCCCCCGACCTTGCGCTTGCCCTCAACCTGCTGCTGGCCGAACACGGCCGCGACGCCGTGCCGCTGGCGATCACGCGTCCGCACACCTCCAGCGGCGCCCGCGGCCTGATCAAGGCGGGCTTCGGCATCGACGCTGATCACCCCGACTATCCCGCGCTGAAAGAGCGCTTCCTCGATTTGTACGAACAGAACCTCAGCGTGCATACCGCCCTCTTCGAGGGCGTCGCAGCGATGCTCGACGCACTTGAACAGCGCAACATTCGCTGGGGCATTGTCACCAACAAGGCCAAGCGCTTCACCGGCGCCGTGGCTGCCGGCATCGGCCTCGCCGAACGCGCGGCCTGCACCGTCAGCGGCGACACCACCGCATACGCCAAACCCCATCCCGCGCCTCTGCTGCACGCTGCCGAGCAAATCAACATCGCGCCGGCGCACTGCATCTACGTCGGCGACGACCTGCGCGACATCCAGGCCGCCCGCGCCGCCGGCATGGGCGCCCTCGCCGCCGCCTACGGCTATCTCGGCGTTGACGGCGACCCGCACGACTGGAATGCCGACGCCGTCATTACCGATCCGCGCGAGCTCTTGAACTATCTCTGACCATCCCCATCTGTGAGATAATCTGCACTGAATCTGGGGGCGACCCGGTTTCGACGTGGGTAACAAAGCAGTGAGGGCATGCCGAGGATCAGTCACCTCGTAAATCCATCTGAAAAACTACAAACGCGAACGACGAGCGTTTTGCTCTCGCAGCCTAAAAAGCTCAACGAGACCGCTGCACTGATACGTTCCTGGGTCAGGTGCCTTTAACAAGCACAGCAGTGTCATTTACAGGAAATCGGTTTGCGTCGGGTTACTTGACGCCGACTTAAACCAAGGTGACTCGCCGCTGTCTGGCCTGCCTGTTGGCAAAGACAGTAGTTAAAACCAAATGAACAGGATACGCATGTAGAACTTATTGTAGAGTGCTTGCGGACGGGGGTTCAATTCCCCCCGCCTCCACCATATATGAAATCCAACCACTCACCTGGTTGGATTTTTTTTGTCTAAACCCGCGTGTTTACAAGGGTTCCCGAGGGTTCTTGCGGACTTCGCAGTTTTGCATGAGACCAAAAAAAAGGCGGTTTTTGCTCTCTCGCGGCCAATAGTCTCCGCGACAGAGTGTGCGACTAGTGGCCCGAAGTCCGCAAGGCAAAAACCGAATCTCTATAGCAATCAACAGGTTACGCGCGGACGAATCAAACAGGTTTTTTTCTGGCATTGGTAGGCGGCGGAAACTTGCGCTGTCGAACAGGGACTCTGGCATTCATCCAAACCATACAACCCAGCTAAAACCTTATGCACTGGCTCCTGGCTGTAGTGCAATGATGGCCATGCCGACGAGGGCAAGCCCAGCCCCAGCCCAATCCCAACGGGTCAAGGTCACGCCATCCACGAAGTACAACCACGACAGTGCCACCGCTATGTACATCCCGCCATAGGCGGCGTAAGTGCGACCCGTCGCTGCGGGATGAAGCGTCAGCAGCCACGCAAAAAGCGTCAGCGCCAGTGCAGCTGGCAGGAGCAACCACACTGGCTTGCCCTGACGAATCACCATCCACGGCAGATAGCAGCCGACGATCTCGGCTACGGCGGTGATGGCGAACAGCAAGGAGATTTTTAGCAGTTCCATCGTTACGCATCCTGCAGCGCCGCGATCAGCGGACACTTCACCCGCCCACTTGTGGCGCAGCAACGCTCGACGAGCCCCTGCAGCGCCCCCTCGATCCTTTGCAGGTCGGCAAGCCGGGCTCGCACGTCTGCAAGTTTGTGCTCGGCCTGCTCGCGCGCCTCGGTGCAATGTGACCCATCCTCGAGCTGGAGCAAGTCCGCGATCTCATCCAGGCTGAAGCCTAGTCGCTGGGCGGACTTGATGAAGCGCACGCGCGCCAGATCCGCGTCGCCGTAACGACGGATGCCTCCCAAGGGGCGGTCAGGCTCCCGCATCAGTCCCTTGCGCTGGTAGAAGCGGATCGTCTCGACATTGACTCCGGCGGCATCGGCTAGGACACCGATGGTGAGGGTTTTGGGTATTTCTTTCATGGCGCTTGACTCCGTACTCAAGTACGGAAGTAAGCTTAACGCATGAAAACATATTTCCCAACTGAATCTCGACGCAGTGGCGGGCGCGGGGCGTTGTTGAGCGGCGGTCTGGCGGCCATCCTAGCCTCCACATGCTGCCTTGGGCCTTTGGTGTTGATCACGCTCGGTGTCTCCGGTGCGTGGATCAGCAACCTGACCTTGCTCGAACCCTATCGGCCGATTTTCATCGGTGCGGCGGTCATGGCGTTGTTCTTCGCGTACCGGCGTATCTGGCGACCCGCAGCAAGCTGCGAGCCGGGTCAGGTCTGCGCGCTACCGCAGATCAACCGCCGCTACAAGGCCTTGTTCTGGGTCGTGGTCGCACTGGTGATCATTGCGCTCGGATTCCCGCTGGTCGCGCCCTGGTTTTACTGAAAGGAAACTGCCATGAAAAAAATAATTGCTTTGGTCACGCTGGCCGCAATGACGTCGCCCCTGTGGGCGGCCACGCAAACCGTCACGCTGTCTGTGCCAGACATGAACTGCGCGGCTTGCCCGATCACCGTCAAGAAGGCGTTGAGCAAGGTGTCTGGCGTCAGCAAGACGGATGTGAATTTGGATCGGCGGGAGGCCAAGGTGACTTTCGATGACGTAAAGACGAGCATTGAGGCTCTCACCCGCGCGACCAAGGACGCTGGTTATCCCTCCACCGTGGTGGGAGCAGCCAAGTGACCGTCGTCATTCTGGAATCGATACTGACCTGTCCCGACTGTGGACACGTCAAGACCGAGACGATGCCCACCGATGCCTGTCAGTGGTTTTATGAGTGCGAGCAGTGCCATGCGGTGCTCAAACCAAAGCCGGGAGACTGCTGCGTCTACTGCTCCTACGGCACGGTGCCGTGCCCGCCGATTCAGGAGCGCGGCAAGGGCGGTTGCTGCAGCGGCTGATCAGCTCGGGGCCAACCGCGCCCGCTGCTCCTCCCACATGGCTGGTGGATCCACCGCCAAATCGAACAGCGTCAGATGGTCCGGCAATTCGTTCAGCAAGATGGCATCGACGATGTCCGGTGCCAGCGTGGTCAGGTTGACCATGCGGCTCACGTAGCTGTTGTCGACACCCTCCAGTGCGGCGATTTCACGCAGCGATTTGGCCTCGCCGGACTCCAGCATGGCCAACCAGCGGTGGCCCCTGGCAAGCGCCAGTTGCAACGCCGTGGCGGCCGTATCCCATGGTCGAGGTTTGCCAGGCCCGCCGCTGGGCAACGTGACCTGTTTACGGCCGGCACGTCGCTTGAACTGGATGGGTACTGACAATGTCAGTCGCCCATCACTGGACTGGATGACTTCTGGCGCACCGGTTTTATGGATACGCACCTCGTTCATGCCAGTGCCTCTTCACGCGTTGGTTTTGCGTTATCAGGTTTCAGTTCCAATACCAGCTGCTCAATGCCGTTGGCGCGCAACCGCACTTCGAGGTCATTGGGCGACACGATCACCTTCTCGACCAACAATCTCACAATCCGCGTCTGCTCCGCCGGAAACAATT
The DNA here is from genome assembly GCA_964385505.1 of uncultured Bordetella sp. Classification (GTDB taxonomy): domain Bacteria; phylum Pseudomonadota; class Gammaproteobacteria; order Burkholderiales; family SG8-39; genus CAITSH01. The sequence goes on from CAYLPI010000112.1 coordinate 4,657, forward strand.
GGTCCCATATGGCGTCGAGCCGTGTCATGGCGACGGTGACTTTCGCTTCGTCCAAAGTCGGATCCAGAGCTATCGCCTGTGGCAGCACGTTACCGAGTAAGTCTGGCGAACGCAGGATGCCACGAAGTTGGTCTAGTACCGCTGATTCCAGTTCGGCTGCTGGCAGACGCGGCAAACCTGACGCACCGGCGTGCTCCTTGATGTCGCGCATGGGCAGGTAATAGCGGTATCTCTTTCCTGTCGTTTTTTTTGTGCTGTGCCAGGGTGTCAGTGCGCGCCCGTCATTACCGAAAACGATGCCCTTGAGCAGAAACGGTGTGGTGGCGCGAGTGGCATTGCCACGCACACGACTGTTGGTGGCCAAGATTGCGTGTGCGTTATCCCAAAGTACCTGGTCGACCAGAGGCAGGTGCTCTGCCTGGTACCACTGCTCCTTGTGGCGCAGTTCTCCAAGATAGGTTCGATTGCCCAGTAGTTTGTAGATCAAACCCTTGTCGATTGGTATGCCCTCCCTGACTTTGCCGTCCTGGGTCGTCCACGCCTTCGATGTCACGCCATCAAGCCTGAGTTCCTTCACCAGTGTGGTGCTTGATCCGAGTTCGACGAATCGCTCGAAAATGTGACGGATAAGTTTGCCCTCCTTGACGTTGGGCACCAATCGCCGGTTGTCAACGTCATAGCCAAGTGGCGGAACACCACCCATCCACATGCCCTTGCGTTTGCTGGCCGCAATCTTGTCGCGGATCCGCTCGCCAGTAACCTCCCGCTCGAACTGCGCAAACGACAGCAACACGTTGAGCATCAGCCTGCCCATTGAGGTCGCAGAATTGATCTGCTTCGTCACGGCACTGAAACTGACCCGGCAGCGGTCAAAGGTTTCCACCATCCGAGCGAAGTCGGCCAGTGAGCGCGATAAGCGGTCAATTTTGTAGACCACCACGATATCAACCTTGCCTGCCTCGATATCCGCCATCAGGCGGCGCAAGGCGGGCCGATCCATGTTGCCGCCGGAGAAACCGCCATCATCGTAATGGTCGGGCACCGGAATCCAGCCTTCGTGTGTCTGACTTTTGATGAAGGCTTGGCCCGCTTCCTTCTGGGCATCAATGGAATTGAAAGACTGATCGAGACGTTCGTCGCTGGATACCCGGCAGTAAACTGCGCAGTGTTTGGGCGGAACGAGAATAGGCGCGCTCATCGCAGCACCCCTTTGCTATCGATGAGTCCAAAGAATTTCGGCCCTGACCACTGCGTGCCAGTGATATGGCGCGCTGCCGCTGACAGGCTTTTGAATAACTGGCCATCCAGTTCGTACAAACCGGCAGACGTGACGGTGACGCGGTATTCGCGCTCATCCCATTCACGAACCAACGCGGTGCCGGGCATCAGATGGAATTCCGTGCCACGCCCGCTTTTCTTGGCGATGGCGATCTTTGAATGCTTGGCACCACAATCGGCCAGATGGCGGCGAATGCCTGCGGGCAACTCTCCGTAGGCCAATTCCTGAATTCGGTAGGCGATGCGAGATTCGATGTAGTGGCGGTTGGTGTGGGTGGGCCGTCGGGGAAAGTGCTCGTCCCAGAGCAGCCACAATGCCTTCATCGGTGTATTGGGCAGCGCCGCCAGTTGTGCGGCGATACTGGTTTGCTGGCTTGGCTGCAGCATCAGTCCTCCCACACGGCGGTGCCGCCCAGCGTGATCCACAGACGGCAGTCGTCCTCCGTGGCCATTTCACGTACGGGCAAGCCCGTCGCGCGGTTGGTGCCGGATTTTCCGGTGTACCAATAGGTGCGCCCGTCGTGGACAACCCGGTAGGGGCCATGGGCGTCGCCATCGAACTTGATGTTCATCATCCCGCGCGGGCGGTGATTGGCATCGGTCACTTGCGCCCGAAGGCTGCTAATTGTGCTCATTGAAACTCCTTGTTGAGAGTGGTTTGCGGACCTCCATGAACGCGCTGTGGCGGGCACAAGCCAAGTCAAACGTTGCTATTTGTCGCGGCACGGGGACGCTCTGCAGCACCCAACCCAGTGCGGATTTCGGTATAGGTGTCGGCTTTCCGCGATGCCTTTCGCGGTCAGCGCCGACGGGCATTACGGGGCATCAGCAGAGTGGGCGCATCGAATGATCAAAGGCCACGCCCGGGTGGACGGCGGATGTGCCACGACTGCCCGCCGTTCGCCCCTTCATCCTCAGGCGCTTGGCACCTCGGCAGCCAGCTCAGATCGGGCAGACTCAAGCAACTCGTGCGGAATCTCGATGTTGAATTTGTATTCGTCCTCGTGGCGGCGGCTGTTCTGGTGCCGGGTTGCGGCGGCGCGCGCGAACAGGTTCATGACCGGCATCAGCTGCTCGTGAAGTTCAATCTCTGCGATCACGGCACGGGCGTGAATGAAAGCGCGCTCGGCGTCCCTGATCTGTGCAGGCAATTCCTTGTTCTGAACGGCAACCGCTTCGTGCTGCTGCTGCAAATTAACCATCGATGCATGGGTCAGGCGCAATTCAACTTCAAGCCGGGTCAGTGACTCCGGAACGACGAAATCGCCTTCGGCGTCGATCATCTGCCGGGACGCGGCATTCGTTTCTGCCGCCATTCGGTTTTCGACATCGGCCGCCCGTTTCTCCACCTTGGCGATCAAGGCTTCGGTCTTGTTGTGTTCGGCTGACTGGATCTGGCGCTGATCAACCAGACGCAGCAGTGTTGCTTGGGTTTCGTCATAGCGCTGCGGCGCGTCAACGATCCGGCGTAGCGGCTGCAGTCGCGACTGGATCTGGCTGACGTCGCTTTCCAGCTGGTTAACTCGGTTGAAGCATTCGGACACGACCTTGTGCTGACGGCTTTGCTTCTCGGTGTTACTGAGGGCGTAACAGCTCGCCGCATCACGGATCTGCTGGTAACTGGTGTTCTCCTTGTGGTACTCAGCCTGTGCTTTGGCCAGTTCATTTTGTGTGGCATCAAGCTCGCGATGGGTGTCGTCGAACTTGGCCTTGATGGCGTCATAGTAGCCGCTCGTCTTTTTGCGAAAGGGGTTCAGTTTCATCGTGGGTTCTCCAAGGGTTGATGGGTCAGGGGCCGGAATCACGCAAACAGCGACTGGTTTGCACACCGTCAAATGGTGACAACAGAGACTGGTTTGGTCGATCAGGGAGTTGAGGGCGACAGCGGGCACATGGCCACTTTTGCCAGTGAAAGTGGCTTTTAACCGGCCACCTTCCGAATTCCTAGGCCAAAGAGAGCAATGCCGCCGCCCGGAGTCCGTGCTTTCGATAATTCGGCCATTTCACATGCTTGCCCGCCGGTGAAAAGCCGAGAAAAATCTCGCTCATCGCATGCCGCAGAGCCCCAGTGATGGACACCAAGGGCATGCCGAACTGATCGGAGAAATCGCCATGAATACTGTCCCTCAACCGGAATTACTCACCCCACGCCAACTGGCCGCCCGTTGGGGCTTGAGCGAAAAAACACTGGAGCGCTGGCGCATGCTCGGCAGCGGCCCGGTGTTCCTGAAACTCGGTGGCCGCGTGCTGTATCAGGTGGCTGAAGTCGAAGCGCACGAGCTCAAGCGCACCCGTCGGTGCACCGCTGGCAACCAACCCGCCGCCGAGGTGTGGGCGTGATGAACCGCAGCGAGCGCCGTCAGCGCCAGCGAACCACCCGACAACTGCAGCAGGCCATTGCCAGCAACGGCATCGAATCGATGCTGGCCCGCCTGTTCGGTGAGACCGAATGGCGCTACGACGAACAAGAAAAGCTGTGGATCGTGCCGGATAAAAAATACTGTGGTGCTGGCCGCGAGTTCTATTGCGTGCACGCCGATGGCAGTTGGTTCAAGGCGCGGCTCGACCAGGAGCACACACAATGACGGATGCCGCCCCTGTAATTGCCGCTCAACCGCCCCACGCCTATTTCGATTTCAACGATGCAGTCGACCTTGCGCCCGACTTTGCCCACGTCCAGCATCACGACAAAGATGCATTGCGTGCGCGCTTACTGAATCGACTGGAGGTGGTTCTCGTTTATCTGTTTCCGCACGGCAAACGCCAGGGATCGCACTTTGTGGTCGGCAACTTGCAGGGCGATCCCGGCGACAGTCTGGTCATTGAACTGGAGGGAGCCAAGCGTGGAATCTGGATAGACTTCGCCACCGGCGAATCCGGCGACGTGCTGGCACTGTGGGCTGCCGCGCGCGGATTCACATTGTCGCGCAACTTTGGTGATTTGTTGGACGACGTGGGCAACTGGCTGGCGGTGCCACGCCCCATCGCTGCAAGCAACGTCAACTCCGGCATCACCCATGACGATCTCGGCCAGCACAGCGGCAAGTGGGTCTACCTGAGCGCCGATGGTGAACTGCTGGCCTGCGTGTATCGCTACGACAAAGCTAACGGCAAGCAATACCGACCGTGGGATGTCAGGACGCGTTCAATGCGCATGCCGGAACCACGACCGCTGTACAACCTGCCAGCGGTCAGCACCGTCAATGCGGTGGTGCTGGTCGAGGGTGAGAAATGCGCGGATGCCCTGATGCGTGTCGGCGTCGTCGCCACTACCGCAATGGGTGGCGCAGCCACCACTATCGACAAAACCGACTGGTCGCCGCTGGCAGGCAAAGCCGTCGCCGTCTGGCCCGATCACGATGTGGCTGGTGCGAAATACGCCGATGCGGTAATCGTCAAATTGCGCAGCATCGGCGCTCAGGTGCGACGCGTGACGGTGCCGATGGATAAACCGAAGAAATGGGATGCCGCCGATGCTGTGGCCGAAGGTTTCGATGTCGTGGCCTTGCTTGCCGCCTCGATCCGAGCGAACAGCAAAGAGAGCCAGCAATTCGACGTCACCCAGTGGCGCGCCGCCGAACGCTTTACCGGCGAACCAAAACCCCGGCGCTGGTTGGTCGAAGGTGTGTTTCCGCTGGCGCAAGCCGCGCTGGTTGCCGCTGGCGGTGGCGTCGGCAAGTCCTTCCTGCTGCTGGCGCTGTCGCGCGAGGTGTCGGCATTCGATGGTTCGTGGCTCAATGCGCCGATGCTGTTCGGTGGCACGCTGACCGGTCACGGCGTGGCGATTTACGTCACCGCCGAGGACGATGCCATCGAAGTTCATAATCGCCTCAATGCGCTGGGGCCGATTCCGGAACGGCTATACGTGCTGCCGCTGCCCGATGCTGGTGGTGCCGTCGCGCTGTTTGCTCCCGATCCAGCAACGCGCGGCCCGTCCGTCACCACCGCATGGGCCGCGCTGGAACAGCAATTGAAATCGATGGCTGGGCTGATACTGGTCGTCCTCGATCCGCTGCAACCGCTGTGTGCGCTGGATCTGAACGTGCCGGAGAACGCGCAGTTCGTTTGCTCGCGTCTGGCTGCGCTGGCGGCCAGTACCGGTGCCTCGGTGATCGTGTCGCACCACTTTGCCAAGCGCGAGGCCTCCACATCTGAGCAAGCACGTGAAGCCATTCGTGGCACAGGCGGGTTGGTCGATGGCGTACGCTCGGTCTATGCCTTGTGGAACCCGAAGGAGATGGATGCCAAGACCATCTGCAAAACGCTGGGCGAGTCCTTCGAGCGTGGCCGTGTGGTGATGGGCGGCGTGGTCAAGGCCAACGGTCGCGCCAATCTCAAGGTCGCCACCTTCCTGCGCGACACACGGGGACTATTGGTAGATCGCAGCCATGAACTGGTTCGCGCCCGGCAACCTGACGTGGACTTGCACCCCGCGCTCAAGACCGCCATTGCCCGAGCCGCTGTCGAGGGGCGGCCCTACACCAAGACTGGCGGCAACGGCGTTTATGAGCGACGGCATGAACTACCGGAAGCCTTCCATAGCATTGCCAAGCATCGGTTGGCCGAGTGGGTGGGCATGCTGCTCGACCGTGAGGAACTGGTGATGGCGATGGCCGAGGGCTCGAAGCTGGTCAAATGGCTGGACGTGCGGGATGGCCCGGTCGCGCGTGGCGAAGCCGTGTTCATCAAAGGGCATCTGAGCCGATCCCAGCCCGGAATGAAGGACGGCGCGTGATCGTTCCCGGACCGCCACAATCGTTCCCGGCTTCCCGGCTCCCATCGGGAACGAATGCCACTCTGGGAACGATTGAAGCCAGACTCCATGCGGGTTGAATCGTTCCCGGTCGCTATCGTTCCCGGCGACGGGGTGGGAACGATGAAACCCAGTGTCTACGGTGCTTTCCCGGTTCCCGGTGGGGGCTCTCTAAAGAGAGAGTGAGCATTGGGAATGCTCATCTCACTCGACTTGGTTGATCTGGTCGGTCAGACACAAACATGAATCTTGCCAAATTTTGCCAAACTGACTAAGCTTGAGCTATGAGCACAATGAACATATCCCTACCCGATACGCTCAAGTCTTTTGTGGATGAGCAGGTCAATCAAGGCAGCTACGGCACCAGCAGCGAGTACGTGCGTGAGCTGATTCGCAAGGATCAGGATCGCCTGCACCTGCGCGGTCTCCTGCTCGCGGGCGCGGCGTCTGCACCGGCAGCCCCGGCCGATCCGGCCTACTTTGAAGGGCTGCGTGACCGGGTGCGTAAAGAGGCCAAGGTAGGCGCTCGCGGGTGACGGCCAAGCCAGTCGTTCCGCGTGAGCTGGCCAACCGGGACATTGATGACGCGATTGCCTACTATCTCAGCGAAGGTGCAGAGCAAGCGGCGTTCGGCTTCATTGACGCCTTGGAGCAAGCTTATGCGCACATCGCTCGCCATCCGGCGACCGGATCGCCACGCTATGCCCACGAATTGAACCTGCCCGGCCTGCGTTTCTGGCCGCTGGCACACTATCCCCACCTTGTGTTTTATGTCGAGCGCCCAGAGCACATTGATGTCTGGCGCGTGCTGCACGGCCAACGCGACATCCCGGCGCGGATGCAGGAGCCCGAGACCATCTGAGTCTCGCACAGGCGAAAGGGGTCCTTCCTGGCGAGATTCCAATACGGGAGGCGACAGCGCGGCATCGCGCTACCGTCTGACCAAAAAACAAGGTTTGCAGGGTTTGCGGTTTGCACCCGATGGTGTGGGCCAGTACGTCGAATACCGCTGCAGCACTGGCGTGGGTGTGATGGTGGCAAACGCCTAAGGTGCGAACCTGAGTGCGCGCACAGTTCACTGGTTTGCACCCGGACGCACAAAAACGGCACCTTTGTTAAAGCTAACGCTGACGCGGCTTTCAGCTGCTTTTGACGCCCAGAAATGGAAAAACGGACACTGTGGGCAGATATGTCGTTTCGATAGCCACCGAACTAGCACTCTGTTAGACTTGTAACGATTTTGAACGACTTTGAGGCCATAAGCTGAGCGCCAATGCCATGAACGCCGAACCGTGGGTCACCGCCATCGATGTCGCCCGTCATTTGGGCGTTGTGAAAGACACCGTCTACCGCTGGCGCGAGCGCAAAGGCCTGCCTGCACACAAGATCGGCAGGCTGTGGAAATTCCAGCTGTCTGAAGTGGATGAATGGGTGCGTGCGGGCGGGGCCGATGAAGAACAAGACCGCGAAAATGGGGAAGCCATCTGATATCACTAGTGTCCGGTTAAAACATACCCTATGAACTGGAAACGTAG
>CAYLPI010000113.1:0-10516 GCA_964385505.1 uncultured Bordetella sp.
CCACCCAACCCCGCATGCCCACCACGCCCTTCACCCGCGCCGCCGAATTGATCCGGTCCGCCGACGGCCTCATCGTTGCTGCGGGTGCGGCCACGACAGCGGTTTCAACCCAGCCGGAAACCGCCGTATCCTTTCAATTAGCCGAAGCATAAGCTTTCAATTGGCCGGTACTCTGCCTTACAATCAGCCGCCATGGCTAAGCAGATCCTGCTCCCCCGCTTCATGCGCCCCCGGCTCGCCGAAGCCTTGGCCGATACGCCGGTGGTGCTGGTGCACGGCCCCCGCCAATGCGGCAAAACCACGCTCGCGCGCCAGATGGGCGATGCCGCGGGCTACGCCTACCTGAGCTTTGATGACGAAGTGTTGCGCGCATCGGCGCAGGCTGATCCGGCCGGCTTTGTCGCCGATCTGCCGGGCAAGGCGGTGCTCGATGAGGTGCAGCGCGTTCCGGCCCTCTTTGCGTCAATCAAGGCGGCGGTCGATCGCGACCGCAGTCCGGGGCGCTTCATTCTTACCGGGTCGGCCAATGTATTGCGCGTGCCACGACTGGCAGACTCACTGACCGGAAGGCTGGAGATATTGCGCCTGCATCCTCTGGCGCAGGCGGAACTCGCACGCAAGCGCAGCCGCTTTCTTGAGACGCTTTTCGCCGGCGGATTCAAGGCCCGCACGAGGCCGCGGCTGGGCCGCGAACTGGCCGAGCGCGTTGCCGCCGGCGGCTATCCGGCCGCATTGGCGCGTCCGACAACGCGCCGGCGCACAGCCTGGTACCGCGATTACATCGAAACCCTGGTACAGCGCGACATACGCGACCTTGCACGCATCAGCGCCCCCGATGCGCTGCCCCGCCTGCTCAAGCTTGCAGCCGGCCAGACCGCCCGCCTGCTCAACGTCGCTGACCTCGCGGCCCCGTTCCAGTTGAGCCGGCCGACCATACGCGACTACGTTATGTTGCTGGCACAAGTGTTCCTGCTCGAAGAACTGCCGCCCTGGCACAACAACCGCCTGAGCCGCCTCATCAAGACGCCGAAACTGCACCTCGGTGATACCGGGCTCGCCTGCGCCCTGCTCGGTGTGGACGCCGCAGCCCTTGCCGAGGATCGAACGCTGCTCGGCCAACTGCTCGAGACCTTCGTCTTTCAGGAACTGCGCCGGCAGGCGGGCTGGGAGGAGGAGCCCGTCGCGTTTCATCATTTTCGCGACAAGGACGGCGCCGAGGTCGATATCGTTCTCGAGCGTAGCGGCCGCGAACTGGCCGGCATCGACGTCAAGGCATCGTCCACCGTCACGCCATCCGACTTTCGCGGCCTGCACAAACTCAAACAGGCCGCCGGCAAGCGATTCAAGGCAGGCGTGGTGCTATACGACGGCGAAGCGGCAGCACCCTTCGGAGACGGCATGTATGCCGTGCCAATCCGGCAACTCTGGGAAACACCCTAGGGAAATACTGAACAATGCTCCCTGTCGTCATCCCGGCGAAGGCCGGGATCCGGTCTCCCTGTCGTCATTCCGAGCCCTTCGACTGCGCTCAGGGCAGGCTCCGACCGAGGAATCTGTTGTTGACTTGCCCTCCACAAGAAGCAGATTCCTCACTTCGTTCGGAATGACATTTGCACCGGGCTTCCCGTTCGCCCTGGCGCTGAACCACGTCGAAGCGTCGAAGGACCGCGTTCAGGTGTCTGGAGAAACACTGAACAAGCCCGTCATTCGCGCGAAACCTGTCCTCGAATGCCTGAATCGGGGAGCGGGAATCCAATGACTTTTCACCCTTTAAATGGGAGTTCCGGCTGCCCGGAGAGGCGTCCTGGAAGATCGCCAAAGCACTGCGTAAGTAGCGTCCTGCATACAGGCCCTGTTGCCCGCAAAGCGCTGTCTGGCGCGGCTTTGCAGCCGATTAGCTCATGGAATCCCGTTCTCTGCGGCCCGATCGAATAGCCGTCAACTGCCTCGCCTGAAACCTCCAGATTGACCGGCACAAGCTCACCCTATGAGCCACAGTGCGTGCATATTGGATTCCGTCGCCGAGTTAAGCAACAACTTGCAGGGCGACTCACAAATTCTGCTAAAGCGTTGGCGGCCCCCATTCCCCGGGGAGCCCGCCCGACGGTGAGTTTTCAGGGGGCGAAGGGAAACACCATGAAAGACTTCAAAACGTTTCTTGCAAAAGTGCTCGAGCCCGCCGAGGGCCGCACCGCGAACCAATCGGCGCAAAACGACAGCGCACCCAGGGGCGCAACGCCAGACCCGCAACAAAAGGTGCCGGCAAAAGAGCTTGAGCGCCGCTACGTCGAGGCGATGAACGCCCTGTCTGCCGATGCCACCGAAAACGACGGGCTCGTTGTATTTGTCGACGTTCTCGCCTGGAAACTCGCGGCGGTGGCGCACCAATGGGGGCCGATGGCGGCAGGCGATATGTTGCACCGCTTCGGCGGCTATCTAACCGAATTTACCGAGCAGGCCGGTGCGCAGCGCGAGGCAGACAAGGCCAAAGCGGCCGGACAACTGCCCCACTGAGCACCACACGCATTACAAGGGCCGGCCCACCCGGAGGCAACTCCAAACGGGCCGGGGAATTTATTTCCAACTTGCGACCCCCGCCGCCCTGGCACTGTCGCTAAACAGGAGCACTACCATGCGTATATCCAGCAACGACGGCATCGACACCGGCTTTCGTCCGGCCACGTATTTCTGGCCCCTCGGCCTTGAGCAACATCTGTTGTCCCGCGTCAAGGGCGCACAGCGCAAGGCGGCGCTAAAAGCACTTATCGCTGCCGGCAGGATCAGGGAGGCGGGCGAGTTCCTCACCCAGTCTGCGCTCTCGCAAGAAGACCGCCAGGCCATCGGCCGGCTGCACCCGATGTTCATGGGCGGGGAATACCTGCCCGACCTTGATCCGGCCGAGGTCGAGATCGCGCGCATCAGCATCAAGTCGACGACGGGCGATGTGACTAGCCTTTACGCGCGCCGCGGCAAAGACCGCATCCACTACCACGTGGTCGATGAGTACAACGGCGACACGCTGCGCGGCACGGCCAAGCGCACCTCCAAAAACCCGCTCACGCTCGGTGAGCTGCACCGCTTTTTCACCGAAGCGTGGCCGCTGCTCGGGGTGTTGCAGATGAACTACGGGGACGACCTCGAGGCGATGCTCGGGTTCTTCAGCGGCAACTCGGCCTTTTATCCGGATTTCGACGCACTGCTGCGCCGCGAAGTGCGCGCCGCCGTGCCGAAAAAGGTCGCCGAAGAGGAGGACTGAGCGCACGACGCGCCGCAGGCTCATATCCTGAGCCTGCAGCGCGATAATCTTCGTTCAGGCTTGTCGCGATACGGTCACGACTGCGGTTTCAACCCGGCCGGAAACCGCACTATCCTTTCGATTAGCCGAACCATAAGCTTTCATTTGGCCGGCACTCTGCCGCCGTGACGTTGAAACCGGCGTCCACCGCCCGTAAAGCGCCAATCGGCGGTGAGGCGGGGGTTTCGCCGAGCCTGCCCGGCGCCCGTTGAACGGCTCCGGCCTTCCGGCCGGAGTGCGCTCTGCAAGGGGATTCCCAGCCGACGGCACCGCGCAATCCCCGCCCAACAACCTGTCATTCCGAGCCCAGCGAGGAATCTGCTGTTGACTTGCCCTCCACCACCCACAAGAAGCAGATTCCTCGCTGCGCTCGGAATGACATTTCCTCCGGTCGCACTGATGTCGAACCGGGTCGAAGCATTGAAGGGCGCGCCCCACCCTTATCTTGACCTTGTACGCGTCGCGTAATACACTGCCCGGGTGATCCTGAGCTTCAAAGACAAGCGCACAGCAGCGTTGTTTTCCGGCCTTGTTGTGAAAGGTCTGCCGCCGGCGATTGCACAACGCGCGCTCGACAAGCTGCGCCTGCTGCACGCGGCAACCAGCCTTGAAGACCTGCGCGTTCCGCCATCGAACCGGCTTGAGAAACTCAAGCACGACCGGCGCGGACAATGGCGCATCCGGATCAACGACCAATGGCGCATCTGCTTCGCCTTCGAAGCGGGCCACGCGCACGATGTCGAGATAGCCGATTACCACTGAAGGAGCGGCCGATGAGCATTCGCATGCAAGACCTTGCAGCCACCGATTTTTCGGATGTGGTCGCACGGCCGCGCAAACGCCTGCGCAACACCCACCCGGGGCAATTCCTGCTGATCGAGTTCATGGAACCGCATGCGCTGTCTGCCAACGCCCTGGCCACCGCATTGCACGTGCCGGCCAACCGCATCGGCGCCATCATCAAGGGTCAGCGCGCCATCACCGCCGACACCGCCCTCAGGCTGGGGCGCTACTTCGGCACCTCGGCCGAGTTGTGGCTGAACCTGCAACAAGACTTCGACCTGCGTGCCGCCCGCGCGGCATTGAAAACCGAGATCGCCGCGTCGATAGAGCCGCTGGCGGCCTGAGCGGCCGGACTACCCCCGCCTGGCCGCCACAAACGCCGCCTTGGCGCGGCGCATCAGGTTCGGGTGCAGCACACCCAACTTCGGCGTCTGGCCAAACGGCGCACGCGGGGGCACGCCGAACCAGATGTCGTTGTAAGGCAGCTCGACAACCCGCCCCAGATCAAATTTGGTCGGATACGCCAACCCCGATAGCGCGTAGGCGGCACCGTCCTCCCCGGACATAAGGAGCTCGCCTGCATGCAAACGATCGGTCTTTTGCGATGTGCCGTAAGCGACGCGAACAAACGGCTCGCCATCAATATCGCCGACCTGCAACACCAGCGCCGGCCGCAGTTTGGGCCCGGGGCCGGGCAGACCCGTGTGCGGAAACCGGCAGTAGACGAAATCCCCGGGCTCAGGCAAATCAAAAGCGCGCAAGGCGTGCCCCGCTCAGAACAGGCTCTTGGTGACCTTCATGCGGCCCTGCGGCACCAGCCGCTCAATGGCCTTTTGCTGCGCCTTGGTGAGCGGCCCGTTGTCGATCTCGTAGCCGGGCAGCGTCTGGCGCGCAAACTGCGCCAGGGCCACGTGGATCACCTGCGTCTCGGAAAGGCCAAGGGTCTCGGCCAATTGCGTAGCCGTGCCGCGCGACACACCAAAGGCCGTGTCAGCGTCGCGATAACGCAACAACACGGCACTGGCGGGTTTGGTGCTCTTTACAGCCTTGCTTGCCGATCGGGTTGCCATGGCGGGGGCTCCGGAACATTGGACAGGTGATATCAATAATATATCAAATTTTCAACTGTTCGCGGCGACTGCACCGCCCGCGTCCGGCCAAAAGGATCACAATCCGTGACCGCGGAAAAAACCCCCATCGACTGGAAACGCCCATCCAGCGGTGAGGCGGGGGTTTCGCCGAGCCCGCCCGACGCCCCTCGAACGGCTCCGGCCTACCGCCCGGAGTGCGCCCTGCAAGGGGCTTTCCAGCCAACGGCTCTATAAAATCCTACTCACGCTGAGCGAGTCGGCTGGCCATCATCCCCCTGCCTTGCAGACGGCCCCCGAAAAACTGCGCAAGTATTACTTTCCGTCCGCTCGCACCTTGAACGACGGATGAGGAGAACGCAGCCATGCCGACAGTCACCCCAAAACACACGCCCAAATCCGAGAACCTCGCAACGCTGATCTTCGTGCTGCGCGCAGATAAAATTCTTCTGAGCCAGCACCTGGCAGAGCTTTACGGGGTCTCGGTCAGCGCCCTCAACCAAGTCGGTAAGCCGCAACATCGGACGCTTCCCTGACGACTTCATGTTTCAGCTCACGGACGAGGAGTTCCGGCGTTTGAAATCACAAATTGTGATTTCAAACCGTGGCGGCCCCAACCGCGCTCTCCCCTACGCTTTCACCGAACAGGGCGTAGCCATGCTCTCCTGCGTGCTGCGCTCGGCGCGTGCGGTTGAGGTCAACATCGCCATCATGCGCACCTTCGTGCAACTGCGGCGCCTGATGGATTCCAACCGCGACCTCGCCAAGCGGGTCGAGGCGCTGGAGAGCCGCTATGACGAGCAGTTCGCCACCGTCTTTGACGCCATCAAGCGGCTGATCGCCGAAGACGACACCCGCCCTTACATTGCGCCTACGGCGCGGCACAGGGAATCCATGGGGGTAGCTCTCGACCAAAGCATATGGCGTGCCCCTCTAAAATCGCGTCCGTCAATGCTATCCTGCTCCCCAAACAATCCATGCCAAGAACATGACCAACAACAGCACTGCCGGGGACCAAGTGACTCGCATGATCGACACCGCCGCGCTTGACCGTGTACCTTCCACGCCCCCAAGAAATAGCCGGTGAACGTATCCATAACAACGCGGGCGTTAAATGCTACTCAGTCCGATACGGTTTCTACTGCGTATTACGCGGCGGACATAGCCAGCTTCATCGCCACATCGCCAGACGAAATTCTCGGGACGATCGCGGCAAATAGCGCCTTCTCGATTGACCCAAGCCAGCGTGACGCTTGGGTGATACAGATTGAAGTCTTGAAGCCAGCTCTCGTGAATACTGAGGGACGGATTTTTCTTGAATTCAACGTACCGCGAATCGGCAGCCGCATTGATACAGTGTTAATCATCGGACCCGCGATTTTCATCATCGAATTTAAGGTCGGCGAAAGGACCTTCAAGCGTGATGGAATAAATCAGGTATGGGACTACGCGCTTGACCTTAAGAACTTCCATAAAGCAAGTCACGACGCCTCCATATTTCCCATACTTGTAGCGACCGATTCTAATCAGTCCGACACCGAAATGCCTTCCCCGCACGCCGACAACGTTATGCCTCCGGCGCGGTGCAATTCAGGTGGATTAGCCACGCTGATCAAAGTAGCCCTGTCGAAAGCGATCGGCCCAGCCATCGATGCAAAGTTATGGGGCAACGCACCGTATCACCCCACCCCTACCATTATCGAAGCTGCGCAGAGGCTTTACTCGCAACATTCGGTCGATGCGATTGCACGTCACGATGCTGGTGCGCGCAATTTAAAGATCACTTCACGTCGAATTGCCGAGCTTGTTGAGGAAGCCAAGAAAAACAGAAAAAAATTTATTGTTTTTGTCACAGGAGTGCCCGGCGCCGGAAAAACATTGGTTGGACTAAACATCGCCACCCAAAAGCGAGACGAGAAAGCCACACACGCGGTATTTCTATCTGGCAATGGTCCGTTGGTTAAGGTTCTAACGGAAGCACTGACTCGAGATGAAGTTTCTCGGCTAAAACTCCAAAAAATTAAAGTCCGCAAGGGCGACGTCGCCCAAAAGGTGAAAGCCTTCATCCAAAACGTGCATCATTTTCGCGATGCTGGGTTACAAAACGAAGAAACCCCTCCAAGTGATCATGTTGTCATCTTCGACGAAGCCCAACGGGCTTGGGATCGTGAGATGACCTCGGATTTCATGCGACGGAAAAAGAAACGTCCCGGCTTCGATCAATCCGAACCTGAATTTCTGATCTCATACCTAAACCGACACGACGACTGGGCCGTCGTAGTTTGTCTAGTCGGCGGAGGGCAAGAAATTAACCGTGGAGAAGCTGGCATTTCTGCATGGCTGGACGCAGTCAAAACCACGTTCAGTTCGTGGCACGTATACGTGTCGCCAGACCTCACTGATAGCGAATACGCCGCTGGGCACGCGTTAGATACGCTCAAGGGGCGCGCCAACGTCGTACAAGATCAGGGCCTCCATCTCGCGGTCTCGATGAGGTCATTCCGAGCAGAAAAGGTGTCCTCTTTCGTAAAAGCAATCCTAGACTGCGAAACATCAGAAGCCCAAAAGCTTCTGAAATCCATATCTGCACGTTACCCAATCGCGCTAACGCGTGATTTGACGCTGGCAAAAGAATGGATCCGTAAATATGCTCGCGGTAACGAGCGCTTCGGTTTGGTGGCCTCGTCTGGAGCGCAACGCCTTAAGCCGCACGCAATTGACATACGCGTCGAGATCGATCCAATTCATTGGTTTTTGAATGATGCGGAAGATACGAGATCAAGTTTTTATCTGGAAGACGCGGCCACTGAATTCCAAATACAGGGACTTGAGCTTGATTGGGTCTGCATGACTTGGGACGCCGATCTCCGATTCGCGAACAACGATTGGCAGTACCATTCTTTTGTCGGCAGCAAATGGACAAATGTTCGAAAAACGGAACGCCAAAAATATCTTGTGAATGCATATCGAGTTTTGATGACCCGCGCGAGGCAAGGAATGGTGATTTTCGTTCCCAACGGTGAGGAGTCGGATTTGACGCGAACGCCTGCTTACTACGATTCCACCTTCAAATATCTTGCAGACATTGGTATTCCAGTACTTAACGGCTAATTTGAATGAAATCACGTTAATCCGATGAATAAAAAGGGACATCGACCAGAAGTGACTCGACTAGAAGGCCTCAGAGATCAACTCCGCCGCTTCGCGACCGATCGCGACTGGGATCAATTTCATTCTCCCAAGAATCTAGCGGCAGCCCTTAGCGTCGAAGCTGCAGAACTGCTGGAACACTTTCAGTGGATCAGCGAAGAAGACTCCAAGTGCCTGCCTCCGGAGCAATTGCATAAGGTTGGAGAGGAGATGGCCGACGTGCTGCTTTACCTGATTCGCCTTGCTGACAAACTTGATGTCGATCTGATTGATGCGGCGAATCTAAAGATGGTGAAGAACGCCGGGAAGTATCCGGTTGATAAGGCGCGTGGGTCGAGCAAGAAATATACGGAGTTGAAGTAGGGGGAGGGGACGTGCTAATTCAATGTGGCGATGGCTGGAAACGTCCATCTGGCGCGGGTTTCCAGCCGGTTGATTCGGCGCATACCTCGGTAAATACTCATTTAATCCGGGGTTACTAAAAGCAATGAGCCCACTGCAAAACCGCGTTACCCCGTTCGGGGAAATCATTGCCACCTCCGCGCGCGGGACATTGATGGGCAATCGCGGCTGCCTGCATGACGGTGCGCGACACATCGTCAGGCAATTCCAGCGCAAGGCGTGGATTTCCTGCCAACTCGCCTTCAAGGGCATCAAGCGAAGCGTGATGAACCCGGGTGAATACACCGAATTGTTTTTTCTGGATGAGGCCACGGCGCTCGCAGCGGGGCACCGGCCCTGCGCCACCTGCTCAAGACCGCGATTCACGGCGTTCGTTGAGGCGTGGAAAAAGGGCAATCCGGCGGGTCCCCGCGGGCGCCTGGGCCACCACCCACCTTGACGAGTGCCTGCACCGCGAGCGTTTGGATGAGGCAAGGCGAAAGCGTCTTTTTGAGGCGGACGTCGGGCCGCTTCCGGACGGAGCGCTTATTGTCATGCCAGGTGGCGACAACCAAAAAGCCGGGTTCATTCTCGGCAATCAGATACTCCCCTGGAGTCCGGAAGGTTATCTTCAAGCACAGCCACGGCCGCACGGCATCACGGTATCGGTGATTACACCGCGGTCGAATGTTAGCGCTCTCGCCGCGGGTTATCGGCCGGCGGGACTTTGAAGGTTCTTTATAGGATCACAACCCCCTGGATTCCCGGTTCCGCTGCGCGGCCCTGGAATGACGGACGCGAGGGGCATACGCTGGAAACGTCCAGCTGGCGCGGCTTTCCAGCCGATCAGCAACAGGAAGAAACTGGCGAGAGCCAGCCTCACCAGAAAGCACTGCGCCGGATGCAGCGCCAGTCAGACGCGACGTAACATTTATTCTTGTGTCCATTCTGTTTGAAAGTCCGCTGGCTAAACCAGCCGACAAACTGAAGGCCGTGCTTTCAACCCGCGCGCTCGAAATACCGCACCAATCCCCTACTCCCGCCCCGGCTTCTTAAAAACTTCTTGCCGATGCCACGCCGGAAACTCCGGATTGGGCAGGTAGTCTTTGCTCTGCGGCGCGATCAAACTCGCACCATGGTGGGCCAATAACTTCGCCTTGGTGTCGTTGCCGCCCACAAGGTGGCGGCTGAATACGATCTGGTGATTGCCCGGCAGAACAGTGAAGGCGCCAAGGTCGAAAATCTTGTGATGCAGCGCGCACAGCGCAAGGCCGTTGGGCACCACGTCCGGCCCATGCGCCTGGAACCACTTGATATGCGCAGCTTCGAGGCCGATGACGTTGTCGCCGAGGCGCAGGTCGTGTCCGCACACGCAGCAACGGTATTCGTAGGCGAGTAATACTTTGGCGCGAAAAGCCGGGTCGCGACGGCGCCCGGTTGTCGTGGTCGTGCTGTTATCTGTGGTGGCGGCCTCCACGTCCAGACTCAGACCAACGGCGTCGAGTACATCCTGCCGGATGCTCTCGGGGAAGTGCGCGCCCATGATACGGCTGGCGATTTCGGCAACCAGTGCCGGATCGCCGGCAAGCGCGAGGCGCAGGGGTTCGGGAAAGCCGCCGCTGACGTGGCCTTGGCGTAGCTAGGTGATACCGGGTGTTGCAGCGGGAGGACGCATGAGGATGGCGTCGGGGCCGGCAAGCTGCCACAGGCCGTCGGTTCTGAGATGCCAGAAGGGATGGTGCCGCGACGCCGACGAACCCGGTGGGCCGAACTCACGCAGCAGGCTGCCAAGCTTGCCTTCAATGTCGGCAAACTCAAC
>CAYLPI010000113.1:10616-12208 GCA_964385505.1 uncultured Bordetella sp.
CACCAGCAGGGGCTTGTGCACCGCGCGCTTGTCGCCTTGCTGCCAGACGCGCATACGGTTGAATGCGGCGAGGATTTCTTTGCGATTCATGGCCAGTACTTTGCCTTGTCGGGCAGTATCCAGCGCACACCGCCGCGCGGGTCCGGCCGGTCGCCCGCATAACGCGGAATGATGTGCAGATGTACGTGCGGTACCGTTTGGCCGGCGGCCGCGCCGTCGTTGATGCCGATGTTGTAGCCGTCGGGGTGAAACTCGGCATCAAGCGCGGCCTTGGCGGCGTCAAGCAAGCCGAGCATGGCGTCGCGCTCTTCGGCGCTGATGGCAAAGAATGATCCGATGTGGCGCCTGGGCACGATGAGCGTGTGGCCGGCCGAGACCGGGTATGCGTTGCGTATGGCGGCGGTCAGATCGTTAGAGGCAACGATGCGGCGTTGGGTAAGGGTGCAAAAGGGGCAGTCGTCAGGCATCGGCTGGCGTTTCCAGGCAGGTCAACTGCGCCCCAGGCATCACCTGAAAGTTCCTCTTCAGCCCGGGGTGCATATTCGGGCGGTAGATGACGCTGCCGGTGGCCGCGTCGTAGCTCATCTTTGCAAGGGACATTGGCGCGCGCAGCATATAAGAAGGCAGAAGCTGAGGAGATCGGTGCGCACGAACGCATTCAGGCGATCGAGAATGAAATGGCCCAAATGGTGGATGCCATCACAGGCGCCGTTGGGAAAGGGGGCCGGCTCCGGAAGACCGGCGACAAGCGCAAGAATGTTCGGGATGCGTTTCGCGGTGCTGTCAATCGCGCCATCGTCCACATTGGAAAGTTCGACAAGCCGCTGGCCGGGCACCTGAAAGCGTCAATCAAACACGGCGATGCGCCGGTCTGTCGGCCGGCGGTTCCCGTCACTTGGGAGGTGCGGGCGGTGGGGCGTGGGTAAAATTCAAACGGCACAAGGGGGGTGCGGTCAATTCGAGGTCGGCGTTGACACGGGGTCGGCGTCAACACGGGGCCGGCGTCAACACGGGGCCGGCGTCAACACGCGACACTACAAAAGCAGCAAATGCCGCTTTTCTGCTCCGACTGCAGCGTTCAACGCAACCCTGTGATCGAAAGTCGCTAGTGCGCCTTTGTGCGCCACAGCCAGCGTCAGCAGATAAAGATCCGTGATCTGGCTGTGTCCGAACACGCGACTCCAGTTCACCAGCCCATCAGTGCGCAAACTAATGTCGTCGGCCCAGAATACGTGATCGACATCCTCACAGGCCAGCGCCATCTTGGCACGCACCGCTTCGAACCCTGCCGGCCCATACGGGCTGTAGCCGGGCAGGTTAAGGACGCGAAGAACGCCGTTTTCCACCAAAGGACAAGTAGCGATCTTGAGACCGGGCTCTTGAAACAGGAGCAGCGCTTCAGCATTGTGGACGTGCGCATCGTCCAATAGCGCGATCCAGACGTTCACGTCCAGCAGCAAGCGAGTGCCACGGCCCCTACTCAAATGCCCTCTTGATCCATCAGGTTGCGGACGTGTTCGGTGGTGATAATTTCATCGCGCGCCGGCAACACGGAATATTTGCTGCGCAATGAAAGAGAGGACGCGGGCGCG
>CAYLPI010000114.1:0-12169 GCA_964385505.1 uncultured Bordetella sp.
ATCACCCAGAACCAGTGCGAGCACCAGCGGCGCCAGCGGATAATCGAGTTTCTTGAAAACATAGCCGACGACGCCGAAGGCCAGCATCAGCCACACATCGAACATGGAGCTATGCACGGTGTAGGCGCCAATGGCGCAGATCACCAGAATCACCGGCGCGATAATCGAGAACGGAATGCGCAGGATGGCGGCAAACAAGGGCACGCAGGTCAGTACCACGATGAGGCCGACGATGTTGCCCAGGTACATGCTCGCGATCAGGCCCCAGACAAAGTCTTTTTGCTCGACAAACAGCAACGGGCCGGGTTGCAGGCCCCAGATCAGAAGGCCGCCGAGCAGTACCGCCGCGGTGGGTGAACCGGGAACACCAAGAGTCAGCATCGGCAGCAGCGCCGCGGTACCGGCGGCGTGCGCCGCTGTTTCCGGCGCGACAATGCCCTCAACCTGGCCTTGGCCAAATTTCGCCCCGTCCTTCGAGAACCGCTTGGCCACCCCGTAGCTCATGAACGAGGCCGGTGTCGCCCCGCCGGGCACGATACCCATGAAACATCCCACCACCGAACTACGCAGGGACGTCGCCCAGTAGCGCGGCAGCTCCTTCCATGTCTCGATCACGACCTTGGTGTTGATCTTGGCCTGCTTGCCCTTGAATGCCAGCCCCTCCTCCAGGGTCTGCAGGATTTCGCCGATTCCGAACAAGCCGATAACCGCGATAAGGAAGTCAAAACCCTTGAGCATTTCTGTGAAACCGAATGTCAGCCGCAGTTGCCCGGTCACCGTATCCAGCCCCACCGCCGCCAGTGCAAAACCTATCATCATCGAGGCGATGGTCTTGATGGCCGAGCCCTTGGCCATGCCGACAAAGGCACAGAAGGTCAGCAGGTACACCGAGAAAAATTCCGCCGGTCCGAATTTGAGCGCAAATTTGGCGACCACAGGTGAAAGGAAGGTGATCATCACCACGGCCACCAGCGCACCCACGAACGAAGAGGTAAAGGCGGTCGTCAGCGCGGCGCCGGCACGCCCCTTTTGGGCAAGCGGATAGCCGTCAAACGTGGTCGCAACGGACCAGGGCTCACCCGGAATGTTGAACAGGATGGAGGTGATCGCGCCGCCGAACAAAGCCCCCCAATAAATGCACGAGAGCATGATGATGGCGGAGGTGGGCGACATGCTGAAGGTAAGCGGCAGCAGGATGGCCACGCCGTTGGCGCCTCCAAGCCCCGGCAGGACCCCGATGATCACCCCGAGGACCACACCGACAAACATCAGCAGGACATTGAAGGGCGACAGCGCAACGCTGAAGCCGTGCATGAGGGAGTTGATTTCATCCATCGCCGCGTCCTCAGGCCAGGCCAAACATGGTTTCAAGCGGCCCCTTGGGCAGAGGCACCTTGAACCAGATTTCAAACATCAGGAAGAACGCCACATTCACGCCGAGGGCAACCGGCACGATGGTCAGCCACTTGTACTTTCCCAGCCACCACATGAAGAACGCGATGTAGATGATGGAGGCGACGTAAATCCCGAGGAAAGCGATCACGCCGACGTAGACGGTCGTGGGAACGAGCACTGACATCACCAGCTTGAGCTGGCCGCGGGCAACAAAGGACTCGCTCCCTGCGGTGCGGGCCGCTCGCACCAGCGTCACCACACTGGAAAAGCACAGCATCAGACCGATATAGAAGGGGAAATAGCCGGCTTTCGGCCCTTCGTCCCCCCAACTGATGCCGAGGCGGATGCTGTCATAAATCACGACAGCACCAAACACGAAGATAGTCGCGGCGACCACAATCTCAATCGCCCTGCTCGACACCGCCGACGGGTCTTCCTGCTGCGCCATCTGTCCCTCCCTGACCCGGTCTAGCCGCCGGTGTGTTCAAAAATGACCGTCCCGAGCGCCGGGACGGTCACCAAGTCACTTGCCCGCCAGAAACCCGGCGTCCTTCATCAGCATCAGGTGACGCGCCTCCTCCTTGGCCACCCAGTCTGCGTAAGGCTTGCCATTGATAAAGGTTGTATTGAATGCGCCCTTTTCCATGAATTCCTTCCACTCGGGCGTGTCATGAACCTTCTTGAAAAGATTGATATAGAACTGGCGCTGGTCATCGCTGACCCCGCCGGCCATGAATATGCCGCGCAGCATCACGTAGTCGACGTCGACGCCGGACTGCTTGCAGGTGGGAATGTCGCCCCAGGCCATGTCTTTCGTCACCTTCGCCTTGTAGGGCAGACGTACGCTGTCGAATACGCAAAGGGGACGCAACTGCCCGGCACGCCATTGCGCCACCGCTTCTATTGGATTGTTCACCGTCGAATCAATGTGCTTGCCGACAAGCTGCACCGCTACATCGCCGCCGCCACGGAACGGAATATAGATGAATTTGGTACCGGTCTGCTTCTCCAGCGCAACGGTGATGATCTGGTCTTCCTGCTTTGACCCGGTGCCGCCCATCTTCATTTTGCTCGGACCGGCTTTTTTCACCGCATCGACATACTCTTTGGCGGTCTTGTAAGGCGATTCGGCATTGACCCACAGCACGAACTGGTCGAGCGCCAGCATCTGCACCGGAGTGAGGTCACGCCAGTTGAACGGCACTCCGGTAGCAAGGGGCGTGGTGAAGAGGTTGGATAGCGTGATGATGATCTTGTGCGGATCGCCTTTAGCGCCCTTGACCTCAAGAAAACCCTCGGCTCCGGCGCCACCGCCCTTGTTGAGCACCACCATGGACTGCTTCATCAGGTTATGCTTGGTGACGATGCCCTGGACGAATCGGGCCATCTGGTCTGCCCCACCGCCGGTTCCGGCCGGAACGATGAACTCGACCGTCTTGGTCGGCTCCCAGGCATGCGCGGTGCCTACACCCAGCAGGCCGACGACACCGGCAGCAATGACACAAATGTTTCGCAGGGCAAAGCGATTGCTGTTGCGATTGCGGGTTTGCATGGTGTTCCTCCTTGGATACCGTATTGACGGGCGAGCGGTGTTGACTACCCGGGTTTGACTGCAGCAGGAAACGAAACAAACGTTCTAAGTTCTGCCAAGCGGCGCCAGACCTCTTCACCGCTTTGGTCAGTTCCGACGCATTGTGTCGCGCCGGTCGGCCAAAAAACTTGACCTGCGTCAACAAATCAAACTTGCGCGCGCCAAGCCTGAGGCGTCAGGCCTCCGACCTGACTTCGCCGGTTTGTGCTTGCGCGAGTTGCCGCTTCGCCAGAAGTTTGCCGACAACCAGCACAATCGCCACTCCGGCGACCGCGGCCACCTCATGCAGAAACGGCATGTTGGTGTCCACCCAGTCCTTGACGGCCGGGTCGGTAACCGCCATTTCACCCGCGACATAGCCGAGCAGGCCGCCACCGATGGTGATGATGACGGGGAAGCGCTCCATCAACTTGAGCAACATCGTCGCCCCAAAGATCACCAGCGGTATGCTTACCGCCAGACCGATGATCAACAACAACACGCTGCCCTTGGCTGCGGCGGCAACACCGATGACGTTGTCAAGGCTCATCACCAGGTCGGCGATCAGAATGGTCTTGATGGCTGCGATGAGGTTGCTGTGCGATTGGATGTTCTCGTCACCATCATCGGGCAGCAACAACTGGATGCCGATCCAGATGAGCAGCACCGCGCCGATCAGCTTCAGGTAGGGCAGCGTAAGCAGCACCACGGCAAACATCGTCAGCACGATACGCATGCCGATCGCGGCGCCCGCACCCCAGGCAATGGCCTTTTTCTGCTGCTGCGGCGGCAGCGACCGCGCGGCAAGCGCGATGACCACGGCGTTGTCACCGGAGAGCACGATATTGATGCCGATAATTTGCAGCAGGGGAATCCAGAACTGCTGGGGGGAGAGTAAAAAATCCATGGTTTCTTTGGCCCGGATGATTATCGAATGCGGAAAATATCGCGTTCATTGTACACCTCGTCCCGGTGCGTAACAGCCCGGTCACACAGGGACTCACATGCAGCTTCGCAATGCGGTGTATTTGCCGCCCCGGTCAGCCCGGCACCACGGATTTAACATGATCCAGTATTGCGCCGGGCCGGGTAAACCAGGCCCTTCCGTCCGCCGCGATATGTTGCAACGCACGACGCAACTCACGCAAACGGTGGGGCTGGCCGACGATGTAGGGGTGCAGCGCGATGCCCATTACCAGAGGCTGACCCGCGCTTTGCACCGCCATCTCGTCAAAGCAGCCGATGATCATGTCGGCAAACTCGGACGCCGAATTCTGCCGCGCAATCACCGCCGGGATGTCGTTGATCTCCTGCGGATAGGGTACCGACCAGAATTCACCATGCCGCGTTTTGAATGGCAGCGGCTGGTCGTCATGGCACCAGTTGAGCGTGTAATCGAATCCGGCGGCCTTGAGCAAATCGGGCGTGGCGCGCGATTCGGCAATCCAGGGCGACAGCCAGCCGCGCGGCTTGACGCCCTCCTCCTGCTCGATGCGCGCCATGCAGGCCTTGATCATCGCCAATTCACCTTCCTCATTCATGTCGCTCTGGCGTTCAGAGTTGGTATGGCCGTGGCCGACGACCTCGTCGCCGCGCGCGCGATGCGCCGCCATCAGCTCGGGGCAATAGTCGTAGATGGCGGTGTTTGCCAGCACCGCCAGCGGCAGCCGCAGCGCATCGCAAAGCTCAAGCAGGCGCCAGGCGCCAACCCGGTTGCCGTAGTCACGCCACGCATAATTTAGGACGTCGGGCTCGGCGCTGGGCGCCAGCCTGGCGCCCAGTCCCTGGCCGAATTCGAAATGCTCAAGATTGACGCCGACGTAGACCGCGAGCCGTTTTTTGTCCGGCCAGGCGTAATCCGGACGACGGTTGATCGGCGAATAGGCATAGCGTGCATGCGTGACAAGCGGTTTCATCGGAGGCGTCCGAGTTTGATCCGGGACAACATCTTACCAGCCTCTTGAAAGCATGAAATTCATGACTTTCATTTCAAATAATGCCCACTGGCCGGTCATTTCCAGTCGATTCAGGTGACTACTTTGTCACCTTTACCGCGCCCGCTGCGCACTATCGGCTACGCCACTACCCGAGCAGCGTGCGCACCGGCGGGGGAAATATCCAGAAAAATTGCCCGCTATGCCCGCCCTCGCGTTCTGCGCATCGGGTCACGTGATCACATTCGGCCTGCAGCGCCTGTTCCGACCAGCCAAGACACGAGCGCATCTTCAATGTCACCAGATCGTAGTCCATGTTGTAGCCGGCCGGCGCCCGCACCATCAGCGCCGAGGGCAGCACCACGCAGTGGTACACCCGCAGCGCGCAGGGCATGCGCCGCGCACGCTCAAAACTGCGGCGAAAATTCTCCGGTGTGTCGCCGGGCAGCCCCATGATGATTTCCACCGCGACGCCTGCGACCTCGGTCAATTGCCCGAAGGTCTGCTCAAACCGCGCTTCATCATAAGAACGCTCGACATGGGCGAGCACCTCGTTGTCAAACGACTGCAGGCCGATGCCGACCAGCGACTGGCCGATCGAGCCGAGGAAGTCGATGTGTTCCTGCCGCACTTTGGCCGGATAAACCTCGCAAATCAGCGTTCGCTCCTGAAAAAAGCCGTGCGTCTGGACAGCCTCCCGCAGGTTCTTGAACGCATGCGCATTCAGGTTCAGGCCGGCGTCCACCAGCAGCGCCCCGTGCACACCCTGACGTTCCATGCCCGCAAACTCCCGGCGCAATTCGCCGGCGCCGCGCACGCGCTTGGGTGACTCGAGCACCCCCCACTCACAAAAAGAACACGTGAACGGACAGCCGCGGTAGGTCTGCAGCACGCCGAGGCCGCCCTGCGGCACGAGATCGAGTTCGTACGGGGACGGCATTTCGTTCAAATCCACGGCCGGCCGGCTGGGCGTATCCATCCAGCCCTCGAGCGCCGGCAGTGCGATGCCTTGTATGGCCATCAGCGCCCGGGCACTGCGATCAGCCGCGGCAACGATATCGATAAAGGTGCGCTCGCCGTCGTTGATCGCCAGCACGTCCACCCAGGCGCGGGCCTGGCTGAACGGCGCGAGGCTCATCATGCTTGGCCGCGCCGAGGGGCCGCCGAAGACGATCAGCCGGCCGGGGTCCTCGTACTTGAGCTGCCGTGCCACCTCGACAAAAAAGGGAAACGACCACAGGTAGGTTGAAAATCCCGCCACATCCGGGTCGAAGGCCAGCAACTCGCGCACCAGGTCTTCGACCGAGCCCCCCGAGAGGTCCCAGGTGCGCAGTTCAAGATCGTCCAGTTGCGCCGAGCGCAGCGAAGCCTCGACCATGCGCATGCCGTGATTGGAAATGAACTGCGGCATCGCATGGTCGCGCTCCGGATAACGCGCGAGCAGGGCGACACGGCGCCCGCTCCGGCGCGGCCCGGACTTCGCCGCGAGCGCGGGCTTCAGTGTCTGCGCGGAAACGACCACCAATACGCCCCGGATTTGCCGCCGCTTTGCCGCGTTGCCCGATCGAGCTCGGCGCGCGTTGCCAGAATTTCTTCCTCACTCCAGCCGAGGCAGGAGCGCATCGCCAGTGTCGAGGGGTCGTAGCGCATGTCCCAGCCCGGCCGCCCCCGCGACATCAGCGCATCGGGCAGCACAAGGCAGTGATACGCGCGCACCGCAACAGGAAAAGAACGCGCGTACTCAAGTGTGCGCCGGAACCCCTCCGGTGAGTCGCCTGGGAGGGCGAAGATGATCTGCAGCTCCGCAGTGGCGACGCTTGCCAGACGCTGCATCGCCGCCTCAAAGCGTGCCTGGTTGAAGGGCCGGTCGTGCAGCTTGAGCACCGCAGGGTCGAGCGACTGCAGGCCCACCCCGAGGTAGGATGTGCCCACCCGCGACAAAAACTCCAGATGCTCGTCCTGAATATGAGTGGGATAGATTTCCGCCCAGAAACTGGTGGATTTGAGAAAGCCCACACGCGACTCGGCCTCGAGCAGATTGCGAAATCCCCTTGCATTCAGGTTGAGCCCGGCATCGAGCAGGAACACCGAGGGCGCACCCTGCCGTCCGAATGCCTCAAGCTCGCGCTCGATATAGTCGGCCGAGAAAACCGCCCTGGAGGTTTCACTCGCACCCCATTCACAGAATCGGCAGGAAAGGGGGCAGCCGCGATACGTTTCGAGGTAGGCGACCGACCCGGCGGGCATCAGCCCGAGCTGAAACGGTGATGCAATCGCATCGAGCTCGGCGGTCGGGGCGCGGTGCGCGGTCTGCACCCAAGTTCCGGCAACGGGCAGGTGCAGGCCGGCAACGGTGCGCAGCCCCGCGCGCGACAACTCGGGCAGGCGCGCGATCTCGCGAAAAATCGCCTCGCCCTCCATGCTCACCAGCGCATCCAGATAGGCTTGCGCCGGGGCATATGGGGCTAGATCGAACAGGGCCGTTCGCGCCGAAGGCCCGCCGAACACAATGGTGCAGTCCGGGTGCAGTTTCTTCATCCGTCGCGCGACTTCGACCAGGCAGGGCGTGGACCAGACATAGATGGAAAAACCGATCAGGTCCGGCTCGAAGGCGGCAAGGGCCTCGACATAGGCATCAACGTCGGGGCGCCGGATGTCCACCAGTGCGGTTTTGGCGCGTGCGAGGTCGGGGTCGGCGAGCACTGCCGCCAGAATGCGACGAATGCCGTAACTGGGCAGATTCAGGTCGCCAAGCTCATTGGTATCCGGGGCCGGCGTCATGCACACCAGCGCAATTCGTCGCGAACTGAGCGCGTGCGCCGTCACGAAACGGTCTTGCTTTTCGGGGGCTGCCTCATCGCGCGATTCTACCCCGCCGGTTTGACGAAGCGAAAACACTCGTACCGAAGCAAGCTTTCCGCGTGCAGCCACTTGAGCATCATCGCCGCGCGCAAGGCCGCGTTGTCCGACGCGATCCAGTCACCCGCATCGGCCGGCGTGGTGAAACCGTGGCTGGGCATCACGTTTGCGCTGATGTCGCTGCGCCGCTCCATCCGCAACCCGGCCGCCCTCGCAATGTCCGGATGATCGGCATCGGCACTCCACACATCCGGCCACGGCCCGTAACCGTTTTGCAGCGCGGCCGCGATATCAAATGCCGGCGTGTCCAGTCGCCTCGCCGTCGTATCGATGCTGATGTCCGAACAAACCATGGCGCCGCCCGGCCGCAATACCCGCGCCGCCTCGCTGAAGAACGCGCGACGCGACGAAAAATGGAACATTGCTTCGATGCACAGCACCAGGTCAAAACTGCCGTCAACGAACGGCAGCGCGCATGCATCGGCTTCCTGCCATTGCAGACGGTTGCCGTTGCGCGCCTCCAGCCCGGCGCAGATGGCAAGCTGCCGCGGGTCGATGTTGACCCCGGTCAATTGCATGCCGGAGCACTGCGCGTTGATGCCGGCGAGCGTGCCGCCGAACCCGCATCCCACATCGAGCACCGCCTGGCCCGCAGCGGGGTCGGCAAGGGAAACCAGTTCGTCGTTAAGCCGCTGCTGCGCGCGGCCGAACTCCTCCGCAGCCATTGCAGCACCCGCGGCCGGCGGCGACTCCCAATAACCGAGGTGGACAAGGCGATTGCCTGCGCCGCGATGAAAATCCGCGATCAGCCGGTCAAAGTACGGCGGAACCGGTGCGGGCATGCTCAACCCCAGCAGTACATCGCGTCACCGTTTCTGCTGAGGGCCATGAAGCTGCACGCGGTCCAGCGCTTGCGCGCGCCAAGCACCGGAGACACACGATGCAGGTAGCGCCCGGAATCAAGAATGATCATGGCGCCGGGGGGAATGCGAAACGACACTGAACCGAGCTGCGCCGTATCGGGCTTCGCGCGTACACGATCATCACTCACCGGCAATGCGTCCTCGGGTTCACAGCGTAAATCAAAAACCTGCAAGGCGCCCCCCTCATCGGCCATGTCCAGCGTCAGCACGAACGAGGTCATGTGCAAATCAACCAGGCTGCGCAGATGCCTGTACGAGGGCCGCAATGCCTGCTCATTGTCAAAATGCGGCGGAATATAACCTTCCTGCAGGTGCGCGCGCAGCGTCGTGAACATGTAGTGCTGGCCCTGTTCCGGCCCCGGGGGGGCGGTAAAGCGCCGGCCGCCGTCAAGCGCGGCAAGAATTGACGCGACGCGTTCGCGCAGGCCCTGCCCTGCGGGGAAAAGGGACGCCAGTTGCACGTCGAACACAGCCGCCTCGTCAAAGTAGCCGGTTAGTGCCGGCTCGGCGAGATTCAGGTTCCGGCCGTAAAACCAGGCCCGGAATTTTTCCGGGAACCAGGTTTGCAGAAACCCCGGATCGTGGCGCTCAAGCCTGTCCACGACACCGCCCAGCAGCCCTGGGTCGTACACCTTGTACACGATGACGGCCTGCAGTTCACCGCGACGAATGCGTTCGAACGCATCCGGAAACAAAGCGGCGTCTGCGGCCTGGATGTCCAGGCAGGCGAGAAAGCCGCCACGAGTGGACTCGCGCGCACGCCCCGGTTCGCGCAGCGCCTCTTCCGCGTCACCCACGCCGGCCCGCCCCGAAGCGCTGCTCAATCCCGGCTTCGACCTGGCGCACCAGCGATGCACTGTCGGCCGTGCCATCAATGACCATATCGGCATCGGTGGCAACAGTTTCACGCTGGATACGAAGCAAATAACCGACGACATCCAGGTAGTTGCCCAGATAGACCTGCAGCCAGCCGGAAAACACCCCCGGATCATCTGGACCGGCAGCCGAAGATTCGACGGCCATTTGCCGCACCTTGCGCGCCAGCGCGATGTCGAGCGGCGTGTCTATCCAGACCAGAAAATCAATATGCACCCCGGTCGCCGCATGCCGGCGTCCAAATTGCGTTTCGAAGAACACATATCTGCCAGCCGGTTTGATCGCCGCGCCTGCCTTGAGTGACCTCAAGTCCTCCGCCAGCCCCGCGACCGGCAACTCATCCGTGGCGCCGCCGCTTATCATCCATTGCTTAATCTTCTCGATTGGCTGCCCGGTGAGTTGTTCGTAGTCGTCAAAATAAATGCATGCCGCGCCGGGGAAGCGGCCGGCCAATTCGCGCACCAGCGTGGTTTTGCCGCCGCCGACCGGCCCTGCGACGCCGATGACGTAGCGTACCCCATCATCAGGCCCGGTCGCCTCCACAGAGGCGCTCACGGCGGCTCCGCATCGTAGTACAGAGTCACAAAATCGCGGCCATGCCGGTTAACACCCCCGGACAAATGCCCCAGCCTGCGTCCCCTGATCTGATTGAAAAGCGGATCGAACTCGGCGCCAGGAATCGCGTACAACTGCTGCAATTGCGCCAGCGGCACCTCGATATCCTCGATACGCAGTCCAGCATCGTGCAGGTTGATGTCATACGACCGCCTCGGGTTGTCCTCCTCGCTGACCTCCAGATACATCAGTGGCGCGTTCGTGCGGCGCAAAGCCATGTCGATGATGCGCTGTGTCGCATCGAGCGCTGTGCCACCGGCCGCATCCGGACAGAGGGCCGCCTGCCGCAGTTTCAGTTGTCGCGCCGAAAGGTCGGGGTGGTAAAGATAGCGCGCAACCGTGGCGACGCGTGGATCGCCTACATCCCATTTGTAGGCAAGATGCAGCAGCACGGTATCACCGGGCTTGCGTGCCGGCCCATCGCACGTCACGGCGAACTCCAGATAGACCTTGTAGGTGCCGGAAACATCGTCCCGCTCGAAGCCGAAATGCACGGTGCTTGCGCGGGGTAGATTTTCACGCAGCGCTGCATGCTGGCCCGGAGGCATCCCGATCCGTTCGCAAATGTCGGACAAAACCTCGGGCGCAATGTCGGACTTGCGAATACCCAGCAAATAACGCTCGCCAAGCAGCGAACCTTTCGACATCTTGAAAGAACGCTCGAAGCCCTCCAGTGGCACATTGTCCAGCATCCTCGCCAGAACATCGCCGTGGTCCGTCACACCGTGGCTGGCGGTAGTATTGTCCATCCCTTTGCCCGCTGCTCCATGCCGTCTGCCGAGGCGCCGTGAACGACCGGCGTTATTTCGAGGAAAACCGCACCTGACAGCGGACTCCGGAGGGGAACTTGTTACCCGGATTCGGCAGTTCAAGCCGCACCCCGAAAGTCCCGCTGGCCGCATCAATCACACGGTCGACGACAACAACCTTGGCGGTGTAGGCCCCCTTGATCAGGGGCTGCATCGTCACATCGCCCGACATTCCGGGGCGTATGGCACCGAAAAGCTCGAGCGGTGCAATCACCTCCACGTTAAGCGGATTGATCTGCGCGAGCTTGAGTATCTTCTCGTTTCCGACCCGCTCCCCGGGCCCGAGCAGCCGCTCGACGACCACCCCGTTCAGGGGGCTGCGGATAACGCGCTGGTTAAGCACCTCCTGCTGCTGCTTCAACTCCAGACCGGCGATGCGCGTCTGTGTTTCAAGCTCATCCTTTTCATTCGCCGAGATCAACTGCTTTTTGAACAACTCGTCGTTTCGAGCGACTTTGCGCTTGCCAAACTCTTCCTGGGCTGCGCGCAACTCCACCGTCGCGGCCTCGACGGTGGAGTTGAGCCTCGCGACGATCTGACCTTTGGCAACGTTTGCGCCGCGATCAACCAGGATTTCACTGAGCGTTCCCTCCACGGGACTGCCGACATTGACGATCAGATGGGGCTCAAGCAGGCACTCCATCGCCTCGCCCATTTTTTTGCCGCCATTCCCGCTTTGCACCGGCGCCACCTTGGGCAGTGCAAACGGCAGCGCAACGGGTTTGGGCGGGGCCGACAAATCCGCGGTGAATACGATTGGCGCGGCGCCAAGCAGTATTGCGCCCAACAAGATGTGTACGTGCTGCCGCATATCAATATTCCTCTATAAAGCCCGCATCAAATGCAAACAAGGCATACGGGTGACCAAACCGTTCGGCTACAGCCGATACATGTTCGCATGCCTTGCAAATTTACTCGGGTCTGCCGGAGAAGGACAGAATATCGCCCATTTGTTTGTCCATTTTCAGCAGGTTCTTGCGCACCCGCGACTGCATGCGTTCGGTACGATACTGGGCAAAGCGCACCAGCAGGCGCTTGCTGGCCGCATCCCAGGGTGCGCCGGGTGGCACGAAGCGGCGCACAAGCCACTCCAGCAAACCACCGCGAAAAGGCTCCAACACCGGGTCCTCCAGGGACAGTATGGCTTCGAAGGTTCCGGGGTCACCCTGCCGGGCGCAACGCCCGGCA
>CAYLPI010000115.1:0-12075 GCA_964385505.1 uncultured Bordetella sp.
CCTCGAACCAGTCAAACCAGTCAATGCCGCTTTCACGCAAGGCGAATCGCTCGCCCATGCGATAGGCGACGTGGGCGAAACAGATGCGCAGCCTGTCGCGGGCGGGAAGGGGGCGGGTGGTCATGGGCGGCTGTTCGAGGTTGGGATTGCGGACGGCCTGTGCGCGCTTGAATGTAATGAGCAGAGGCGGGCTATTCAAAAGAACCGCCATTCGGCACGCCGGGATGGCGATGCCTGGCGCACTGCCTCCGCTATACTCGCGCCATCGTTCCATATTAATTTTTATTCGACCGGATCCGCCTTGCAGTGAGCAGCTTTCCAATCGTCACCTGGACGCAAGACGGCGAAACACGCAGCGCGCGCTGGCGTTCCGAAGGCGGTTCGCCGCCGCCGCGCAAGCTGGTTATTGCCGATGACAACACCTACACCGCCGACGCCGCCTACCGTCTCGCCTGTGAAGGCACGGCCTTGTTGTGGCGCGGCGACTTTCAGAACGCGCGGCAAATGCTGCAGGCAATGGCGCGCCGTGCCGATGCCAAGCCACGGCGGGTGCGCGGGGCGCCGAAGCCGCCGGCCTCGATGGCCGAGGCGTTCAACCGGCACCGCCTGGCACAATCGCAGCGTGCACGCGTTCTCGCGTCCGTGCTTATTCCAGTCGAGGCCGATTACGCCATTGCGCTGCGCCGCGCGCCGGACATGCGCGAAGCCTTCGTCGAGGGCTGGGGGCCGCCGGATGGCGCGAGCGGGGGCTATGCCGCCTCGCTGCGCGAACTGCTTGGTCTGGTCGGTGCACACGAATGGCGCAAGAAGGGCGTGCCTATTCCGGCGCTCGATGCGCACATTCATCCGCATTACGGCGTGTTCTCGCCGGTACGTGGCGAATACATCGCGCTGGTGGCCGCAGCAGCCTTGCCCCCGGGCGCGGAGCATCTCGCCTTCGACGTCGGCACCGGCACCGGCGTGCTCGCCGCGCTGCTCGCGCGCCGTGGCGTAATGCGGGTGATCGCCACCGACCAGGACGCGCGCGCCATCGCCTGCGCGCGCGAGAACATCGTGCGCCTGGGCCTCACCGCCCGAATCGAGGTGGCGCAGGCCGACATGTTTCCGCCCGGTCGCGCTGCGCTCATCGTCTGCAATCCGCCCTGGGTGCCGGCGCGGCCCAGTTCACCGCTGGAGCACGCGATTTTTGATCCGGACAGCCGTATGCTGCGTGCCTTTCTGTCGGGTCTTGCCGCCCACCTGGAACCGGGCGCGGAGGGCTGGCTGATCCTGTCGGATCTTGCCGAGCACCTTGGACTGCGCACGCGCGAAGATTTGCTGGCCCTGATCGACGCAGGCGGCCTCAAGGTGCTGGGACGCTCGGACATGAAGCCGCACCATCCGAAAGCCTTCGACGCGTCCGATCCGCTGCATGCGGCGCGCAAGGCGGAGGTCACTTCGTTGTGGAGACTGGCTATCGCCTGAAGTTGCCGGCGAGTTTTGCAACATCCGTTTCGGGCTGAGCCTGTCGAAGCCCGTCCTGCGTTCGGCGACCTTGCCCGCATGCCCTTCGACAAGCCCAGGGCGAACAGGGCGAGCCGGGTCGCAGATGGGTAGGGCCAGTAGTGCCGTCACAAATCCTTAACTTGCACGGATTCATTATTTCGATATTATTCGAAATATGAAAACGATAGATGCTGTGTCACGGCTTGCCGCGCTGGGCCAGGAAACCCGTTTGTCGATATTCCGCCGGCTGATGCAGGCAGGGCCGGAAGGCCTGAGCGCCGGCGCGATAGGCGAGCGGCTGGGTCTGGCGCCGGCGACGCTGTCTTTTCATCTCGCGCACCTGAGCCGCGCGGGTCTGATCAGCGGACGCAACGAGAGCCGGTTCATTTACTATGCCGCCGACTTTGCCGGCATGGATGATTTGCTCGAGTTCCTGACGCAGAATTGCTGTAACGGCAACAGTTGCCTGCCCAAGCTCGAGGCCGGCGTGACCGCGGTCAGGGCTATTTCCAAACACCGGCGTCCGCTGGTGCGAAAACGTGAAACCACGAAACCACGAAACCCCGAGCGCCAAATAAAGGAGTGAAGCAATGACCGAGCGCGTGTTCAACGTGTTGTTTTTGTGCACCGGCAATTCGGCGCGCAGCATCCTCGCCGAGGCCATCCTCAACCAGCTTGGCAAAGGCCGGTATCGCGCGTTCAGCGCCGGCAGTCATCCGGGTGGCCGCGTCAATCCGTTTGCCATCGAGTTCCTCAATCAGCAAGGCATGGCGGTGGCCGACCTGCGCAGCAAGAGCTGGGACGAATTCTCGTCACCGGGCGCGGCGCAAATGGATTTTGTCATTACCGTCTGCGACAACGCGGCGGGTGAGGTGTGCCCCTTCTGGCCGGGCCAGCCGATGACCGCACACTGGGGCATAGAGGACCCGGCCGCGGTGGAGGGCAGCGACGAAGAGAAGCGCCGCGCCTTTTCCCACGCCGCGTCGCTGATGAACCGGCGCATCCAGCTTTTCACCAGCCTGCCGATGGCAAAACTGCAGGGTATGTCGCTGAAGCAGGAGCTCGATGACATCGGCCGCTTGCGGGAAAAAGGGCAATAGGCGAGATGAGCGGGCGCATTGACATTGACGTAAAGGGCGAAGTCTTGGCGAAGGAAGCGACCGGGCAGGCGATGAGCGTGTTCGAGCGCTACCTGACGGTCTGGGTGTTCCTGTGCATCGTCGCCGGCATCGGCCTCGGGCAGGTGCTGCCGGCGGTGTTCCAGGCGATCGGCAACATGGAAGTGGCCAAAGTCAACCTGCCGGTCGGCCTGCTGATCTGGGTGATGATCATCCCGATGCTGGTAAAGGTCGATTTCGGGGCCTTGTCGCAAGTGAAGACGCATGTGCGCGGCATCGGCGTGACCCTGTTCATCAACTGGCTGGTCAAGCCGTTCTCGATGGCGTTTCTCGGCTGGCTGTTCATCCGCCACGTGTTCGCGCCGTGGCTGCCGGCCGAGCAGATCGACAGCTATATCGCCGGCCTGATCCTGCTCGCCGCGGCGCCGTGCACGGCGATGGTGTTTGTGTGGAGCCGGCTGACCAATGGTGATCCGCTGTTCACGCTGTCGCAGGTGGCGGTCAACGACGTCATCATGATTTTTGCTTTTGCACCGCTGGTGGCCTTCCTGCTCGGCATATCGGCGATCAGCGTGCCGTGGGACACCTTGTTCACGTCGGTCGTGCTGTATATCGTGATTCCGGTGATCCTGGCGCAGTTGCTGCGAAAATCGCTGCTGGACAAAGGACAGGCGGCGTTTGATGCCGCGATGGCGAAAATCGGCCCCTGGTCCATCGGTGCGCTGCTCGCCACGCTGGTGTTGTTGTTTGCGTTCCAGGGCAAGGCCATCATCGAACAGCCGCTGATTATCGCGCTGCTGGCGGTGCCGATCCTGATCCAGGTGGTGTTCAATTCGTCGCTCGCTTACTGGCTGAACAAGAAAGTCGGCGAAAAGCACGCCATCGCCTGTCCGTCGGCACTGATCGGCGCATCGAATTTTTTCGAGTTGGCGGTGGCTGCGGCCATCAGCCTGTTCGGGTTCGAATCGGGCGCGGCGCTTGCCACCGTAGTCGGCGTGCTGATCGAGGTGCCGGTGATGCTGCTGGTGGTGAAAGTCGTCAACTCGAGCAAGGGTTGGTACGAGGCCGGCTGACAGGTTCGACAAGATTTGACTGAAAAGGAAGTTCCCGCAATGTCTCAGGTGAAGATTTATCACAACCCCGACTGCGGCACCTCGCGCAATACGCTGGCGTTGATCCGCAATGCCGGCGTCGAGCCGCAGGTCATCGAGTATCTGGTGACGCCGCCGACACGCGCGCGGCTGGTCGAATTGATTGCAGCCATGAACATGCCGGTACGCGACTTGTTGCGGCGCAAGGGCACGCCGTATGACGAACTCAAGCTCGACGACGCCACGCTCGGCGACGCGCAATTGCTCGATGCGATGATGGCGCATCCCATCCTGATCAACCGCCCGATTGTCGTCACGGCGATGGGTGTCAGGCTGTGCCGGCCCTCGGAGGTGGTGCTCGTTCTGCTTGACCAGCCGCAGCGCGGCGCCTTCAGCAAGGAAGACGGTGAGCGTCTGGTCGATGAGAAGGGCCTGCGTGTCGCGGCTAAATGAGCTGCCGGCGCTGGACGCGGCGCAATTCGCCGTTCCGTCGCCGCAGCAGTTGGACGTCGGCGCCACTTCGACGCATCGGCCGCGCATCCTGCTGTTGTACGGATCGTTGCGCGTCCGTTCCTACAGCCGCCTGTTGAGCGAGGAGGCGGCGCACCTGTTGCAGGCCATGGGTGCCGAGACGCAGACCTTCGATCCGCACGGTCTGCCGCTGCCCGATGACGCGCCCGATACCCATGCCAGGGTGCAGGAGTTGCGGCGCCTGGCGCAATGGTGCGAAGGCATGGTCTGGTGTTCGCCCGAGCGCCACGGGGCGATGACCGGCATCCTGAAGGCGCAAATCGACTGGATACCGCTGGAAATCGGCGCGGTGCGCCCGACCCAGGGCAAGACGCTCGCGGTGATGCAGGTCTCGGGCGGTTCGCAGTCGTTCAACGCCGTCAATCAGATGCGCGTGCTCGGACGCTGGATGCGCATGATCACGATCCCGAACCAGTCGTCGGCGGCCAAGGCCTTTCTCGAATTTGACGAGGCCGGACGCATGAAGGCGTAGGCCTACTACGACCGCGTCGTCGATGTGATGGAGGAATTGATCAAGTTCACCTATCTGACGCGCGATGTCGCCGGCTATCTGGTGGATCGCTACAGCGAACGCCGCGAAAGCGCCGAGGCCTTGTCCAAACGGGTCAACCAGCGACCGATCTGAGGGCGTCAATGCTGCGGCGGGAAGCCTATGGCAGCCGCGCCGGCACGCCATTGCGGATATTTGTGCATGACGCGGGCAAAGTCTGCCGAGCTTTCAAAGTCGGAGAGCCAGACGCGAACGCGCGACCAGGCCTGGGCGCCGAACCACGCCGCATCGCAAGCGGCAAACTGGCGCACAAAGGGGGCAATGGCGATTTCCGCCAGGGTTTCCCGGCTGCCGCATAAAAACCCCTGACCGGTGAAGCGCGCTTCCAGTTCATCAATAAAGCGGGCACCGGCGGCACGGTCGCCGTTGCGTGCCGTGTCGTCCTGCGCCTGCCGGTCCGGATATTTGTAGCGATCGAGGTGGTGCTTGAACGGGCCGTCGCAGCGTGCGATGAGTTGCTGCATATCGGCGGATGCGTTGCCGGCCGGCACCAGCCAGCCATGCGGGTCGCGTTGTTGCAGCGCCCAGCGCATGATGTCGAGGCTCTCGTCGATGACCTGTCCATCGGCGGTGACGAGCACCGGCACCGTGGCCTTGGCCGAGACTGCGGCCAGTTCCGGCGGCTTGTCGCGCAGCAGCACTTCGCGCAGTTCGAAGGTGAGGCCGCTGGCGGCCAGCGCGAGCCTCGCGCGTATCGCGTAGGGGCAGCGGCGAAAGGAATACAGGATGAGGCGGGCGGCGTTCACAAGCGCGCTTTGACCTTGATCAAACGATATCAGCGTGACACCAGTTTTTCGAGCAGGCTGCGTCCGTACGGCGTCGCCATCGCGATCAGCGTGTCGCCGCCGCGCAGCGTGAACCCGGGGTCCGGATTGAAGTGCCAATGGCCTGCGGAGCGCACTGCCAGCATGACAAAGTCACGCTGCCCCTGACCCAGCGCTGCCAGCGGCTGTCCTGCGGCGCCGGCCCGAACGTGTACTTCCTCGACGCGCAGCTTGTTGTCCGAACGCAGCATTTCGTCAAGAAAATGCACCACCTGCGGCCGCACCATCGAGGAGACGATGCGCATGCCGCCGGTGAAATCCGGGGACACGATGGCATCGGCGCCGACCTTGCGTATTTTTTCGATGTAATTGATCTCGTGGCAACGCGCGACGATGCGCGGTTTCGAATTGAGCTGCTTGGCCGACAGGGTGATGACGAGGTTCTTGCTGTCGTCACCGGTGACCGCGAACACGCCGGAGGCGTTGTCTATGCCGGCCATCCTGAGCAGGTCGTCTTCGCTGGCGTCGCCCTGTATCCACATTGCGTCCGGATAGCGCTCGCGGTGCCTTTCTATATTCGCAAGATCGATGTCGATGACGACGTAGGGGCGATTGGTGTTTGACAATTCATGCGCGACATTGGAGCCGACGCGGCCGATGCCGCAGACGATGTAGTGCTGGTCGAGGGCGCCGATTCGTTTGAGCATTTTTCTTCTCCGTAACGCAACGTTGATTTCGCCGGCGACCAGAAACATGGTCATTTTGGCGAGTATGTAATACACCAGGCCGATGCCGACAGAGCCGATGAACATCGTGAACACGCGCCCGGAAATGCTGTGCGATACGTCGATGACCTCGGCATAGCCGATGGTGGCGATGGTGATGAAGGTCATGTAAAGGCAGTCGAGCAGGCTGTATTGCGGGCCGCCGATGATGCGGTAGCCGGCGGTGCCGACGACATGGGCGAGCAGCAGTGCGCCGACCGGGGCGGAGAAGTTCCGGTAAAGGGTATGCACAATGCCGGCCCGCTCCGACTGGGCGTATTTCACCGGCCGGCCCCGCCCGGTTTTGCCGCGCGTGCGCGTGCGCGGCTGCGCCAGGCCAGCGTGACCTGCACCCGCCAGGCGACCCGCGCCAGCAGGTAGCCGGCGAGAGCCAGTGTCAGGGCCAGCGCGAAAAGTCCAAGAGCGAGCGGCCGGCCCAGCGACAGCATCCAGGCGCCAAAGGCCTGCAGCCATGACCACAGATGTGTCCACTCGATACCCGGCGGGGCGCTCGGTGCGGCCATGCCCTCGCCGGTGAGCAGGCGGCCGTATTCGTAAGCGAGCAGGTAAAGCGGGCCGATGGTGAAGGGGTTGGTATAAAACGTGGTGATCAATGCCACCGGCAGGTTGACGCGCAGCGGCACCGCGAGCAGTGCCGCCATGACCATTTGCAGCGGACCCGGCACCAGGCCGGCGAACAGGCCGGCGGCGAATCCTCCCGACACCGAGCGGCGGTTGAGGTGCCACAGGTTGGGATGGTGCAACAGCGGCCCGAACCACTTCACATAGTGGTTTTTACGCAGCGACTGTGCGTCGGGAAGGTAGCGGCGAAAATATTTGCGTGGCATGGGTGGCGGGAAATTAAGTTGGTCGAAAGGGTAACCCTAAAGCCGCTGGCGCGTTAGGGCTTGATGCGCATCAACATCCTCGCATTCGCGCTGGGGGTATGCCTGCTGCAACAGCAGGCGGAACTGCCCGGGATTTTTGCTCTGGCGCTGCTGGCGCTGGCTGCAAGTGTGCTGTATTGCGCCGGGAAATGGCTGGAAAGCCCCGCCAGGCGGGCATTTCCAGCCATTGCCTGCGTTCTGGCCGGCTTTGTCTGGGCTGCCGCGTACGGCCATGTTCGCCTCGCTGACCGGCTTGAGCCGGGACTGGAAGGGCGTGATATCGCACTTAGCGGCGTGCTCGTCAGCCTGCCGCAGGCGGTCGAGCGCGGTGTGCGCTTCGAGTTCGCCGTCGAGAGCGCACCGGCCGGTGTGCCGTCGAGGCTGGCGCTGGTCTGGTACAACGGCCTCGCGCCCGAGGAGTTCCAACTGGTGCAAGCCTTGCAGGCCGGCGAGCGCTGGCACCTCGCTGTCAGGCTCAAGCGCCCGCACGGCACGGCCAATGCGTACAATCATGACGTCGAGGCGGCGCTGCTCGAGCGCGGTATCGGCGCCACCGGCACGGTGCGGCCGGCGGCGGCGGGGCTCGCCAATGCGCGCATCGACGGCCTCGCCCTTACGCCCGAAGCGCTGCTGCAGCGTCTGCGTGAGCGCATGCGCGAACAATTCTGGGATGCCTTGCCGGCGCATCGCTACGACGGTGTGCTGCTGGCGCTGGCGCTAGGCGAACAGCGCGCCATCGACGGCGGCGACTGGCGCGTCTTTGCGCGCACCGGGGTATCGCACCTGATGAGCATTTCCGGCTTGCACGTGACGATGGTGGCCAGTCTTGTCGCGTGGCTGGGTTCGCTTGCGTGGCGCCGTTCGACACGCCTGATGCTGGCGCTGCCGGCGCAAAAATTTGCGGCGCTGGCGGGGTTCCTGGCCGCGTTCGCGTATTGCCTGTTGTCGGGCTTCGCGGTGCCGGCGCAGCGCACGCTGTACATGGTCGGCGTGGTGGCGCTGGCGCTATGGCTGGGGCGGGCGCAATCGGGCACGCGCGTGCTCGCACTTGCGCTGCTGCTGGTGTTGCTGCTCGATCCGCTGGCGGTGCTCGCCGCCGGCTTCTGGCTGTCCTTTGGCGCGGTGGCGGTGATTTTGTATGTCGTGCTTGGTCGCAGCAGCGACACCGGAGGCCGGCTGCAGTGGCTGGTGCAATGGGGGCGCGTGCAGTGGGCGATTACGGTGGGGCTGGCGCCGCTGCTGCTGATGTTGTTCGGGCAGGTATCCATCGCCTCGCCTCTGGCCAACGCCGTGGCCATTCCTGTGGTCAGCCTGCTGGTGACGCCCCTCGCACTGGCCGGAGCGGTGCTGCCCGAGTGGTCTGGAGGCGGCTTGTTACTGCGCCTTGCGCACTGGCTGTTCGAGGGCTTGATGTGGTTATTGCTGCTGTTGTCGGAAAACGAGTTCGCGGTGTGGCAGCAGGCGCGTCCGTCGCTGGCGCTGGTATTGACGGCCGTGGCCGGCGTGCTCTGGCTGCTGGCGCCCGCCGGGTTTCCGGCGCGCTATGCCGGATTGGCCTTGCTGACGCCGCTTTTTTTCGTTTCGGCCGCGACGCCGGCGCCGGGGGCCTTGTGGCTGACTGTGCTCGACGTCGGGCAGGGCACGGCGGTGGTGGTGCGCACGGCGACGCATACGCTGCTCTACGACGCCGGCCCGCAATTCGGCCCGGAGTCGGACAGCGGCAGCCGTACCATCGTGCCGTGGCTGCGCGGCGAGGGCCTCGGGCGGCTCGATGCGCTGGTGGTGTCGCACCAGGACAGCGACCATGCCGGCGGCGCGGCATCGGTGGCGGCGGCATTGCCGGTGGCGCAACTGTGGTCGTCACTCGCCGCAAGCCATCCGGTGATGGCGTCGGTGCCCTACCGGCTGCCCTGTCACGCCGGCCAGCGCTGGGAGTGGGACGGCGTGCGTTTCGAAATGCTGCATCCGGCGGCGGCCGACTA
Source organism: uncultured Bordetella sp. (assembly GCA_964385505.1). GTDB lineage: Bacteria > Pseudomonadota > Gammaproteobacteria > Burkholderiales > SG8-39 > CAITSH01. The sequence continues at coordinate 9,173 of CAYLPI010000115.1, forward strand.
CGCCGCGTGGCTGCCTGCGGCCAATGCCATGAGCTGCGTGCTGCGTATCGAGGCGGCGGGCCGGGTGGTGCTGCTCACCGGCGACATCGAGCGCGCCAGCGAGGCCGCGTTGCTGGAACGTGCCGCGGCGGATTTGCGCGCCGACATCCTGATGGTGCCGCATCACGGCAGCCGCACATCCTCGACGCCGCCGTTCATCGCCGCAGTGCAGCCGGCGCACGCGGTGTTCACCGCGGGCTATCGCAACCGCTTCGGCCATCCGCGCGCCGATGTCGTTCGCCGCTACGCCGATGCCGGGGCGGCGCTCTACCGCAGCGATTACGATGGCAGTATTGAGTTTCGCGTCAGCGCCGACGGTATTGTCGCCTCGCGCTGGCGCGATGACAATCGGCGCTACTGGCGGTATCGCGGGGATTAGCGCGGCTGCGATGCGGCTGCAATTACCCGAAGCCGCCTAGACAGCTTTGCGTCGCAAATCCAGCGTGTAGGGGAACTGCGGATTCAGCGCTTCGGTTTTTACGTTCATCGGCCCCGGGGTGTGGCCGTGCGACCAGAAGCGCGCGACGCGGCGCGCTTCGGCCTCGTTGGCGTTGACCGGAAAGGTGTCGTAATTGCGGCCGCCCGGATGCACCACGTGGTAGGTGCAGCCGCCGATGGAGCGACCACTCCAGCTATCGACAAGGTCAAACACCAGCGGCGAGTGCACGCCTATGGTCGGGTGCAGCGCCGAGGGCGGGCTCCAGGCACGGTAGCGCACTGCGGCGACGAATTCGCCATGCGTGCCGGTGGGGTGCAGCGGCACGGCGCGGCCGTTGCAGGCGATGATGTGGCGGTTGCTGATCATGCCCTTGACCTTGACCTGGAGCCGCTCAACCGATGAATCGACATAGCGCGCCGTCGCGGCCAGTTGCACTTCTTCGCCCAGAACGTGCCAGGGTTCGATCGCCTGGCGTAACTCGATTTGCACGCCATCGTACACGGCGGTGCCGTGGCGCGGGAAACGGAACTCAAGGAAGGGCGCATACCATTCTTCGCGCAAGTCGTAGCCGGCGTGGGCGAGGTCGCGAATCACATCGCGGATGTCCTGCTCGATGAAGTGCGGCAGCATGAAGCGGTCGTGCAGTTCGGTGCCCCAGTAGATCAGTTGCCCCCTATAGGGCGTTTTCCAGAAGCGCGCAACGAGGGCGCGCAAGAGCAGCATTTGCACCAGGCTCATGCGTGCATGCGGCGGCATTTCGAAGGCGCGAAACTCAACCAGGCCGAGACGCCCGGTCGGCCCGTCGGGCGAGTACAGCTTGTCGATCGAAAATTCGGCGCGGTGGGTGTTGCCGGTCAGGTCCACGAGCAGGTGGCGCAGCAGCCGGTCAACCAGCCAGGGCTTGGGGCTTTCCTTGCCGGGTGCGAGGTGTTCGGCAATCTGCTGGAAGGCGATTTCCAGTTCGTAAAGGTTGTCGTCGCGCGCTTCGTCAACGCGCGGTGCCTGGCTGGTGGGGCCGAGGAACTGACCCGAGAACAGGTAGGACAGCGCCGGATGGTTTTGCCAGTAGGTGATGAGGCTGGCAAGCAGGTCGGGCCGGCGCAGCATCGGCGAATCGGCCGGTGTGATGCCACCCAGGGTAACGTGGTTGCCGCCGCCGGTGCCGGTATGGCGGCCGTCAAGCATGAACTTTTCGGTGCCGAGGCGCGTCAGGCGTGCCTCTTCATACAGCGTGGTGGTGTTGTGCACCAACTCTTCCCAGCTCTTTGCCGGGTGGATGTTGACCTCGATGACGCCCGGGTCCGGCGTGACGCTGAGCACCTTGAGGCGGGTGTCAAACGGTGAGCCGTAGCCCTCGGCGCGAATCGGCATGTTGAGGGTGCCGGCGACGTTTTCGATGGCGGCGATGAGGTTGATGAAATCCTCAAGGCGTTGCAACGGCGGCAGGAAAACATGCAGGCGACCGGCGCGGGCCTCGAGCACCAGTGCGGTGCGCACGACCTCTCTTGGTTTGGGCTTGTTCTTTGATCTGGCCTTTTTCTCGCCGCGGGCTTTTTCCGCGGCGTTGTGCGCGTCATGCAATGTTTCAGCGGCGTCGAAAGGATCGCGCGGGAACTCGGGTTCGACATCCTCGGGCAGTACTTCGGGCAGCGAGGCGAGCGGCAGGCGGTAGCCCATGGCCGAATCGCCCGGCAGCAGATACAGATGCCCGCGCTTGATCGGCCACGCGCTGCTGTGCCATTGGGTCGAGTCCGATTTGGCCCCGGGTGTCCCTGACGGCAGGGCTTTCAACGGCAATACAAGGCCGGCGGGCTTGCCGAGGCCGCGCCCGAGCAGGCGCGCGATACGGGCGCGCTCGCCCGGTTCGTCGAGCTTCGCCTTGAGCGGGTCGATATTGTCGGGCAGCGCCGCCTCGAGGTGTACCGCCTGGACCACGTCTTCGTAGGCGCTGATGAGGTATGCCGGGTCGAGGCCCAGCTCGGTGGCCAGTGCCGCACCGAACTGGCGCGCGTGTTCGATATCGAAATCGGTCTTTGTGGTTTCAGCGGCGATCAGCTCCGGATTTCGCCATAGCGGGTTGCCGTCGGTGCGCCACAGGATGCCCAGTGCCCAGCGCGGCAGCGGCTCGCCCGGATACCACTTGCCCTGGCCGTAGTGGAGCAGCGCGCCGGGCGCGAAGCGTGCGGCGAGACGGCGTGCGAGTTCCTCGGCCAGCGTCCATTTTTTCGGCGACAGCGCCGTGTAATTCCATTCCGCGCCCTCCATGTCGTCAATCGAGACAAAGGTCGGTTCACCGCCCTGCGTGAGGCGCACATCGCCGGCCTTGAGGTCGGCGTCGACTTTGGCGCCGAGCCTTAGGATGTCCTGCCACTGCGTTTCGGTATACGGTTTGGTGACGCGCGGGTCTTCGTGTATGCGCGTCACC
>CAYLPI010000116.1:0-11968 GCA_964385505.1 uncultured Bordetella sp.
AATGATGGCCGGCTTCGACCGCTACTACCAGATCACCAAGTGCTTCCGTGACGAAGACCTGCGCGCCGACCGCCAGCCCGAGTTCACGCAAATCGACGTCGAGACCTCCTTCCTCGGCGAGCAGGAAATCCGCGACCTGATGGAAGGCATGATCCGCACGGTGTTCAAGGAGTCGATCAACGTCGAGCTGCCCAACCCGATTCCGGTGATGAAGTTCGCCGACGCGATGCGCCTGTACGGTTCGGACAAGCCCGACCTGCGTGTGCCGCTCACCTTCACCGAACTGACCGATGCGATGAAAGAAGTCGCGTTCAAGGTGTTCAGCGGTCCGGCCAATGCCGCCGGCGGCCGCGTCGCCGCGCTGTGCATCCCCGGCGGCGCGACCATTTCGCGCAGCGAAATAGACGCCTATACCGAGTTCGTCAAGATTTACGGCGCCAGGGGCCTTGCCTACATCAAGGTCAACGACGTCACGCAGTTGAACGACACCGGCCTGCAGTCGCCCATCGTCAAGAACCTGTCCGAGGCGGCGCTGCGCGCCACGCTCGAGCGCACCGGCGCGAAAAACGGCGACATTATTTTCTTCGGCGCCGACCGCGAAAAAGTCGTCAACGATGCGCTCGGCGCGCTGCGCGCCAAAATCGGCCATGAACGCGGTCTTGCCTCCAAGGAATGGAAGCCGCTGTGGGTGGTCGATTTTCCGATGTTCGAGTACGACGAAGACGCCAAGACCTGGGCGGCGCGCCACCATCCCTTCACCGCGCCCAAGGACGGCCACGAGGATTACCTCGCCAATGATCAGGGCAAGGCCATCGCCAAGGCCTACGACCTGGTGCTCAACGGCTGGGAGCTGGGCGGCGGCTCGGTGCGTATCCACCGCCAGGAAGTGCAGGCCAAGGTGTTTGACGCGCTCAATATCACGCCCGAAGACCAGCAAAAGAAATTCGGCTTCCTGCTCAACGCGCTGCAGTACGGCGCGCCGCCCCACGGCGGCATCGCCTTCGGCCTCGACCGCCTCGTCACCATGATGTGCGGCGCCGAATCAATCCGTGAAGTCATCGCCTTCCCCAAGACGCAGCGCGGGCAGGATCTGCTGGTGCATGCGCCCACGGCGGTGCCGGACAAGCAGTTGCGCGAGTTGCATATCCGGCTGCGCAACGTCGAGAAAAACTGAGCGCGGACGGCAACGCAGATGAAACGCTTCCTCGTCGGCTTGTTGGCATCGTTTGTTCTCGTCACCGCGGCGGCGGCGCGCGGCCCGGTTGGCGATGCCCATGTTGCCGACCTGCCCAAAGAGGCACGTGAAACCCTCGCGCTGATCAAAAAGGGCGGCCCCTACCCGTACAAGCAGGATGACAGCGTGTTCGGCAACCGTGAGCGCCTGCTGCCGCAGATGGAACGTGGTGCCTATCGCGAGTACACGGTAAAGACGCCGGGCTCGCGTAACCGTGGCGCACGGCGCATTGTCGTTGCAAAGGGTGTGACGTTCTACTACACCGGCGACCACTACAACTCTTTTCAAAAAATCCGGGAATAAGCATGAGCACTCTCAAGGCATTGCTTGCAGACAAGTCGCGCGCCGGCGTTTTTCAGGTCGGTCCCGGCACGCAGTCGCTCGAGGCCGCGGCGAAGGAAGCCGGGCTCGCCGTGTGGCGTGTGGACATCGGCCACGTGCACGACAAAAAGGGCTTCACCGCCCTCGTCGCCAAGGCGATGAATTTCCCCGAATGGTTCGGCGGCAACTGGGACGCCTTCGAGGACTGCCTTACCGACCTCGCCTGGAGCGAAGGGCCGGGCTATGTGCTGCTCCTCGAGCACAGCAAGCATTTTGGGGCCGGCCACCGGCACGAGTTTGATACGGCAATGGAAGTGCTCGACGGTGCCGCCACCTGGTGGCAGCAGCAAGGCAAACCCTTCTGGGCGCTGGTCAGCGGTCCCGAGGGCTGGGATGCCGGCCTGCCGCCGCTGCCGCCGGCCTGAAACGCGCCCGGTACACGACACAACACGCTGCACAATACGCTGGAAAGCCGCGCCAGGCGGGCATTTCCAGCCGATGCGGCTGATCAACGACCAGATGCAGCAATACAAGATTCCGCGCTCCGTGCTGGTGGTCATACACACGCCGGACCTGCAGGTTTTGCTGATCGAGCGCGCGGCGTCGCCCGGATTCTGGCAATCGGTGACCGGCAGCCTGGACCATGAAGACGAGTTGCTGCACGAGACCGCAATGCGCGAAGTGTTCGAGGAGACAGGTATCGATGCCGCGCAGCACCGGCTTACGGACTGGGGCATCGAAAACCGCTACGAAATTTTCACGCGCTGGCGCAACCGCTATGCGCCCGGCGTGACGCACAACACCGAGCATGTGTTCGGCCTGAGACTGTCCGAACCGGTGACGGTGAGACTTGCGCCGGGCGAGCATGTCGCGCAAGTCTGGCTGCCCTGGCGCGAGGCCGCGGCGAAATGCTTTTCCGATAGCAACCGCGATGCCATTCTGCTGTTGCCGGAGGCTCCACCCGGCTAGCGTTGCGGCAGGCCGGCAGGGACTAGAATAACGGCATGTTGCAAACACTTAAGAAATCACGGTTTGCCCCCTGGGTGCTGGCGGCACTGCTGTTTGCGGCGGCGCTGGGCGGTTGCGCCACGCTGCGAAGCGACTACCAGGGCGCGCCGTCCCACGCCTTTGACCGGCCCGGCGACACCACCCTGGGCCGCGCCTACGCCGGCGCGCAGGCGCAAAACCCCGGACTGTCCGGTTTTCGCCTGCTCAACAACGGCATCAGCGCCTTGCTGACCCGCGCCGCGCTGGCCGACCTCGCAGAGCGCAGCATCGACGTGCAGTACTACATTTTTGACGCCGACGAAGTGGGCCTGTTCCTGATGCAGCGCCTGATTGCGGCGGCCGGCCGCGGCGTGCGGGTGCGCATCATCGTCGATGACTTATCTGATCGGTTTTGACGACGCCACGCTGGCGCGCATCGACGCCCATCCGAACATCGAAATCCGCGTGTTCAATCCCTATCCGGATCGCGCGCGCTGGTCGCGTCCCTTGCAAATGCTGTTTCGCCTCGGCACCCTCGGCAACCGCATGCACAACAAGCTCTTTGCCGTCGACGGGCAGGCTGCGGTCATGGGCGGCCGCAACCTCAGCAACCATTACTTTGAGGGCGAATCGGAAACCAATTTTCGCGACATGGACGTACTTGCCTCGGGGTCAGTCGTGGCCGAGCTCTCGCGCCAGTACGACACTTACTGGAACGACCCCATTGTCGTGCCGGTGGCGGCGTTCGGCGCCAGCGCCGGTGAGGGCAGCGCGGCAAAGGCGGTCGGGGAGATGGCGGCCGCGGCGCGGGGCAACGACTTCGGCTCGCAGGCGGAATACCAGCGGCACAAGGCCGAGTATGAGCGTCGTGTTCTTGCCGGCGGGGCGGAGCTGGTGTGGGCGCCGGTGCGGCCGGTGACCGAGCCGCCGGTGCGCCAGTTGCCCGGTGCGGCCAAGCCCTCGGCCGAGGTGGCGCGCGCCCTCGCCATCGAACGACAGCGCACCCGGCGCGAATACACCATGGAGACGGCGTACTTCGTTCCGGGCGAGCGTGGTGTCGAGGTGTTGTCAGAGCTGAAGGCGCGCGGCGTGCGCGTGCGCATCCTGACCAACTCGCTGTCCTCCACCGATGTGCCGGCGGTGCATTCGGGGTATTCGCGTTACCGCGAGGCCCTGCTCGCCGCGGGCGTCGAGCTGCACGAGTATCGGGTCGATTCGCCGCGGCCGATTCCCTCGACCCGGCTGTTGCGCACCGGGCGCTCGGATTCCGCGCTGCATGCAAAAGTGCTGGTGCACGACCGTCGCATGGTCTGGATAGGCACCGCCAATTTCGATCCGCGCTCGCGCCGCATTAACACTGAAACCGGCCTCCTCATCGACAGCGAGGCCCTCGCCGCGCGCATGCTCACCAGCGTGGAGCGCGATTTCGCGCCGGCGCAGAGCTGGCGCCTGGAGCTCGAGACCGATGCACAGTCCGGCGCGCGCCATATCGTCTGGGTTGGAGAGCGCGACGGCAAGCCGCTGCGTCTGGCGCGCGAACCGGAGGCCGGACTGTTGCGTCAGCTTCGCGTGCTGTTCTACTCGCTGCTGCCCGGCCTGGAGGAACTGCTCTAGCCGGCGCGATCGACGGCCTACTGGTTTTCGATGAAGGTCTTGATGCCGGTGTAGATCGAGATGCCGGCGGTGATCACCGGCGTCAGCGTGGCGACGAGCTTGGTGATTCGCGCGGTCATTTTCTGGATGCCCAGTTGGCCGTCGGCATCGGTGGTGAGCAGTTGCACCAGGAACACAACGAGGCGGCCGGGCTGGCGCTTGCCCTGGATACGATGGTAACGCCAGCGCCCGACCAGCATGCCGGTGACAAAGGCAAAGGCGATACTTGCGGCAAACTCCATCATCTCGCGCGTTTCGCGCAGGTCCTGCGGCAGCACCGGTGTTTTGTCGGTCGCGCCGGTGATCGCGCTCATGCCCAGAACGGTGATGGCCGCGATCACCGCTGCGAGAAAGGCGGCGGTGAAAAAACGCCGCGGGTGCCAGACAAACAGCGCAAAGCCGAAGGGCAGCGGTATCAGCAGCGTGGCAATGCGCAGGTACAGCGGCTTCAGGTCGTACATGATGACGATGACAAAGTGCGCCGCCAGCAACAACAGCATGGGCAGCAGCAGCGCGATCAGCGTGCTCGTGAGAAAACTGCGCGGACTCGAGGGCGCCAGCGGTCTTGGTGTCACCGGTCCGGCGGCGCTCAGGCCGGCCAGTTCCGCCTCCAGCGTGGCGATGCGCGCTTCGAGCGCCTTTACCGCGGGCGTGTCCTTCCCCGCCTCTTCCAGCAGCGCTATTTTTTCGAGTAGCGGCTTGAACAGGTAGAGGTCGCGGGTGCACACCGGGCAGACCAGCGCGGCGTCGCTGATGGCCGACGTGCAATAGGGGCACTTCATCGATGACACTTCATGCGGGGCGCTTGATTGCGGCTGCTTCACTGCGCATACGTCATTCGGCGTGCTATTTCACCACGTTGACGGTCATCACCGAACTGGTGGAGCGGCCCTCGCTGTCCTTGACGGTGAAGCGGATCGGATGTTCACCCGGCGGCAATTCGGCCTTCGCGAAATCGATACCCTCGTCCTTGATGCCGCCCTTGACGCGATCGGTGAGGTCCACCAGCGGCGTTTTCATGTAATGCACCTTGATGCTCGACGCGTCGATCCTGGCGCCGCCGCGCGGCTCGAATCCGACCTTGAGGTCGAACGGCGACGTCACCGTCTTTACCGCCGGATCGGGCGAGACCAGCTTTATGCCCGGGCCGCGGGTGACGCCGCGCGTGGCGATGCCGGGTGCGTTGGGCAGTTTCGCCTCTTCATCGGTCACCAGAGGCCCGGCCTGGGCGGTCACGCTGGCGAGCAGCAGGGATGCGGTGGCAAACAGGGTTGGGGAAAATTTCATAACGGGGCGTCCGTGGGGTTGGGTTGCAGACTTGGTTGCAGGCTCGAAGTGCGACAGCGATTAATCGCCGACAAGAACGAACGGCGCCCAGAAAAGGGGGTGAGCATAGCTGAATGCAGGCTTGCCGTTGGCCGGATCGAGGAAGCCGGGACTGTCGAGCAGGCCTATCATCGCCTGGCGCAGGCTGTCGGCCTTGGCCGTCGGGGCGCCGGCGGCGTAGCGTTTGAACAAGTCGGTCATCATGCGGCGCGCGGCGATACTGTCCACCGGCCAGTTGGACACCAGCAGGGCGCGCGCACCGGCGTAAAAAAAGGCGCGGCCGAGTCCTGAAACGGCTTCGGCGCCGGCGCCCTCACCCGAGGCGGTGTTGCAGGCCGACAGCACCACCCAGTCGGCGTTGAGCTTGAGCGCGAGTATCTCGTCCATGGTCAGCAGGCCGTCGCCGTCGATGCCGGCGACATCGGGCGCGGTCAGCGCGAGCGCCGGTTGCGTCAGGCCGTTCAGCTCGCCGGGGACGAGGCCGTGCGTGGCAAAAGAGATGATGCGCCGGTTGGCGAGATTCATGCTCTTGACACTCTTTTCGTTGGCGTTTTTTTGTAGCATCAGGTCTTGCAAGGGATCGGCGCCCAGCGTTTTCGCGATCTCGATCAACTCATCAGCGGTATCCGGCAGGCGTGGCAGCAGCGCCAGTTCGGCCGAACTCACGTCACTGGTCTTGGGGGCGCTGCGCAGCTTGATGCGCGTCGCGCCGCGCGTCGTCGCAGGTACGCCGGCACCGGCCGCGGCGAGCAGCACCGGCGGATTGGCCTGTTCGGCCGCTTGCTCGATGGAGAACAAGGGGTCGCCAATGCCGAGGAACATGCGCCGTTCACCGCTGGGCGCAGGCGTGCGCCGCAGCGTGGTGAGTGCGCTGATCGAGGGTAGCTGTGTCAGCGCCACCTGCCGCACCAGCCAGGGCACCTGCTTGTATTCTTCAAACGGCACCGCGGTTTTTGCGAGTGTCGCATTGGCGGTGGGTAGCAGGCCGAGCGGCAGTGCGCCAAGCGCCCCGTGCGGCACCACCAGCAGGTTGGTCGATCCCTTCCATGTGGCCTCGACCGGTTTGAACAAGTCGGCGTAGAGCCCGGCCGCGAGCTCGATATTGAAGGCCGGAATTTCATCAACCGATGTGGCCGCGGGGTCAAGCGCGCGGCGCAGTGTCTCAACGGTCTTGCCGACAGCCGCCGAGGTCAGCGCGACGCCGGCGTAGGCGGCGGTGCCGGCCTTGGGGATCGCCCAGATGAAGGAGGAGTCCTCTCCCAGGTACACCGATACCAGGGTTTCTCCGGTGCGCAGCGCCGCCTGCGCCTGGGCCAGGGTCACCGGCTTCGGGTCGGTCAGTTCGGCGTAGTCCGGGAAACGCTTTTCGATATCGCGCTTGATGTCGTTGCGCTGTTTGCCAAAGGCGTCGATGTCGCGGCGAAGATCGGCGATGATCTTGGGCAGTTGCTGCTCGGGCGGCTGCGACAACAGGTTCTTCAGCAGCTCCGAGAGGGTGTTGACGCGCCGCTGCAGGTCCTGTTCGCGGCGCGCGATGTCGGCCAGCGCCGGGTCGGTGATGCTCGCGCGTGCGGCGCTGGCGGCAAGCGCGCGCTGCACCTGGCTGCCGCGCGCAACGTCGGCGAGGCGGAAGGACTCGGCGACGCTGTCAAGACCCGCCGTGACGAGGCCGGCCTTGCGCGCCGCCGACATCAGTTCCAGGTAGGACTCGACGATATAGGTCAGGCGCTTGACCTGGCGCAGGCCGCCTGTGTCCGAGGCAATGTCGCTGCGCGCCTGCTCGATCAATATGGGAACGGCTTTGCCGAAGTCGGCGAGAGCCTCGGCCTGTTTGCCCAGCTTGGCGAGGGCAATGGCATGGAAGGCACGGATTTGCGCGGTGCGGCTGTCGCGCTCGCCCAGTTGCTGGCTCGTGCGCTCGAGCATTTGCGCCAGCATCAGGCGCGCCTCCTCGGCACGGTTCTTTTTCAGCAGCGCGGTGGCCCAGTCGATGTCGTTGGTGGGCGAGCGCTTGGCGATTTCCGCGTCGTTTGCAACGCCGGCCTTCATCGCCTCGAAGCTGACGATGGCTTCATCCCACTTGCCCTCGGCCACCAGTGCGGAACCGAGCGCCTTGCGGCCGAACACGCCGGAGCGTGACGCAGGCGAGGCGCCGGCCGCCTCGACGCTCTTTAACGCCTCCCGCGCCATCAACGTCGCCTCGTGAAAGCGCCCCTGTTCGAGAAGGATGAAGGAGAACCCTATCAGGTGGACCGCGGTATCGACCGAATCGCGGCCAACCCGCTCGAGCGCGCTCTTGAGCGCGGCGCGGATATTGAGCTCCGCCTCGCCCAGCCGGCCAAGCTGCATCAGCACGGCGGCCAGCCGGCGCTGCATGGTCTCGAAAAAGAACTTTGCGTTCTCGGCGCTGGCGGAGGACATGTTGTTGCGCAGGCGCAATTCCTGGATCGGCTTGTCTTCTTCGAGAAAACGCAGGGTTTTGCGAAACGCATCCTCGGCCTCGACGAACTTGCCCTCCGAGGCGAACACCTCGGCGCGTGCACGCTCGACCGTGGCCGACCAGATGGCGCGGTAAATGCGCACATTGGGATTGGGCGAGTTCGTAACCGCGCGGAAGGTCGTCTCGGCCTTGCGCATCGCCGTGCGGGCCGCCTCGAAGTCGCCTGAAGACGCGTACAGGGCGGCGGCAAAGCTGTTGGTCGAGATTTCGAGTCCGCGCAGGTTCTGCGGAATCTGCGCCAACACCTCCTGCGTGATCGTGACAGCGTTGGCGATATTGCCGCCGAGGTTCTCGGCGATGGCGAGTTCGCGCAGCGCAAACAGCGACTCCTGTTCGCCGCGCACCATGTACTCGCGCGCTTTGCGCAGGTCGGTGATCTGCTGGGTGTTATTGCCGATTTTGGCTGCGGCGCGCGCGCGCTCGACATGAAATTTGAACAATACCTCGCGTTCGGTGCTCGCCGGGGGCTGGGCGGCGGCGACTTCGCGCGCCCTGGCGGCGACGGCCGGGTCCGGCTTGTAGTGCTCCAGCACCTTGACCACGTCGGCGATACTGCGCGGCGCGGCACCGTTTGCTGCCGCTGCGGCATCTGCCGACAGGGCGGGGCGCAGGGCGGCGGCGAGCAGCACGGCGAGCGCCAGTATGGTGATATTCATAAAAATGCGATGCGGTGCGTTCATCAGAGTCCCCCCCTGGAATCCGTCCTGCCGTATTGTCGGCATCTGCGGCCGAATGCCTGAAGTATGGCCCCCAACGCTGACTGGCGGCTTAACGCTGGAGGCCGGCGTGACGTTGACAAGATCAAGCCCGTCAGCCGCGGTTTCCAGGTTTGACCGGCGGTCTGCCCTCCCGGCCCGCCTGCACCATGCCGTACTTGCCGCAGATGCCCCCGGGGCGCATGATGCGGCATGAACGCAACGCAACAATTCGGGACATTGCTGGCGTTCTCGTTAGGATTGCTGGCGGCGGGCACGGTCCCGGCTTTTGGGCAGGACGTCACGGTCGAGGCCACACGCGAAGGTGACTATATCGTCATCGAGGCCAGCGCCGAGTTGCAGGCCGACGTGCGCGTGGTCTGGCAGACGCTCAGCGACTACGACCGCCTGGCTGAATTCATTCCGAACCTCAAATCTTCGCGCGTCCTCGCCCGCACGGCCGAAGGCGTTGTCGTCGAACAGCAGGGCGAGTACTCGTTCCTGTTCTTCAGCCAGCCGGTCGAGGTGCGCCTGCTGGTGGTGGAGAGCCCGCCGCACCGCATTGTGTCGCGCGCCATCAACGGCTCTTTTCGCGAGATGACCGGCAGCTATGAACTGTCGCCCGTTGCCGGCGGTGTGAGGCTGCGCTACAGCGGGCGCATGCGGCCCGATTTTGATCTGCCGCCGGTGTTTGGTGTGGTCGCTGCGCGAGTCGCCGCCCACCGGCAGTTTCGCGGCATGGTGGACGAGATCATGCGCCGGGCGGCAACAGCCCGCTGATTGAAGGGCTGATTGAAGGGCTGATGGACGGGCTGCCCCCGCCACGAGGGCGCAGGCGCGGCGGACTTGAAAGAAACCGGCGATACTGGCCGCGAGAGCCGCATCCGCCGGCGTCAACAGAAAGTACAGGTTTCCGATGTGCCCCCGGCCTGAACGCGCCCGTTACCACAGTGCAGAATGTCCAGCGGGCGCGCCATGAAGCTCGGCGTCGCCACCTATAACATCCACAAGGGCCTGTCCCACTTCAACCAGCGCATGGTGCTGCATGAGGCGCGTGAGCGCCTGCGCGCCCTTGACGTCGATATCGTGTTCCTGCAGGAGGTGCAGGGCGCCAACCAGCGGCACGAACACCGCTTTCACAACTGGCCGGCGGAGCCGTCGTATGAATTCCTCGCCGACCAGATGTGGTCCGAGTTCTCGTATGGACGCAACGCCGTGTATGACCACGGTCATCACGGCAATGCCATTCTTTCGCGCTATCCCATCGTCGCCTCGGAAAACCAGGACGTCTCCGACCATCGCTATGAACGGCGCGGCCTGCTGCATTGCAAAATCGACTGGAGCGGGAAAATCCTGCACTGCATGTGTGTGCATCTGGCGCTGCACGAGCGCGGCAGGCGGCGCCAGGTCTCGGCGCTGATCGAGCGCATACGTTCCAGCGTTCCGGACGGTGCGCCGCTCATTATTGCCGGCGATTTCAACGACTGGCGCGACAATTGCGGACGGCGTCTGGCCGAGGCGCTGGGCATGCGCGAGGCGTTTCGCGTCCACCACGGCCGTTCGCCGCGCACCTTTCCAAGCCGTTTCCCGATGCTGACGCTCGATCGCATCTATGTGCGTGGATTCGAGGTGCTGGGTGCCGAGGTGCACCACGGTCATCCGTGGACGCGTCTGTCCGACCATGCCGCGCTCTCGGCCAGGCTGGAGATGGCGTGACGGTCGAATTTGTCGGCGGCAACCGGCTGGCGTTGCTCGAGTCCGGCGTCACGTATTTTCCCGCGCTTGAGGCGGCTATCGCCGCGGCGGAGCATGAAATCTTCATCGAGGCCTATATCTACGCCGACGACCCGACCGGCAGGCGCATCAGCGCCGCCCTTGAGGCTGCCGCGCGCCGCGGCGTCGCGGTCCATCTGCTGGTGGATGGCTTCGGTTCGCGCCACCTGCCGCCGCTGCGGCGCCAGAGCCTGCGCGAGGCCGGCGTGCGGGTGCAGATTTTTCGTCCCGCCATCTCGCCGCTTACGCTGCGCCGCCGGCGTCTGCGGCGCATGCACCGCAAGCAGGTCTCGCTGGACGGGCGCATCGCGTTTGTCGGCGGCATCAACATCACCGACGACATCGACGCGGACAGCCCGGCGCAGCCGCGCTTTGACTATGCGGTGCGCATTGAGGGGCCTCTTGTCGGCGACGTGCGGGGTGATATGGCCCGCCTTTGGGTGCGTGTTGCGCGCACGCACGTTGGCGCAAGGTCGCGGGCGATACCGCCACCGCCGCCGGCCTGCCTGCCAGCCGGTGACACCTCGGCCGCGCTGGTGGTGCGCGACAACGTTCGCCATCGTACCGACATCGAAGAGGCCTATCGGGCCGCCATCGACGCGGCGCGCGAGGAAATACTGCTCGCCAACGCCTATTTTCTGCCGGGACGGCGCTTTCGCCGCGCACTGACCGATGCCGCCAGACGCGGCGTGCGCGTGGTGCTGTTGTTGCAGGGCCGTGCCGACCATCCTTTGCAACGCTTTGCCTCGCTCGCCCTGTACGGCACGCTGCTGGACGCCGGGGTTGAAATCTACGAATACCACAAGAGCATGCTGCACGCCAAGGTCGCGGTCATCGACTTTTGCTGGGTGACGGTGGGCTCCTCCAATATCGATCCGTTCAGCCTGTTGCTCGCGCGCGAGGCCAACGTCGTTATCGAAGACCGGCGCTTTGCCGCCGACCTGCGCCTGTCGCTGCAACGGGCGCTGGAGGAGGGTGCGATGGTGGTGCCGCCGGCGCGCTGGCGGCAGCAGCCCTGGTTGCATCGTGTCCGCATCTGGGCCGCCTACGCCCTCGTGCGCATGATGATGCGCATCGCCGGCTACGGGGCGCACTGACGCTGCGCGTGTCGCGCCAACGGCATACGCGGGGTAACATGCGGGCATCGGCGGTTGTGGAAGGGGGCAAGGCTCAACATGCAACACGCACATCGATCTGTCGGTATCTGGCTGGCCCTGGTGCAGTTTTTTTTCACGCTGACCTGGACCGTCTATGTCATTTTTCTGCCGCAGCTTGCCGAGGCGGCCGGCATCCCGCGCTCGAAGGTGATTTTCATCCTGATGCTCGACCAGGCCATTTTTGCCGTCGCCGACTTCGCCATGGGCTTTGCCGCCGACCGCATGGCGCGCGTGTTCGGCCGGCTTGGCCGCGTGGTGGTGCTGCTGACACTCGTATCCTGCCTCGCGTTTTTGCTGCTGCCCTTTTCCGCCGGCGCCGGCG
>CAYLPI010000117.1:0-11883 GCA_964385505.1 uncultured Bordetella sp.
GCCGGCGTTGGCCGAACGCTACGTCAAGCGCATGCTGCGCATGGGCGGCGCCGGAGAGGCACCGGGTACAGACTGGCTGGCCTGGCTGATACCGAGTGCGCACGCCGCTGATTCCGCGCCCGCAGCGGCGGCCGAAAAACTGCGCCCTTACGACGAAAAGCTCTACACCCTCGCCTACGACGTCTTTCTTGCCAACGGCAATCTCGCCGACGCCTACCGCGTCGCGCGCGCCGCGGTGACGCAGACGGGCGAAACGGCTTGGCGTGAAAAGCTCGCGCAAGTGGCCGAATGGAACGGCAAGCCGCAGGAAGCGCTGGAGCAGTGGCTGGCACTGGCCAAATCGCGCCAGGGCGCCGACAAGGACAAGGCCGTGCAGGCGGTGCTGCGTCTTGCGCCCGGCCTGTTCGATTTCGACGCGCTGATTTTTGCCTGGGGCGAAATACTCACCAGGCGCGCGCTGACGGCAGACGAATGGCGCGACCTCGCCGATACCTACGAGCAGGCGGGCAGGCCGGCGGACGGCATCGCGCTGCTGGCCGCGCAGGCGAAACGCGGTCCCATCGTGCTCGAATCGGCAGTCCTCGAACCGCTCGCCACACTGCAGGAGCGCAGCGGCCGCATCGACGATGCCATCGCCAGCTACCAGCGCCTGATCGTCGCCGCCGGCAGCAATCCAGTGCGCGCAGTCAAGCTCGCCTCGCTGTATTTCACCAAGGGCGATTTCGCCGGCGCCTACCGCGTGCTGCTGCCGCTCAAGGACACCGCCGGCGCGACCGATCTTCCGTACTGGAAATCACTCGCCGATGTCGCCTGGCAATTGCAGCAGGACGACACCGCCGCCACCGCCTACGGCAAGGTGGTCGAGCTCGGCGAATATGCACAACTGGACATCGAGCGCCTGCTGATGCTGATGCGTGCGCAGCAACCCGCTGAAGCGGCGCGCATCGCCGAGGCGGCCTGGAAAAAATTCGGCCAACCCGCATCGCTGCTGACCGCGCTCGAGATACACATCAACCGCCACGACACGCTCGCCTCGAGGCGCCTGCTGGACACGCTCACCGCCGCCAATCTCGCGCTGCTTGCGCGCAACGCCTATTTCTTCCAGTTGCGTGCGCGCTATTACCAGGACAGCCGCCAGTCCAACCTGGCTCTCGCCGACCTGCGCAGCGCGCTCGCGCTCGCGCCGACCAACGCCGAATCGCGGCTGAGCCTGCTCTATATGCTGATGGAAACCGGGCAAAAGGACGAACTGCAGCGAAGCCTGAAAAGCTGGCAGGCCGACGCGCAACGTCTGCGCGCCTACTGGAGCGCGTACGCCGCCGCGTACAGCCTGCTCGGTGAGTCGCGCCGCGCGCTGACGTTTTTGTCACGTGAAGCGCCCGCACGTACGGGCGACTATTTGTGGTTGCTCGGCTACGCCGATGCGCTTGATGACAACGACCAGGGCGGTATGGCCTGGCGCGTGCGCCGTCACGCCTGGGACCTCGCGCGCAGCGAACGCGCGCGCCTGAAACAGGCGCCGCCGGACCGCGAAAAAATGCTCGCCTATGTCAGGCTGGTTACGCAGCAGGCGCCGGGCGATGCCAGTCTCGCGGTCATGCGCCACCTGCTAAGCCAGAGCCGCGCCGCCGCTGCGCCGGACGCTTCGAACACCAGCAACACCGGCAGCAAACCGCTGCCGCTGGATGCCGGCGCCACCGAGCTGGCACTCGCCTGGGCCATTTCCACCGAGCAGGATGAAACCGCCAAGGCCTGGCTGTGGACGCGCTACGGCAAGAAGCTCGCGGCACCGGCCTACGCCGAGGTCAGCGTCGCGCTGGTGCAAAACGACCTCGAAACACTGGAGCGCCTGCTGGCGCAAAAGGCCGACCTGCTGCCGCGCTACAACCGCATCGACGCGGCGCGCGCCACCTTGCAGATGCGCCTTGCCCAGGACATCGGCTTCGCCGAACAGGAAAAACGCCCCAACGACGACGAGATTCATCTGCGCCTCGCCACCGACCTGCTCAAATCGGCCAGCAGCGTGATTGTGCAGAACACCACCGTCACGCGCGGCATCCTGAAAGGACGCGAAGAACGCGCCTCGACGCGGGTCTGGGTGTCGCCGCGCCTGCGCCTCGCCGCCAACATCGTGCAGTTCCGTCAGGCCAGCCAGGACGGCACGCAACTGACCGGCGTGCCCGGCATCGACCGGCGCATCAGCGTGTCGGCGCTGTTTCGCCATCCGGACGGCGCCGAGACCAGCCTGGCCATCGGCCGCCGCAACGCGCTGTCCGAATTCGGCTACTGGCGCCTCGGCCACACGCGCGCCTTCGGCAACCAGTTGAGCGGCGATGTCGCGCTGGCGATACGCGAATACGCCACCGAAAGCGTGCCGCTGTCGGTTGGCGGCAACCGCGACATGTTCAGCGCCGGGCTCAATTACGCCTTGTCGCGGCGCGAATACCTGCGCGGCCGCGTGTTCGGTGCGCGCTACCACACGCAACAGGACAGCTATCTTGGCAGCGGCCAGGGCTACGATTTCGAAGCCGGCTATCGCATCCGCACCGACTATCCGGACTGGACCGTGCGCTTTACCAACAGCCGCCAGCGCTTCAGCGCGGCCGGCACCGCCGATGCCAAATCGGCCCAGCTGATTCCCGACGGCAGCATTCCGCCCGGCAGTTTTTTTGTGCCCGGTTCCGCGCGCGTTTACGCGCTGAGCGCCGGCTTCGGCGACCACTACCGCGAGAACTACAGCCGCGCCATACGCCCCTTCGCCGACTTCGGCCGCAGCAGCAACAGTGTCACCGGCAGCGGCTACAATTGGACTGTTGGCGCCGGCGGCAGCGTCGCCGGGCACGACTATTTTTCCGTCTTCTGGACGCGCGGCAAGGGCGGACCGGGTGCCGGCGATGCCACGCGCGAGTTCGGCTTGCGCTACCAGTATTTTTTCGATCGCTTCTAGAAAGACCACACCATGCGCCTATTCATTCTCGCTGTTGTCTGCAGCGCCGCTGCGCTGCTATCAGGCTGCGCCACCATCGATTCGGCACAGGGTGGCGCCGCGCTCGATCGCAACGCCAAATGGGCGCTGCTGCCGATCCTGAACCACACCGATGTGCCGCAGGCGGGCCTGCGCGCCGAGGCCATCACCGAGACGCTGCTGCGTGCGCGCGGGGTGGGCAACCTGCTGCGCTACCCGCCCGCGCTCAATCCGGAAACCCTGTTCGAGCCGACCGAGCGCAAGGCCCAGGAAGAGGCGCAAAAGTGGGCGCGTAGCCAGGGCGCGCGCTACGCCGTCTATGGCGCGGTGGACGAATGGCGCTACAAGGTCGGCGTCGACGGCGAGCCTGCTGTGGGCGTGATGCTCGCGGTGCTCGACCTGCAGAGCGGCGAAGTGGCGTGGAGCGCGGTCGGCGGCAAAAGCGGCTGGAGCCGCGAGGCGCTGGCCGCCGTGGCGCAAAAGCTCATCCGCGACCTCATCGGCTCGGCGCGGATCCAATAGGCAGTGAACAAGGCCGCCCGAACACCGGCGTCGAGGGCAAGCTTGTGCGCGGGCCGCAGACGGCCGGGAGCCGGGCGGTGTTGAACGACACCAAGCAGACGTCGGGCGGATTGCCCAAATGGAAACGCTGGGACCCGCTCGCGCGCTGGCTGCTGCCGCGCCTGAGCGGATGGCCGGTGTGGGCTGAAACGGTGATCATCACGCTGCTGGCGGTGCTGATCAGCCGCTACGCCGCGCCCGAGGATCCGTTTCAAATCAAGTCGCAATTTCCCTGGCCCTGGCTGGCGCCGGTGCTGATCGCCCTGCGCTACGGCGTGCTCGCCGGCACCGCCTCGGCGGCGATCCTGTTCATCGCCTGGGCAAGCTGGGTGCCCGACGGGCTGTCGGCCGAAATCCCCAAGCTGTATTTTCTGGGCGGGCTGCTGACCACCATGATCTGCGGCGAGTACAGCGGCATCTGGCGCACACGCCTGCGCCGCATGAGCGAGCTCAACAGCTATCTCGAGGACCGAGTCGAGCGCATCACCAAGCGCCTTTACCTGCTGCGCCTGTCGCACGACCGGCTGGAACAGGAGTTGCTGTCGCGGCCGGTCACGTTGCGCGACGCGCTTACCGAGTTGCGCCGGCGCATTGCCGGCAAGACCGGCGAGGGGGAGATGCCCGGTGCCCAGGCTTTTGTCGAATTCCTTGCCCAATATTGCCAGATCGAAGTGGCGGCGATCTACGCCGTCACCCAGTCGGGCGATAAAATCACGCTCGGCGCGTGCAAAGGCCGCCTCGGCGAAGCACCGGCGCTGCGCGCGGATGACCCGCTTTACCTGCACGCGCGCGACAGCGGCCGCCTGACCCATGTGCAGACCTCGGCGCTGGATCAGGACCTGCCCACCGACCAGTTGGTGGTTGCGCCGATGATCACCAGCGGCCGGCGCATGGTCGGCGTGCTGGCGGTCAGCCACATGCCGTTTTTCGCACTCAACGAGGACACGCTGCAGATGATGCAGGTGCTGCTCTCGGCCTACGCCGACGACATACGCGGATCGGAGCAGGTACTGCCGCTGCTGGCGCAATACCCCGGCTGCCCGCCCAATTTCGTCGCCGAACTGGTGATCCTGCAGCGTATCCAGCGCGAATTCGACATTGAAAGCAACATCACCGTGCTGATTTTCGGCGACAGCGACAACCGCATTGACATGTACCAGCACATCCTGCGCCAGCGCCGCGGCCCCGACGTGATCTGGGAGATAGAAAGCCTGCTCGGCCGCAGCTACATCATCAACCAGATGCCCCTCGCCGGCAAAGCCGCGGTGGAAGGCTACCTGGTGCGCACCGAAATGTCGCTGAAGCAGAATTTCGGCGGCACCTTCACCGGACTCAATGTCCGCTCCCAGGTGATATCCCTCTCCGATCCGCAGCCGCTCGAAACCATCAAGCGCCTGTTGCTGAAGCCGGATCCGAGGCAGGTTTAGGCGCCGGAATGGAACCCAAAACGCTGCTCACCGCAATTCTGCTCGAGATCGGGGCCTATTACTTTGCGCTCGATTTCACCAACAGCACCGAGCATTTGCTGCTGTTCTTCGCCTTTCACGCCATGGCAAGCGTGGTGTTTTCAGTGGCCGCGCACTTCATGCTGCCGCGCCGCTACCGCACGCCTCGTCTGCTGGCGCTGTCGCTGCTGTTCAGCTTTGCCTTTTTCATTCCGCTGGTGGGTCTGTTCGGTATTTTGCTGGCGATTTTTGTCACCGTCATCGCGCCGCGGATCAGCCGGCACATGCCCTTCACCGAGATCAAGCGCCCGGAATACGTGCTCTCAATACGCGAACCCGAGCCCAAATTCCGCCTCACCGGCATGCGCCAGTTGCTGCTTGACCAGGATGCGCCGCCCGAGGTGCGGCTGAAGTCGCTCACCGCGCTGCAGAACATGCCCGGCCGCCTGGTCGGCCCGATGCTGCGGCGCCTGCTGTCGGATCCGGCCGACGACATACGCCTCGTGGCCTACGGCATGCTCGACGTGCAGGAAAAGCGCATCAACGCCTCGATCCAGGATGAACTCGACAGGCTGCAGCAGACCGTCAAGGAAGACATCCGGCAAAACGCCTGGCGGCACCTCGCCGAGCTCTACTGGGAACTGGTCTACACCGGCCTGGTGCAGGGCGACGTGCGCAAATACGCCCTTACCGAGGCGATGAAATACCTCGAGCTCGCCCACGCGCTGCAACCCGAGGACCCGGGCTTGTGGTATCTGAAGGGCCGGCTGCTGCACGCCGCGGGCCGGCTCGATGAGGCCGGCGATGCGCTGAGCCTGGCGGTGGCCTGCGGCCTGCAAGAGGCGCGCGTGCTGCCCTATCTGGCGGAAATCGCTTTCGAGCAGCGCGACTTTCCGGTGATGCGCCAGTTTCTGGCCCCTCTCGCCGATGGTCAGGCCACGCCGATGATGGCGCCGGTAATCCGCTTCTGGCTCGGCAAGAGGGCGATATGAGCACTGCGGCCACCGCGCCGTCCACGGCCGCCGCAGCCCTGGCACCGCGCCGCGCCGAGTCGGCTGATGTCGCGCTGCTGCTCGAGGGAACTTATCCTTTTGTCTCGGGCGGCGTGTCCTCCTGGGTGCACCAGATCATTCGCGGCTTTCCCGACATACGCTACGCTGTGGTGTTCGTCGGCAGCCAGCGCAAGGACTACGGCGTGATGAAATACGAGTTACCGCCAAACGTCGTGCACTTCGAGGCTCATTACCTCTACGACAAGGACGAGGCGCCGCCAGTGGAGTCGGTGCCCGGCGACGCCGATATGTTCGAGATGGTCGAGCGGCTGCACAACTACTTTCGCGCACCGCGCGCCAATCCGCAGGACGCCAACCTGCTCGACCGCCTCGCCGGCGAACTGACCGGGCGCCTCGGCCACAACCAGTTCCTTTACAGCGAAGCGGGTTGGCAATACGTCTGCAGGCAGTACCGGCAATTTTGCACCGACCCGTCATTTGTCGATTATTTCTGGACGGTGCGTACCATGCACGCGCCGATCTGGGTGCTCGCGCGCATCTGCGACAAGCTGATTCCGGTGCGCGCCTTTCACACCGTGTCCACCGGCTATGCCGGCTTTCTCGGCGCGCTGCTCAAGCGCAAGACCGGCCGCCCGCTGATCCTGTCCGAGCACGGCATCTACACCAAGGAGCGCAAGATCGATCTGTTCTCGGCGCAGTGGATCGCCGACAACCGCAGCGTGTTCCAGCGCGACTCCACCGAAATGAGTTATTTCCAGCAGATGTGGATCCGCTTTTTCGAGGCCATAGGCAAGAGCTGCTACGACGCGGCCGACCAGATCACCGCACTTTACGAAGCCAACCGCCTGCGCCAGATTCACGACGGCGCCGATGCGGCGAGGACGCGCAATATCCCCAATGGCATAGACATCGGGCGCTTTGCCGCCTTGCGCGCGGGCCGGCCGGCGACACCGCCGCCGGTGCTGTGCCTGATCGGCCGCGTGGTGCCGATCAAGGACGTGAAGACCTTTGTGCGCGCCATGCGCACCGTGGTCAACCAGCGCCCCGACGCCGAGGGCTGGATCGCCGGCCCCGAGGACGAGGATCCGGGCTATGCCGCCGAATGCCGCTCACTCACCGCCAACCTGGGGCTCGCCGACAAGGTCAAATTCCTCGGCTTCCAGAAACTGCCCGACCTGCTGCCCAAGGTCGGGCTGGTGGTGCTCTCTTCAATCAGCGAAGCGCTGCCGCTGGTGCTGCTCGAAGGCTACGCAGCGGGTGTGCCGGCGGTGTCCACCGACGTCGGCTCCTGCCGTCAGCTCATATTCGGCCTCGACGAAGCGGATCAGGCGCTGGGCGCCTCGGGTCGCGTGGTCGGCATCGCCGATCCGCAGGCCCTGGCTGAAGCGGCGCTGGAACTGCTCGAGCCGACCGCCTGGAAAATCGCTTCGGAAGCGGGTATCCGCCGCGTCGAGGCCTATTACGCCCAGGACATGATGCTGGCGCAGTTCCGTGATGTGTACGAGCGGGCGCTTAAGCCAGCGCAGCACTCGCCGGGCACCCCGGCCAAGCCCGAGGACACGCGCTGATGGCTGGCATCGGCTTCGAACTCCGAAAGCTGCTGCGCCGAGACAGCTACAGCAGCCTGCTGCAGGCCTACGCTTACGCCGGCATCATCAGTTCCGGGCCCTGGGTGCTGTCCATCGTCGGCATCCTTGTCATCGGCGTGATGTCGGTGACGGTGGTGGTGCCCGATCACCTGATCGTGCAATTCCAGATCAGCGTGACCTATCTGATGGTCTGTTCGCTGGTGCTCACCGGCCCGCTGCAACTGGCCTTCACGCGCTATATCGCCGACCGCCTGTTTCAGAAAAAAGAGCTGATCGTGATGCCCAATTTCAACGGCCTGCTGTTGCTGGTGCTCGGCGGCAGCGGCGGCCTGGGCATGCTGGTGGTGATTTTCCTGTTTCCGCGCGAGACCGACCTCTACCGCCTGCTGATGCTCTCGGGCTTTGTCATCATGTGCTGCATCTGGGTGACCACCATCTTCCTGTCCGGCATGAAGCAGTACAAGGAGATCGTCTTGCTATTCGCCATGGGCTATGCCATCACGGTGGCCGGCGCGCTGCTGCTGCGGCCGCTGGGCATGGAGGGCCTGCTCCTCGGCTTTGTCATCGGCCACTTCGTGTTGCTGACCGGCATGATCATCATGGTCTTGCGCAACTATCCGGCCGATCGCCTGGTGGCCTTTGATTTTCTCGACAAGGGCGCGATGTATCCGACCCTGCTGCTCACGGGTTTTCTCTACAACGCCGGCATCTGGGCCGACAAGGTGCTGTTCTGGATTCACCCTGACACCGGCCAGGACGTCATCGGGCCGCTGCGCGCCTCCATCATTTACGACGTGCCGGTGTTTCTCGCCTATCTTTCAATCATTCCCGGCATGGCGGTGTTCCTGGTGCGCATCGAAACCGATTTCGTCGAGTATTTCGAGAAGTTCTACGACGCCGTGCGCGAAGGCGGGTCGCTCGACTACATCGAGCGCATGCGCGACGAAATGGTTTTTTCCATACGCCAGGGCCTGTTCGAGATCATCAAGATCCAGGCCATCGCCGCGCTGATCGTGTTTGTCGCCGGCCCGGCCCTGCTCGACTGGCTGGGCATATCGCGGCTGTATCTGTCGCTGCTGTATGTGGACGTGGTCGCGGCCGGGTTGCAGGTGGTGTTGCTCGGCCTGCTGAACATTTTTTTCTATCTCGACAAGCGCGTCACGGTGACCTTCATCACGGCGCTGTTTCTGGTGCTCAACATCGGCCTGTCGGCGATATCGCTGCAGCTTGGCGCGCTGTATTACGGCTACGGCTTTGCCGTCGCGCTGCTCATCACGATCGTCGTTGCCATGCTGATGCTGGAACAAAAGCTCAACAAGCTCGAGTACGAAACCTTCATGCTGCAGTAAGGGCTGTTCCGGCACGACACCCGGAAACCCCGCCAGACGGGCATCTTCAGCCATAACCGCCTGGAAACGCCCGTCTGGCGGGGGTTTCCAGACATCGGCATCGGCGATTGTGAAGCGGCCGGGTCCGGCGCTGTAGAATTCGGAGCCCCACCAAAGCCGGGCGCAGCGGCTCATCACGGAGAAAGCCATGTTCGAGCAATTCAAGCGCCAGCGCATCAAGGTCAGCGACCGCGACATCGGGATCAATCTTGTCGCCGGCGGCCAGGGCCCGGCGTTGCTGCTGCTGCACGGTTATCCGCAGACGCATGCGATCTGGCGCAAGATCGCTCCGCGGCTGGCCGAACACTTCACGGTGGTTGCCTCCGATTTGCGCGGTTACGGCGATTCATCCAAGCCCGCCGGCCTCGCCGATCATTCGAATTATGCCAAGCGCGAAATGGCGCGCGACCAGGTCGAGGTGATGCGCTCGCTCGGGCATGAGCGCTTTTTCCTCGTCGGCCACGACCGTGGCGGGCGCGTCGCTCACCGGCTTGCCGCCGACCACCCGGACAGCGTGATGCGCCTCGTCACCCTCGACATCGCGCCGACCAAGGCGATGTACGAGCAGACGAGCATGGCTTTCGCGCGCGCCTACTACCACTGGTTTTTCATGATCCAGCCGGCGCCCTTTCCGGAAACACTCATAGCCGGCAATGTCGAGGCCTATCTGCATCACCACATGGGCCGGTTCGCCGGACTCGCGCCCTTCACGCCGGAGGGCTGGCCCGAATACCTGCGTTGCTTTTCCGACCCGGCGGCCATACACGCCAGTTGCGAGGACTACCGCGCCGCCGCCTCCATCGACCTCGAACACGACGCCGCCGACATCGCCGCGGGCCGCAAAGTGCAATGCCCGATGCTGGCGCTGTGGGGCGCGCAAGGCGTTATTGAAAAACAATTCAAGCCGCTCGATGACTGGCGCAAGGTGGCCGTCGATGTGCGCGGACACGCCCTCGACTGCGGCCACTACATTCCGGAAGAAGCGCCGGATGCGCTTTACGACGAACTCACCGCATTCCTGAAAGACTGAATATGGCAAAGCACCGTATCGCTGTCATCGCCGGCGACGGCATTGGCAAGGAAGTCATGCCCGAGGGCGTGCGCGTCCTCGAAGCAGCCGCGATCCGTTTCGGCATAGAGCTTGGCTTTGACGTATTCGACTGGAGCTGCGATCACTACGAGCGCGACGGCTGGTGGATGCCGCCTGACTGGAAGAAGCGCGTAGGCGGCCACGACGCGGTGTTCTTCGGCGCCAGCGGCTGGCCGGCGCGCGTGCCCGACCATGTCTCTTTATGGGATTCACTGATCAAGTTTCGCCGCGAGTTCGACCAGTACGTCAACCTGCGCCCGGTGCGCCTGATGCCCGGCATTGATTCACCGCTCGCCGGCCGCAAGCCCGGCGACATCGACTATTACGTCGTGCGCGAAAACACCGAGGGGGAATACTCGTCCATCGGCGGCAGGCTGTTCGAGGGCACCGAGCGTGAAATGGCGGTGCAGCAATCGACCTTCACGCGCAAGGGCACCGACCGCATCATGAAATTTGCGTTCGAGCTGGCGATGACACGCAAAAAACATCTCACCTCGGCCACCAAGTCCAACGGCATTTCCATCACCATGCCCTACTGGGACGAGCGCTTCGCCAACATGGGCAAGCACTATCCGGAGGTGCGCCGTACGCAATACCACATCGACGGCCTGACCATACAAATGGTGCTCGACCCCGGGCGCTTTGACGTCATCGTCGCCTCCAACCTCTTTGGCGACATCCTCTCCGACCTCGGCCCCGCCACCACTGGCACCATCGGCATCGCGCCCTCGGGCAACATCAACCCCGAGCGCGTGTTTCCGTCATTGTTCGAACCGGTGCACGGATCGGCGCCGGATATCGCCGGCCGCGCCATCGCCAATCCGATCGGCCAGATCTGGTCTGGCGCCATGCTGCTCGCCCACCTCGGCTATCCCAAGGCGCACGATGCAATCCTTGCCGCAATTGAAAAAGTGCTGGACCCGAAGTCGGGTGCACCGCGCACACCGGACATCGGCGGCAAGGCCAGCACCTCGGATCTGGGCAAGGCGGTGGCGATGGCGCTTTAGCGCACACCGTCTGGAAACCCGCGCCTGGCGTGGCTTTCCAGCCATTAGCTATGTCGTTGATGCCAGATTCACAACCCGGCATTGACAAACCAATTTACTGTAGCTACAGTAATCTATGCAGGTCGAGTTCGTTCCGGCCAAGGACACAGCAAACCATGCAAAGCATAGTGTTTCACTGGCGCTGGCAGGTGAACTCGATTGGGAAGCCGCGCTGCTCTGGATCGATGACCGCTTTGAGTACGGCGAATTGCGCGTAATCGCACTCGCCCCAAAGACCGGGATTCTGTACGACGTGGCCTTCGTCGATCGCGCTGACGTGCGGCGGGTTATCAGCCTGCGCCAGGCCAATCGTCGCGAGGTGAAACACTTTGTGGAGAATATCTAAACGGCCCTCCGTCCGGATACCCACCACCGGGGAGGACAAGGCCATCACCGCCGCGGCCAAGTCCGATCCCGACGCATTGCCGCTCACGCCCGGACAACTCAAGGCCATGGTACCGCTACGGACACTGCGCGGCCCCCCCCAAAAAACGGGAAACGCGAAGCAACTCGTATCGGTACGCTACAGCCCCGAAGTGCTGGCCTACTTCAAGTCCACGGGAGAAGGCTGGCAGTCGCGCATGGACGGCGTGCTGCGCCAGTACGTTACGCGCCAGTCGCGGGTCGGGAAATAGCGGTTCGTCACTACCGTTTACAAATTCAGGAAAGCCGCTTAAAAATGGTCGTTAAAGGTCTCTGCGGCATCGCGCCGTAGAGCCATACTTATATAAGGCAATTAGCCCATATTCATGTTAGATTCCCCACATGGCCGAAGCCCGCTTCGAA
>CAYLPI010000118.1:0-11813 GCA_964385505.1 uncultured Bordetella sp.
GTGTGCGTATCCATGACGCCGCCGGCGCAACCGATGGAGAGACCGATGGAGAGACAGGTGGAGAGATAGATGGGCAGGCAGCTGGGTGCATGGCAATTGTTTGCCTACGGCCTGCTGGGGCTGCCCCTTGCCATGGCGGCATTGCCGCTATACGTGCACCTGCCCAAATTTTATGGCGACGACCTTGGCATGAGCCTCACCCTCGTCGGCGGCATCCTGCTCGCGGCGAGGCTGGTCGATGCGGTGCAAGACCCCTTGCTGGGTTATTTTTCCGACCGCGCCGCGGGGCGCAAGCACTTTGTCGCCGCCGCGCTGCCCTTGCTCGCTGGCGGCATGCTCGGTTTGTTCAACCCCCCGGAGCTGTCGCCGGCGGCGCTGGCCTGGTGGCTGCTTGCCTGCCTCGTCGTCGTCTATCTGGGCTTTTCGATGGCGTCCATCAGTTACCAGGCCTGGGGTGCGCAGCTCTCCGATGATCGCAGCGAGCGCACGCGCATCACCGCCAGTCGCGAGACCTTCACGCTGGTCGGCGTGGTCAGCGCCGCCGCCCTGCCGGCCCTGCTCGGCAGCGGCGGCGCCCAGCAATTGTCGCGCTTCGCCGCCTTGTTTGTGTTGCTGCTCGGTGTCTGCGCCTGGGTCACGCTGGCGTGTGCGCCCGAGCGGGCCTCGGCAGTTTCCGCGGGGCGCCGCGCCGGCGGAATGATGGCGGCGCTGTTGCAGCCGCTCGCCAACGCCGCGTTCCGGCGCCTGCTGCTGGTGTTTGTGCTCAACGGCATTGCGTCGGCGATTCCGGCCACGCTGGTGATGTTCTTCATGGCCGACGTGCTGCAACTGGGCGAACGCGCCGGTTTGTTTCTGGCGCTGTATTTCATCAGCGGCGCGGCCGGCATGCCACTGTGGGTGTGGCTGGCGCGGCGCGCCGGCAAGGCGCGCGCGTGGCTGGCCGGCATGCTGCTGTCCATCGCCGCCTTTGTCTGGGCCTACGGCCTTGGGGCCGGCGATGCTGCGGCCTTTGCCGCCGTCTGTGTCATGTCGGGGGTCGCGCTCGGCGCCGACCTTGCGCTGCCGCCGTCGCTGCTGGCCGATGTCATGGATGAAGACCGCGAGGCCGCGCTGACGCGCAGCGAGGGCGCTTATTTCGGTCTGTGGAACCTCGTCACCAAACTCAATCTCGCGCTGGCGGCCGGCATCTCGCTGCCGCTGCTCGGGGCGATGGGCTATGTGCCCGGCGCCGCCGGTGGTGCGGCGGCGCTGTCGCTCGCCTATTGCCTCGTTCCCTGTGCGCTTAAACTGCTTGCCGTGGCGGCCCTGTGGGCGGCGCGCCTTGATCATCCATCCACCCGGCAACCGTCCACCCGAGGAGCCTGACATGCGCGTCATTCTTGCCTGCATCACCACCTTGCTGTTGCTGCTCGGCTGCGCCACGCCGGGCATCGAAGCCTATCGCGGCGAAAAGCCGCAGCTCGACCTCAAGCGTTACTTCAACGGCACCGTCGATGGCTGGGGCATGGTGCAGGACCGTTGGGGCAAGGTGTTGCGCCGTTTTCATGTCGTCATCGTCAGCACCTGGGACGGCGACAAGGGCGTGCTCGACGAGAGCTTCGACTGGTCCGACGGCAAAAAGGAAAAGCGCGTCTGGACAATCAGCAAAAACGGCGACCGCTACAGCGGCAGCGCCGGCGATGTCCTCGGCGTGGCCTCGGGCGAAGCCGCCGGCAACGCCTTGCGCTGGGGCTATGTGCTGAAACTGCCGCCGGACCAGGGCGGTCACGAGGTCGATGTGGACGACTGGATGTATCTTGTTGATGATGACACCATGCTCAACCGCTCGACCATCAACAAGTTCGGTATCCGCTTTGGCGATATCACCATCAGTTTTCGCAAGCGCAAGACGTAGGCTGGTGAACGAGTGAAAGAGTGAAGGCATGAAGGAGTCAACGGTGAAAAAGGTGTGATGTGGCGCTGAATACGCGTATTGATGACTGGCACGGGCGGCGGGTGTGGCTGGTGGGAGCCTCCACCGGAATCGGCGCGGCGCTGGCGGCGTTGCTGCTGGCGCGCGGTGCGCGCGTGGCGCTCAGTTCGCGCAGCCGCGATGCGCTGGACAAGCTGGCCGCGGGAAATGCCGATGCGCTGGTGCTGCCGGCCGATGTCACCGCCCCCGGACAGCTCGCTGCGGCGCACGCGCAGATCATCGCGGCCTGGGGCGGCGTTGATCTTGCCGTGTTCAATGCCGGTACGCATGCCCCGGTGCGTGCCTGGGAACTCGACCTCGCCCAGGCGGGGCAACTGATCGACACCAACCTGATGGGTGTGCTCAACGGCCTTGCCGCAGCGCTACCCGATATGCTTTCAAAAAAATCCGGTGCGGTGGCGGTGGTGGCCAGCGTCGCCGGTTACGGCGGCCTGCCCACCAGCCTGATCTACGGTGCGACCAAGGCGGCGCTGATCAACCTGACCGAAACGCTGTATCTGGACCTCGCACCCAAGGGGCTTGGCGTGCACCTCATCTGCCCCGGCTTTGTCGAGACCCCGCTGACTGCGAAGAACGAATTTGCGATGCCGGCGCTGATCCCGGCCGGCGAGGCGGCGCGTGAAATCGTCGCCGGCCTCGAGCGCGGCGAATTTGAAATCCACTTTCCCAAACGCTTTACGCGCGCGGTGAAGTTTTTGCGCCTGCTGCCCTATCGCTGGTACTTCTGGCTGGTGCACAAGGGAACCGGATTGTGAGGGGGCCCCGCCCGTGACTGTAAGCGTTGCCGAAATCGAGGCTTATTTCCAGTCGCTGACGCGCGAGTCGGTGGCGCAGATCGGGCGGTACTACACCGAGGATGCGCGCTTCAAGGACCCGTTCAACGATGTCAGCGGGCACCTTGACATTGCCCGCATCTACCAGCACATGTTCGACCGCCTCGACGCGCCGCGCTTCACCATCACCGGGCGCTGGGAGCGCCATCGCGGGGCGATGGTGGCCTGGGATTTCAGGTTCGGCATGAAAGCCCTGGCAGGCGGCCGCACCCAGTTGATACGCGGTGTGAGCCAGCTCGAATTTGCCGCCGACGGGCGTATTTGCCTGCACCGCGATTACTGGGACGCGGCCGAGGGGCTCTATGAAAAGCTCCCCGTCATCGGCGCGCTGATGCGCTTTTTGAAGCGCCAGGCGAACCGCTAGACCGACTACGCGGGACCGACGACGCGAAGGACCGACTACTCGGCCGAGATCCCCGCCTTGCGGATTTCCGCCGACCAGGTCAGCACCTCATGTTTGACGAAGGCCTCGGCCTCGGCCGGCGGCATTTTGAGGATGCGGTTGCCGGTGCGCCCGAGGGCGTTGGCGACCTCCGGCGTATTCATCACCTGTGTCATGGCCGTGCGCAGGCGCTCGAGTATGGCCGGCGGCGTTCCGGCGCGGGTGAAAATGCCGAACCAGGCTTCGAGCTCCATTTTGGCGACGCCGGTTTCATTGACCGTGGGAACTTGCGGCAGGCCGGTCCAGCGCGCCGCCGTGGAAATGGCGAAGGACTTGACCTGACCGGAATCGACATAGCCCTTGGCCGTGGACGCATTGTCGAAAAACAGGTCCACGCGTCCGGACAGCAGATCCTGGTAGGCGGCCTGCGCGCCGCGGTAGGGAATGTGCAGCAGGTTGGTGCCGGTCACTCCGCCCAGTACCGCCCCGGCAATATGCTGTCCGGTGCCGACGCCGCCCGAGGCATAGGTAAGCTTGCCCGGATTGGCGCGCGCGTAGTCGATGATTTCCCGCAGCGAGGTCTGCGGCAGGTCCTTGCGCGAAATGAGCACATAACCGACGGTCGAGACCATGCCTATGGGTACAAAATCGACCAGCGGGTCGTAGGGCAGCTTCTTGTAGAGGCCGACGTTGGCGGCGATGTTGCTGAAGCCGCCAACGAGCAGGGTGTAGCCGTCGGCCGCGGCCTTGGCCGCCGCATCGGTGCCGACCAGGGTGCCGGCGCCGGTGCGGTTTTCGACGAGAACCGGTTGCCCGAGCACTTCGGCGAGGCGTTGTGCGACGACCCGGCCGGTGAGGTCGAATCCGCCACCCGGGGGCTGCGGCACGATCATTTTGAGCGGCTTGGAGGGGAAGTCCTGGGCGAGGGCGCCGGTTACGCCGAACAGGCCTGAGCCCAAGACCAGTGCCAGGGTGCCGGCCGCCAAAAACCTTGGTGATTTCATCAAAAATGTCCTCCGTGATGCAGGCACTCGTGTGCCTTTGGGTTGGTGATTTATGCCAAACAGCTAAAGGCGTGTTCGGTCACCCCGCCATTGTATCGGTGTAGCCCTGCGCGTGCCGGATTTACGGACGTTTCGCGATGAAGGGCGCCGCAGCGTGATGCTAGAATGCCTCCGATGGGACGGCTTGGCTCATGCCGTTGCGTCAGGGATTATTTCGACCGGCCGTTGCGGCAGCATGCGATGCGAAAGCGCAACCGGCGCGCTACAGGGGGAAGTGCATCATCACCAAGACCGAGTCATCCGGCCGGGACCGTACCGCCAGCGTCATGGCTGGCGGCCGCGCACCGTCGCTGTTGAGCGGGTTCAAGGACGTGTCCAACTCGGGGCGTTTCCTGCCCGAGCGCGTGGCGTTGCTCTACCGCTTTGACCAGCGCGATGTGCTGCCGCTGCTGCTGATTGCGGTCATTTCGGCCTTCGCGCTGTGGGGCTTCATCTACCCGCCGCTGCTCGGCTCGCTGCTGGTGTGGTTTGCCGTAATGCGTGTTGCGCGTGCCGGCATGTCCGCTCTCTACCGCCGTGCCAGTCCGCCGCCATCCGAGGCGGCGCGCTGGGAAGGCTATTACGGCTTGCTGGCGGTGGTGTTCGGCGCGGCCTGGGGCATCGTGTCGGTGTATTTTTATTCCGGCCGCGACCAGTTCCAGGAACTCACGGTCACCTTCCTCATCAGCGTCATTTCGCTAGGCCTGCCGGCCTCGCTCGCACCCAGCCCGAAAACCTTTGTCGGCTTCCTGGTGCCGCTGGTGACGCCGCTGATCGGCATGTTGTTCGCACGCGGTGGTGCTTCCAGCATCTCGGTGGCGATGATGATGCTGCTCTATTCGGCCATGGTGCTGTGGCTTTACCTTTCGGCCAACCGCGCCCTGCTCGACAAGCTGGCCCTCGATGCGCACAACGCCGCCCTCACCGATCAGGTCACGCGGACCAAGGAGCGGCTCGCGCTGGCGATGCGCGCATCGCAACTGGTGATCTGGGAGTGGACGGCCGAGCGCGGCACTATCTACCTCGACGAGGTCTGGGCAACAATGCTCGACATGAGGCCCGGGGAAACCTACATGTCGTTTGACGACATGGTTGAACGCACCCACCCCGACGACCGCCCCGCCATTCTCGCGGCCAGCCGCCGCAGCCTCAGGGGCGAGGACATCGAGTATCGCCTCGAGCACCGGGTGTTGACCGGCGGCGGAGACTGGAAGTGGATATTCAGCCGCGGCCAGGTGGTGGAGCGCGACGCTGCGGGACTGGCGCTGCGCATGATAGGTACCAACATCGACATCAGCCAGCGCAAGCTCGCCGAGACCGAACTGATGGCGACGCTGCAACGCGAAAAGGAATTGTCCGACATGAAATCCAAGTTTGTGTCGATGGCGTCGCACGAATTCCGCACCCCGCTGGCGACCATCCTGTCCTCGGCCGAACTGATCGAGCACTATTCCGAAACCCTCAGCGCCGGGGACCGCAAAGGTGTCATCGGCGGCATGAAAAGCGCCGTGCAGCGCATGTCGGCGCTGCTCGATGATGTGTTGACCATAGGCAAGTCCGACGCCGGCGTGCTCAAATACCATGGCGGCGTGATGCACCTGCGGGCGTTTTGCGACCAGGTCACCGGCGCCTTCCGCGTCGCCAATGGCAAGGGCCACGTCCTCGAATTCGAGCACAATCTTGACGATGACGAGCCGGTCGAGATGGACGAGCGCCTGCTCAATCACATCTTCGACAACCTGCTGACCAATGCCGCCAAATATTCGGCGCCGGGAAAGTCGATACGCTTGTCGGTCAGGCGCGAGGGCGGCGAATTGCTGATTTCCGTCGCCGACCAGGGCATCGGCATTCCGGAAAAAGACCAGGCGCACCTGTTTGAGGGCTTTTTCCGCGCGTCCAACGTCGACAAGCGCCTCGGCACCGGTCTTGGCCTGGCGATCGTCAAGAAGGCGGTCGAGTCGCATTCGGGCAGTATCGGTTTTAACAGCGTCGAGGGGCAGGGCACGCGCTTTGATGTGCGCCTGCCGGTGCGAATGCCTGCGGCGGGGGCGGCATGAGTTTCGCGCCCGTTGTGACCAACCGGCCATCCGATTGAATCCGCACAGCAGATGAAACAGAAAATACTGATCATCGAGGACGAGGCGCAGATCCGCATCAACATCAGCCTGATGCTCAAGGGCGAGGGCTACGACGTCGCCACCGCCGAGAACGGCCACATCGGCGTGGAGAGGGCGCTTGAGTTTCTGCCCGAACTGGTGTTGTGCGACGTCATGATGCCCGAGCTCGACGGCTTCGGCGTACTCGCCGCGTTGCGCGCCGAGAAGCGTTTTGCCGACCTGCCCTTCGTCTTTCTTACCGCCCTTGACGACCGTGCCAGCATGCGCCGCGGCATGAATCTTGGCGCCGACGACTACCTGACCAAGCCGTTCACCCGCGATGACCTGCTCGAGGCGGTCACCAGCCGCCTGAAACGCCGCGCTGATATCGAAGACGTATTCGAAGGGCGGTTGACGCTCAAGGTTGACGAGTTGCAGACCCAGTATCGCGCCGAACTCGCCGGCAACACCGGACCGTCGGAGCAGGATGCGCCCGACCCGCGCGGCCGCACCGGGCGCATGCTCAATGCCACGGTGTTGTTCTCGGACATCCGCAACTTCACCACCTATTCCGAGCGCCTGTCGGCGGCCGACACGGCGCTGCTGCTCAACACTTATTTCGAGCGCGCCTGCCAGCCCATCCTCGCCCAGGGCGGGCGCATCACCAAGCTGCTGGGCGACGGTGTGATGGTGCTGTTCGAGGCGACCGCTGAAGACCCGAACCACGCCAGGCGGGCGCTGCGCGCGGCGCTGGGCATCGCCATCGTCGCCCACCGCTTTCGCGACTGGGTCAAGCAAAAGCACGGCGGTGCGCTGCCGGAGTTTTCGGTCGGCGCGGGCATTCACACCGGCGAGGTCATCATGTGCCGTGTCGGCCCCCCGGGCAGCCAGGAGTGGACAGTCATCGGCGATTCGGTCAACGTCGCTTCGCGGCTTGAGGGCCAGACCAAGGAACTGGGCTGGGTGGTGGTCGCCAGCCGCGCCACCGTCGCCGCCGCCGGGCCCGCCGTGACCGAGGGCGCCAGCACCAAGTTGTCGCTGCGCGGCCGCTCCGAGACCATCGATGTTGCCGAGATCGTCGGCATGGGCAAGGACGGCACCACCACGGCGGGCGAGTTCGCGCTGCCGCAAAGCGTGCGTGACGCCCTGCGGGCCAACGCCGACAACACCGCGGTCGCGGCCAAGGGCGCGCTGAACGAGGCGCTGCATTTGATCACCTCGCAGATCCACGGCACGGCGACCAAGCCGATCAGCATCGCCGGCTATCGCATCATCGGGAAAATCGGCGAAGGCGGCATGTCCAGCGTGTACCTCGTCAAGCGCGAACGCGACGACGCCGAGGTGGTGCTCAAGATTGTCAGCGCCGCCGACAACGAGGAGATGATCACCCGCTTCATGCGCGAGGCCGACATCCTTGCCTCCATCGACCATCCCAACGTGGTCAAGATATTCGACCAGGGCTTTGGCAAGGAGTACGCCTACATTGCCATGGAGTACTTCACCGGAGGCACGCTGTCCGAACTGATCAAGGCCGGCCTCACACCGCGCCAGACCATGTCGTTGCTGGCGCAGGCGGCCGGTGCGCTGCGCGAAATCCACCGCCGCGGCATCATCCACCGCGACATCAAGCCGGCCAACATGATGGTGCGCGCCGACGGCACCATAGGTCTGGTTGACTTCGGCGTGGCTCGGCAAAAGGACCTCAATCTCGATGAAACACTGCACGGTGTGGTGTTTGGCACGCCCTACTACCTGTCGCCCGAGCAGGCGCTGGGAGAATCCACGGTCGAGGCATCGGACATCTACAGCCTGGGCATCATTTTTTACGAAATGCTGACGCAGCGCCGGCCCTACAACGACGAGGTCATGTCGGAGATACTCAACAAGCACATCTTGGCACCGGTGCCGCGCCTGCCCGACGAACTGGCCGGATACCAGGAGCTGCTCGACAAAATGATGGCGAAAAGCCTGAAGGATCGTTTCGCCAGCGCCGATGCGCTGCTCGATGCGATCGACGTCTTGTGGACCAGGATCGCGATTGCCACTTCGAAGATGACATCCCGCTAGGGTTAATGGCTGGGAAGGCCCGTCCCTAGGACGTTTCCAGTCATTTTTGTTCCTGCTTGAAGATGGAAATCCGGTGTCTTGGTTCTTCTCTTATTGTTCGGTGGCGCTATTTTGTAGTGGGGGTGTTTCGCTCCCTTGCGGGAGCGACTCACTTTCTTTGCTTGTGCATCCGCTCCGGGGACTTCCTTCGGTCAAAGCAGTAAGCAAAGAAAGCACATCCCCGATGCCGCCCCTTCGGGGTCCCCTGCGCTACGCGGCAAAGCGGGCCGGTCCCGAACTCGCCCCACGATAAAACTGTGGGGCTCAGATATGCGGTACCGGAGGACTCCCGCTTCGCCTGCGTTGCCCGGCGCCATCGCAGGGCAGTGGCGCAGCGACCGTCACCTCCGGGTCGCCTTCTTTGGCTTACCTTTCTTGGCGAAGCAAGAAAGGTAACTCGCCCCCCTGCAGGGGGGTGAAACCTCCCAAGCAAAAAGAATCGCCACCGATCGCAAAGAAAAGAACAACGCAATCGCGAGATCAAGTTGTCGCTATGGTCATCGACTGGAAACGCCCGACTGGCGAGGCTCTCCAGCAATATTGCGTTTCAGGCCCTCTGCGCCCTCGCCCGCGCCAGGTACACCGCGGCCAGCAGCAGCAGTGTCGCAATCCCGATCTGCGTTGCATGTCCGTCATACCAGTGGTCGAACCCACCCCAGAACATGCGCGCTATACCGGTGGCGGCCACGGCGAGGCTTAGCAGCGCGATGGCCAGCGTCAGTGCGCGCGACATGTTGCGCGCCCGGCCGGAGCGCAACATGCGCGACACCCACCAGCCGCTGGCGGTGTCGGTGGCGAGCATGCCGGCGGTGAAGGTGAGGCCGAGCAGGCCGGCGATGGTCCAGGCGAACTTGCCCTGGGCGGCGACCGAGAACAAGGCGGCCTGGCTCATGGTCTCCATGGATACCGCGAAGGCCATGCCGATCAGGCAGATATGCATCGGCTGCGATATCGAGGTGGCGCGCCGCAGCAGTCGCGGCGCCAGCCAGCCGAGGGTACTCACAGGTGTGGGTGCTTTGCCGAGGCTGGCGCGCAGGTTGACGACGCCGATGGCGATGAGGAACACGATGGCGATCATCTGGCTGGCGCCATCGAGCCATGCCGGCAGTGCGTCCGAGGCCGACAGTGCGGCGAGGCCTACCGCGACTGCGGTCACCGCCACGCCGTGGCCAAGCGAAAACAGGGCGCCGCACCAGCGCGCGAGTGCTGGTGCGCGCTCGGCGTTGTAACGCGTCAGGTTGTCGATGGCGGCGAGATGGTCGGGGTCGAGCCCGTGGCGCAAGCCGAGCAAAAAGGTCAGCCCGAACAACGACAACAGGCCGGTCTGCGGATCGGTCATGCGGCGGTCTTTTTCACTTCGTCGGGCGGGCCGCGCTCAAGTAGAACGTAAGGTCGGAGAGTTCCTGCCTGAAGGTTGGATTATTCATGTGCTGATCTCTTTATCACCGTTCGCCCTGATGCTTCGGCAGGCTCAGCACGAACGGATGTGAAATTGGATTGAGTCAGGATCGGAAAATGCGACTGAACTGGATTTTGTGCTGCATGCTGAGCAGAGACAGACCCGGCGCCGGGCAGGTGGACGGCTTACTTTTTCATGTCATCGGCGGCATACGCACCGGCAACTGCAAAACTCATGCATGCAGCGGCCATCATCGTCATCAGTTTGTTCATTTGAATCTCCTGGTTGTTGAAAATACAGCTTGGTACTACGGGTTGAATCTACGGGTTGGTAAAGCTGTAAAGGCTTACGATCCCCCGAACCAGTTGTAACCCTGGTCCTCCCAGTAACCGCCCGGGTAGGTATTGGTCACAAAAATTGCCTTGATGTGCTTGGGATTCTTGTAACCGAGTTTGGTCGGCATGCGCAGCTTCATCGGGAAGCCATATTTGGGCGGCAGGATTTCGTCGCCGTAACGCAGCGTCAACTGCGTCTGCGGGTGCAGCGCGGTCGCCATGTCTATGCTGTTGTAGTAGTCGTCGGCGCACTTGAAGCCGACATACTTTGCCGTCAGGTCGGCGCCGATGCGTTCGAGAAAGTTTGAAAAGCGCACGCCGCTCCACTTGCCTATGGCGCTCCAGCCCTCGACGCAGATATGCCGCGTGATCTGCGTCGTCTGCGGCAGGGCATACAGCGCGGGCAGGCTCCAGGCGGCTTTCTCGCGCACCAGGCCGGTGATTTCCAGCCGGTAATCGCCGGCATCCACCTTGGGAATTTCATCCTCGCCGTAAAAGGCGTTGAAGGGGAAGGGCTTGGTGATCATGCTCTCCGGAAATTCCGGTGCGAGCCGGGTCGGGCTGAAAATCGCCGACTGCACGCGGTCATTCCAGCGCGACATCGCCGAAAGGGTTTTCTGCACATTCTCCTCCTCGGTGATGTCGCAGCCGGTGAGCAGCGCCAGCGCGCCGAGCGAGAGTCCCTGGCGCAGGAACAGCCGCCGTTCGAGCCGCATGACCGCGGGGCTGCGGTGGGCGATGAAACTCTCGCCCATGCGCGTGGTTTTTTTCATGACTGGCCTCCTTTGCCGGGGATGCGCAAGCGCCCGGTGATCATGGTGGGGAAGGTGCGCGGCACCAGCGCCACCATGGCGACATGCACCAGCACGATCAGCACCAGCAGCGCCATGGCGAAAAAATGCACGACGCGTGCGCCCTCGTAGTCGCCCATCAGCGCGGCGAGCGTGTAGAACTGCACCGGTTTCCAGATGGCAAGACCCGACACCACCAGCACCATGGCGGCGAGGATGACCGCGACATAGGCGGCGCGCTGCGCACTGTTGTAGACGGACAAATTGTCGTGCGCGAGCTTGCCGCGCAGCGCATCGCGCACGTCGCTGAGGATGCCCGAGGGCGTGATCGGCAGCAGCTTGCGTTTGAAGTGACCCGCGGCGAGGCCGTAAATCACATAGACCAGGCCGTTGATGACCAGCACCCACATCGCGGCGAAATGCCATTGCAGTCCGCCGCCGAGCCAGCCACCCAGCGTGAGTTCAGCCGGGAATTTGAACGGGAATAGCGGCGCGGCGTTGTAAATGCGCCAGCCGCTGGCGACCATTATCAGGATGGCAAAGGCGTTGACCCAGTGGGTGATGCGCACCACCAGCGGATGGATGCGGATCCATTGTGGTGATGCTGTCGCGTTTGCCTGTTCCATGCTCGCTCCCCTGCGATGTGGCTGTCGATGTGGGTGTGATTGTGTATGCAATCTGCCCGCGCCGGTTGGTCGCGGGTGCGCGCCGGAACTTACACGCGGCCTCTATTGCAATGAAAATACCGGTTTATCGGCCAGACTTGGCGATTGAGGCGGGCCCAACGGCCGCCTGGCGTCACCAGGGTCGGAGCGTCAAAGCTCGTTAACGCTCAATGACATACGAGGGGGGGCTT
>CAYLPI010000119.1:0-11771 GCA_964385505.1 uncultured Bordetella sp.
GCCGGCGGCGCAAATCGCCCATGCCAACTTCGATTTCACTTTGTCGGCTGCGGCGCAGGGTCTTGTTCCCGCGTCGCCGTGTACGCGGCGCGCAGCCGCTGCGGCAGCGGCGGGCACGACAGGGCAACCCGGCGAGGCGGCATGCCCCGGCGCACAAAGCACCGCGCGATTCGCGCATCAGGTCAGGCGCATGCAAGCCGAGTTGACGGCCGAAGCGCAGATCCTCGCGCCCGAGGTTTTCGACCGTATCGCCGGATTCGATATCCGCATCGAAAGCGACCTGGGGGCGGGCTCGGCGTCGAGCGCCGGCGGGCGCATCGTGCTCGACGCCGGCCTGGCCGCGCTCAATCCGACCGACGATGTCGTGGCCTTTGTCATCGCACGTGAAATGGGCCATGTCATCGCCCGCCATGGCGAGGAGAATTCCGGCGCAAAAATGGCGTTCTCGGCGCTGACCGCGATCATCCCCGGCGCCGCACTGGTCAGGTTTGCGGCCTCGATGCTGGGCGCCGGGGTGTTGAAGGCGAGTTGGGCCGAGGGGCAGCGGCGCGAGGCCGATGAGTTGGCAATGCAGTTGCTGGCGGGCAGCGGGCGCCCGGCGCGCGTGATCGCGCTCAACCTGCAGTCGGGGCTGACGCGCCGCTACTTGCCCGCAGGCGATTGGGGAAGGTATTTCGAACAGTCGATGGATCGCGTCGCCGCGCTGGCATTGCAGCCGCCGGTGCCCGACCACGATGGGCCGGTGCTTGCCGCGCTCGTTGACGTGCAAGAGCAAACGCGCTGAAGCGTGTCGGCGTTCAGGCGTCCTGCGCCAGCCTCACGCCGCTGAACCGCCGGCGCGCGGTGGCGGTAAAAAAATTGCGTAACTGGCGCGCACACGGCCGGCCGGCGTCGTGTACAAGCGCGCCGCGCAACGCCTGCGGTCTGAGCATCAACGCGCCGTTGTGTTCGGCGACGGCACTGGCGGTGGGTGCGGCACGGCCAAGGAAGGGCCGTGCGGCGGCGGGACAGGCTGCGCTGATGCCCGCCCCCGGTCCTGTCGCCGCCCCCGGCGGCACTAGTGCTGCAGGCCTTCGAGCAGCGACGACAAATCGTCGGCATGCTCCTCTTCGCTGGCGAGGATGGCTTGCAGCATGCGGTGCGTGGTCGGGTCCTGATCGCCGATGTAGGCAATCATTTCGCGGTAGCTTTCTATCGCCACGCGTTCGGCGATGAGATCTTCCTCGATCATCGTCTTCAGCGAGTCGCCTTCGACGTATTCGGCATGGCTGCGCGAGGCCAGACCGTCGGGTGAGAAATTCGGTTCGCCGCGAAGCTCGACGATGCGCTTTGCCAGCATGTCGGCGTGCAGCATTTCCTCGGTGGCGTGCTGGAGGAATTCGGCCGCCACCGGGGCGGCGTGAATGCCGGTGGCCATGAAATAGTGGCGCTTGTAGCGCAACACGCAGATCAGTTCGGTCGCCAGGGCCTCATTGAGCAGCTTCAGCACTGCAACGCGGTCGGCGGCATAGCCGTCGGTGACCGCACCCTTTTCGATATGCTGGCGCGCGCGACTGCGCAGCGTCTTGATGTCTGTCAGCGGCGGGCGTGCCGGTGCGTCGTGCTTGTGCGTTTTCTTTTTCATCGGAATTTCCTGTCTCATCTGACCATCGTTGGCAGGGCCGCGGCGAGCGGGCCCGCCGCGCTGGACGCCCAGTGTCCGCTGTGGCTTGCGCCCGTTCTGTACGGAGACGAACATAGCCGGCAATGCCGGCGAGCGGCGCGGGCTGGATCAGCCGGCGTCTGCGGCCAGCCTCACGCCGCTGAACTGCCAGCGCGCGGTGGCGGGAAAAAAATTGCGGTAACTGGCGCGCACATGGCCGGCCGGCGTGGCGCAGGAGCCGCCGCGCAACACGTACTGGTTGACCATGAACTTGCCGTTGTATTCGCCGATGGCGCCGGCGGCCGGGCGGTAACCCGGGTAGGCGGCATAGGCCGATTGCGTCCATTCCCAGACGTCACCGAACATTTGTGTCAGTGCCGGGGACGCCGCGGTGGACGCAGCGGGGTGCAGCAGGCCCTGATCGGCAAAATTGCCGGCGATGCGGCAACCGGCTGCCGCATGCTCCCATTCAGCCTCGGTCGGCAGGCGGGCGCCGACCCGGCGGGCGTAGGCATCAGCCTCGAAATACGACAAGTGCACCACCGGTGCGTCCGGCTGCAGCGGGCGTACGCCGCCAAGCGTGAATTCCTCCCAGCCGGCTTCGCCGCGCCGCCAGTAGAGCGGATGGGCGAGTGCATGCGCGCGCACCCAGTCCCAGCCCTCGGACAACCAGGACTGTGGGTCACGGTAACCGTCGGCCTCGACAAAGCGCAGGTACTCGGCATTGCTGACCGGGCGCGACGCCAGCCGGTAGGCTGGCAGGTGGACTTCATGGCGTGGCGATTCGTTGTCAAAGCAGAATCCGGGACGGTCAAAGCCGATGCGCTGGTTACCGCCGGCAAAGGCGACCCAGTCGGTTGCGGTCGTGGCCGTGGTCGTGGTCGTGGCCGGTGATGCCGGTGTTGGCGGTGTTGCCTGTCGCGGCGCATTCGCCGACAGCGCGTAGCCGGCAGGACGCAGCGGATTGAGCGACAGCAGGTGCTTCACGTCGGTAAGCAGCAGTTCCTGGTGTTGTTGCTCGTGGTTGAGTCCGAGTTCGGCCAGTGCGGCCAGCGCAGCGTCGTTATCGCGCAAGCCGAGCAGCGCCGTCACGCGCGCGTCAACGTCGCGGCGGTAGGCCTTGACGGCATCGAGGCCGGGCCGTGTCAGCAGGCCGCGCTGCGGTCGCGGATACTTGTCGCCGACGCCGTTGTAATAAGAGTTGAACAGCACCCGAAAGGCCGGATCGAAGGGCGCGAACGCCTGCTCGAACGGTTCAAGGATGAAGGTTTCGAAAAACCAGGTGGTGTGGGCGAGATGCCATTTGACCGGGCTCGCGTCGGGCATGGATTGGGCGCCGCAGTCCTCGGCCGACAGCGGTGCGGCGAGCTCGAGGCTGCGCGCGCGCACGCGCGCGAAGCGCGCCGTCGTCGTTTCGCCGCTGACGGCGTGTGGCACCGCTTGCGACAGCGTCGCGCTCACGCTGACGGTGTGCCGGTGCTGGCGAGGCACACGGCGAACCACGATTGCGCGTCGGTCCAGGTGCGGATGCCGGAAAAGCCGGCCTGTTGCAGCAGCCGGCCGAAGGCGTCCAGCCGGTACTTGTAGCTGTTTTCGGTATGGATTCGTTCGCCCGCGGCAAAGTGGCGCCCGCCGCCCGGCCAGGTCACAGCGAGCCCGCGCCGCGCCTCGAGGTGCATTTCAATGCGCGACTGCGCGCCGTTCCAGGCGGCGTGATGGCGCCATTCGCGCGGTTTGAAATCGCTGCCGATGATGGCGTTGAGATGATTGAGCAGATTGAGGTTGAAGGCGGCGGTGACGCCAAGCTCGTCGTCGTAGGCGGCCTGCAGTACCTTCTCGTCCTTGACGAGGTCGATGCCGATGAGCAGCGCGCCGCCCGGCCGGTCGGTGCCGCATTGCGCGCGCACGTCCTGCAACAGTCGCAGCGCTTCGGGCGGGGTGAAATTGCCGAGCGATGAACCGGGATAAAAAAACAGCCGGCGTTCGGCGCTGACGCTGACGGGGAGCGCCAGGCGCTCGGAAAAATCCAGGGCGAGGCCTTGCATCGGAATGCCCGGATGCAGGCGTTTCAGGTTGTGCAGCGCGTCGCCGAGAAAGGCGGCGGATATGTCCACCGCGACATAGCGCGACGGGCGCAAGGCGGCGAACAGGCTGGCGGCCTTTTCGCAATTGCCGGCGCCAAGGTCGATCAGTGTGCAGCCGCTGCCGGCGGCTGCGGCGATGTCGCCGGCGTGTTCGCGGAAAATCGCGCGCTCGGTGCGCGTCGGATAGTATTCGGGCAGTTCCGTGATGGCTTCAAACAACTGCGAGCCGAGCGCGTCGTAAAAGTACTTTGGTGACACGCTGGCGGCGTGCGCGCCGAGGCCGGCGACGATGGCGGCGTGGTCTGCGGGGGGCGGCGCGTCGTGCGTTGCGGCGACGGGCGAACGGACGGGTTTGCTGGGCAAAAAACGGCTCCTCGGTGCAGCGGCTGCCGGGTGGCGGCAGCGATGGGATTTTTATCGGCGCGGCTGGGTCGTCGCGTCAGCCGCTACCTTACACCGGATGCGGAAAGTCTTGTTCCGGGCGGCAACCGGCGGCCTCGTCCGCGTGCGGTCTGCCCCGGTCCGGGATGGCAGACAGGCTGGAAACGCCCGCCTGGCGGGCATTTCCAGCCTGTTGCTGTGTGTGGCAGTCGTTCCGGCTGTTTAGCGCATGTTGACTTCCGTGCTCTTGGCCAGGCCCGCCGGCGGCTTGCCGGTTACCGCCGCTTTGGCCATTTCGTAGAGCTGCGTGATCTTGCTCTCCTTCACATCCCAGTACTGGGCATGCGTGATCTTCACTTCGACCAGTGCCAGATCGGCATCGCTGACGCCGCCGGGAAACCATGCTTCGTTGAGTTTGGACCAGAGTGCCCTTTTTTTGTCCAGGTCGTCGCTGATGCGCGCGCTGCCGCACACCGAGACGTAGCGGTCCTTGCCCGGATCAGCGTAGCTGACGTTGACACTCGATTCGGCGCCAAGGTCAGCCACCGGGTCGCCGCGCCGCGACATGAAAAACCACAGGCGATCGTCCTCGTCGAGGGCCTTGTTCTGCGTGGTCATCGGCTGCGAATGCAAATGGCCGCCCTCGTGCCGCGTGGTGAACATGGCAAAGCGAATGTCCTTGATGATATTCCAGAGTTGTTCGCGCGACGTGCTGTCATTGCTCATGGTGCTTCCTTCCAAGGGGTAGAAAATCGGGGTCAAACATCAGGGGTCAAAACTCAGGGGTCAAAACTCAGGGCTCGAAACGCAGGGCTCGAAACGCAGGGGTCAAAACTCGGGGTTCGGAAACCAGGGGGCAGAAAACGAGGGGGTCGGAAAAACCCATCAGCCATCGAATTGCATCAGCGCCGCGCGGCCGGCGAGGGCCGCCGCCGCGCTGACCAGGCTGCCCCAGGCGATATCGAGCAGCGACATGCCGAGCGGCCAGTTGCGCAGGGTCGCGAGGTTGGTCAGGTCGTAGGTCGCGTAACAAAAAAAGCCGAACATCGCGGCCGCTGCCGCCGTATTGCGCCAAGCCCTTGCTGCGCCCTGCGGCGCGATTGCGAACACCATCAGGCCGAGCGCAAACAAGCCATAAAAGATCACCGCCGCGACGAGGTTCGGCTGCTCCGCCATCAGGTGCCCGATGCCTTTCTGATACAGCGGTTTGGCGATGACGCCAAGCCAGAGGAGGTCGATGGCGACCATGACGACCAGGGTGGCTGCATACGCAGCGATGTATCGGGTCATCGATGGCGACTCATCGCATAGCGGGTTTTTGCGCGTGATGCCGGGGTCGGCTAGCGCGCGCTCAGCGGGCTGCCCAATGCGAGGGCATTGATGGTGGCGGGCGGCGGCTGGCCGGCGTTTTGCGCCAGCGCATATTCGTTGACTTTGTAGGCGGCAAACATCTTGCTCGCCGAGCGCGTCTCCGGCAACACATAGACAATGCCGTTGCTGCGCGAGAATGCCGGCTGCACCACTTGCTCGAAGAACATCGCCGGCACATTGATGCAGCCGAAGGAAATGCGCTTGTCCAGTGCCGAGGGCGACGACAGGCGCTGGGTGCGGCGATCGGTCACCGTGCCGGCCACCACCGCATGCAGCGAGATGGCCGCGTCGTAGTCAATCCAGAGGATGTTCTTGCCGGCCGCATTGTGGTCCATCGAGACGACGAACCGTCCGGCAGGAGTGGTCCGTTCTTCCGGCCGGATGCTGGCCATCGGCCGGTCGCCGATGCCGGCAACCGAGTCGTCTCCGATGGCCAGGCCGAGCAGCGCAGCGGCGGCGCCGGTGAGGTTGCCACGTGCATCAAAGACGAATACCCGCGCCTGCTTTTTATCGACAATGGCGAACGGCAGCAGGTTGTTGT
The DNA here is from genome assembly GCA_964385505.1 of uncultured Bordetella sp. GTDB lineage: Bacteria > Pseudomonadota > Gammaproteobacteria > Burkholderiales > SG8-39 > CAITSH01. Next base: position 6,020 of record CAYLPI010000119.1, read on the forward strand.
CGCCTGAATCGACAACCCAGTCGGCAATGTCGCGCGCTTCGGGCGACGCCTTTGCCTGCGCGAAATTGGCGAATTTTGCGACGTAGGGCAGCGACGACCGGGATTCGCCCTCCGGCGCGGCGGCCCCCGCCGCGACCGCCGGTCCGACGCTGCAACAGGCCGCCAACAGTCCGAGGCAAAGCCTGCGGAGGGCTGGCAAGTGGCGCGTGCTGCGCTGGTGTTGCATGGCGGACTGCGTCATGTGGCTTTTAGTTGCGGTCCGGTTTGCGCACACGCTGCGGCGGCACATAGACCGGGCGCTCTTCCTCCTCCTGCGGCACGAAAACGGCTTGCGGAACCTCGATGGCCTCGGCCACGGCCGGCGGGTAAGTCTCCACCAGGCGGATGGGCAGCAGGTTCTGCGGCAATACCGTGATGTCCAGGCTCTCCAGGCTGGCCAGCAGCGGCGGCAGGAATATCGGCGGGCGCACGTAGTCGAGCAACGGGTTCGCGGAAGTGGTGTTGACTGCAATGGTGCCCCGTGTCTTGCCGACAATCGGCGAGCAACAGGTGAGCGGCAGCGCGTACAGTGCGGCGCTGGCACCGCCGAGTGTGTAGCCGGTAAAGCTGACGGTCTTATTGGTGCCGGCCGTGGTGTTGTCGAAATTGGCCGCAGCGGCGCCGCCGGCGACCAGCGTGACGCCGGTCGGATTGCCTTTGAAGCCGACCAGCGTCGCCGTGGTGGTGCCGTCCACGGTCTTGGTCACGACCTCGGGGTACACCAGCATACGCGAGGTCTGCGTGGCGTTGACCAGCGTGTACTTCGGCGCGTAGTCGGTCGGCGTGGCATAGGAGGTCGGGTTGTAATAGATCGTGGCTGGCGTTTCGTTTCCGACGCCGGCGCCGGTGATGGCGATCTTGTCGCCGCCCGGATTGGTCGCGGTGATGTTGACCGTGCCGCTAGCCACACCCGGTCCGTTGCCGGCATTGCCGGAAATAATTGTGAGGCCGAAGGGCACGCCGAGTGAGGCGAGCGATTCGGCGGCAACGTTGCTGCCGCGGGTCAGCGTCATGATGGCCGCCGCATTCAGCGTGTTGCTGATCGTGACGTCGCGCCCGGCGCACAGCTCGATGTTGCCGTCGGTCGTGGTGATGGCCGAATTCGGGAACAAGGCGCTGCGCAACAGGCTGACGTCGCGTCCGGCGCTCAACAGCACGCTGCCGTTGACGGTCGTTATGGCTTCTCTGACGTTGATATCCTGGCCGCAGCAGACGACGAGGTTGCCGTTGGTCAGCGATACGGCTTTATTGATGTTGACGTCCAGCCCGGCATTGATGGTGAGGTTGCCGCGGGTTGCGGTAATGGTCTGGTTGATGTTGACCGAGCGCGCCGCGGTCAGGGTCAGCGTTGTTACGAGCAGGCCCGGCGGGGTCCACAGCGCACCGGAGCCAACGCCGATGAAGTCATTGACGTTGATGTCGCCCTGGCCCGGCGCGGCGAAGAACGTCGTGGCGGTATTGGGTGCGACCATCACGGTGCTGATGGTGACGTTGTTGTTGACCAGCAGGTTGGTCAGCGCAAGGCCGGTAATATCGCCGCCGGCTGCGGCGATGTTGAAGTCAACCGGGTCTATCAGCCAGGTGCCGGTGACCCCGGCCGGGGCGGCGGTGGTGATTTGCACGTCGCTGGCGATTTGTACATGGGCGGCCGAGGTCTCGATGAAGCCGCCGTTGCCGCCGTTGGGGGCACTGGCATCGAGCGTGCCGCCGACGATGACCGTGCCGCTTTGCATGTCGCCCATCAGGCGGATATCGCCGTTGATGTTCTGTATGGTTTGCGCCCGGATGACGCCGGTGTTGTTGACCACGCTCAGCAGGTCGCCGGCCGCCTTCGCGGTCAGCAGCACGCGGCCGCCGTCGGCCTGGATCAGGCCGCCGTTTTTCACCAGCGTGTTGACCGCGCCCTGGTCGATGGTGAGGTTGAGCAAGCCGTCGCCGGCGACATCGAGCGTCATGGCGCTGCCGGCGGCCAAAACCACGTTGCCGAGGCGCGCCGAGATGACGCCTTCATTGCTGACGTTGGCGCCGAGCAGCGCGATATAACCGCCGTCGGCGTTGATGCTGCCCTGGTTGAGCACGCTGCCGCTGCCGCCGCCGCTGAAATTGTATTTGCCGGCCATGAAGTCGGCATCCGAAAGTCCCAGAGTCGAGGCGACCAGTCCGCCGACGTTGACCTGCGCGCCGTTGCCGAACAGGATGCCGTTGGGGTTGATCAGGAACACCTTGCCGTTGGCGGACAGGCTGCCCATGATGTTCGACGGGTCGGCACCGAGCACGCGGTTGAGCGCGACCGAACTGCTGTTCGGTTGCACGAAGTTAACCGCCTCGGTCTGGCCGATGCTGAAACTCTGCCAGTTGATGGCGACGTTTTGCGTGGTCTGGGTGATGGTGGTCGTGCCGCTGCCGCCGGCGATGCTGGCGGCGCCGGCCGATACCACGCCGCCGGTGGGCAGCGCATGGCTGTTGGCACCAAAGGCCAGCATCATCGAGAACGCCATGGACTTGAAGACGAAACGGGTACGGCTGGCCCGGGCGCGGCTGCCGGCGCTGAGATTGCGGTCTGATCTGCTGGTGTTGTTCATGATGACTCCGGTTGCATCGAGGCGTTGGGTCAGGCAGTGCGTGACCGGCAGTGCGCTCGCATATCCAGATGTCATTTTTACGCGCCATCGCACATATGTTCGGTGCGTTGCAACACACAGCGCGAATTATTCCGGGCGCTTGTGATGTGCAGACACTATGTACACAGGCTTGAAATCAGTTTGGCTTGAGCGGGGTATTGCGGCCTTGCGGCGACGCTTGCAAGCGGGGCATCGGCGTGTCCGGTAGGGCGGGTGGGGCAGCCTGCGGCAGTTGCGCTCCAATCGTTACCGCCGTGGCCGCATGCATCGGCTCGCGCCGACCCCGGATGGGCGCAGTCACTTGTTCAATGCACGGCTGTCGGGAAGTGCGGCAAGCGCAAGCGATGCGGTGCAACGTGCATTGGCCTGCGTGCCGCCGGGTCGGACCGGCCCCGGACCGGGGGCAGCGGCCCGCGATGACCTAGAAGTACTTGATGGCCTGGATCCAGAAGCGGCCGTTCTTGTCCGGCGCCGAGGTTGCCGGCTCGTTGCCGAGTTTCCAGCCGTAAAAGGTCCTGACGGTGAAGTTGTTGTAGTCGGCCCAGGTCAGCCCTACGCCCGCCGCGCTGAGGTTGCGGTGGTTGTTGGCATTGGTCCAGGGCTTGCGGTTGATGGTGACCGACCCGGCATCGACAAAGCCGACGAGGTGCAACTGGCCCGGCACGCTGCCGGCGTAGTTCGACAGCCGGTAACGCGCCTCGAGGTTGACGACATAGCCTTCGTCGGCATAGGCCTCGCCGACCGGATAGGCGCGCACGGCATAGGGACCGCCGAGGCCCATTTTTTCCGAGATGTCGAGGTTCTTCGATGCGAACTGGCCGTAGATGCCGCCGTACAGCGTCAGCCGGTCGGTGACGGTCTGGGTGCGTGCCGCGGTAAAGCCCAGTTTGTTGAACGAGCCGTTGGTCCTGGCGGTGAGCGCGTCCTGGGCAAGTGCCGCCGGCGTGCGGATGTCGATATCGCCAAAGGTGCCGGTCAGTGAATAGGTGTTGAAGCCGCCGCCGCCGAGCTCATCGGTGTGGTTGCCGGCAAGGCCGGCGTTGAACACATGCGCCTTCTTGTCGGTGACCGTGTTGGTCGAGTCCACCTTGTCCTGGAAGACTTTTTCGTCATAGCCGGCGAGGGCGTAGAGATTGGTGTTGCGCGAACGGATCAGCGGATAGCTGCCGTAGAGGCTGGCAATCTCGACCGTGCCATGGGCATTGAGGCTTTCGAACTCCTTGCCGAGGCGGTATTGCAGCGCGGTGTAGGCGACACCCACCGTCGCCTTGCCGAACAGCGTCTGGTAGGACAGACGACCGTAAGTCAGGCCGCGGCCCGAGGTCAGCACGCGCAGGCTGGCCTGGTCGCCATGCCCGGTCGGGTTATTGATGTTGACCGTGCCGCCGACGCGGTATTCGCCGGTGTAGCGGTTGCCTGCGTTGTCGGCCTCGATGCTGCCGGTGACGCGCCTGCCATCGGTGACATCGACGAACAGGTCGGAGGCGCCGACGGCGACGCCGGGGGCGAGTGTCGATTTGACGTTGACGCCGGGGATATCCGAGAGCAGCAGCAGGCGGTTTTCGAGGGGCACGATGGTGATCGGATCTCCCGGGTTGAGGCCTTCGAGATAGCGGTTGGCGACCGAATCCTTGAGCGTTGACTGGTTGCGCAGCGCAACCTGGCCGTAGCGGCCTTCGATCACGGCAATGCTGACCTGGCCGTTCTTGATGTCCTGCGCCGGCAAATAGGCTTGGGCGACGAAATAGCCGGCCTTGCGGTAATAGTCGGCGATTTTTGCCGCCATGCCGCGCAGTTCGCCCAGCGACAATTCGTTGCCCGGCTTGAAACCGGTGAGTGCCAACAGTTCGCCTTCGCTGTAAATGCTGTTGCCGGTAACGCGCAGCGACTGGACGAGGATTTTTGCGCTGTCGGACTCGGGCGTCGCTGGGGCGCCGCCCTGCTCGATGCGGATTTCCGGGGTCGCGCGCTGCGGCGCCGGTATCGGCGGAATTTGTTGCAGTTGATCGCCGGAACGCGGCTGGGTCTGGCCAAAGGCGGTCTGGCTCAACACCAGCAATGCCGCGGTAAGTAGTCGTTTTTTCATGGGCCGGTCCTTTTGACGTCAATCTTACTTCAATTGGTGCTTCCTGCCACGAAATGGTGCGAAATCCCGGCCCAAAGGCCGGACCCAAGCGTGGCAATCGTGAGTGTCGCGATTGAGGCCGGATTGTTCTGTGCGATGGCGCACATAGGCCGCCGGAGCGGGGCCGTCGCCGGCCCGTTTTGGCGGCGGCGGGCTGGCGGTGCCCCGGCGGGGGGCATGACGCTGTCATTGCGATGGCTGAAATTACCGCGCGCGGCCCCTTTGCCGCAGGTGCCGGCGCTACGCGGCGGGGTCAGGGTGCGGACGCCGGGTGCGGCAGAAGGCGGTCGTATTCCTGGCTGACCGTGCCGTAACATTCGCATGCGCGTTTTTCAAGCTGCGGACGGTCGACCACGGTGATGCGGCCGCGCGCCGACAGGATCAATCCGTCTTTTTGCAGCTTCTTGGCGGTTAGCGTCACGCTCTCGCGTCGCACGCCCAGCAGGTTGGCGACCAGTTCCTGCGTGATGACGATCTGGCTTTCGTGGAGGCGATCCAGAGTCATCAGCAGCCAGCGGCACAGTTGTTGTTCGAGCGAGTGATGCTGGTTGCACACCGCGGTTTGCGATGTCTGCGCGATCAGCGCCTGGGTGTAGAGCAGGGCCATGCGCTGCAGCTGTCCGCCCAGAGCGAATTCCTTTTTCATTACCCTGCGCGGCAGGCGGTAGGCGGCCCCCGCGCTTTGCACCTCGGTGCTGCTGGGCATGCTTTCCCCGCCCATGAAAATCGAGATGCCGACCATGCCCTCGTTGCCGACCAGCGCGATTTCGCTGGAAGAACCGTCCTCAAGGTCGTAGATGAGTGACACGATGCCCGAGACCGGGAAGTGCAGGTAGTTAACATGGTCACCGGACTCGGACATGGTCAATCCCAGCGGCAGCGGCACGTACTCAAGATCCGGTAGCAGGCGCTCGTATTCTTCCTTGTGCAAGGCGCCCAATATGCGGTTCTCACGCGGTTCCGGCGG
>CAYLPI010000120.1:0-11699 GCA_964385505.1 uncultured Bordetella sp.
GTGGACGCATCTCTGGTGTACCGGTTGTCACGCCAGTGGCATCGCCGGGTAGCTATATGCGGAAGAGATAAACGCTGAAAGCATCTAAGCGTGAAACTTGCCTGAAGATGAGACTTCCCGGGAACTTGATTCCCCTAAAGGATCGTGGAAGACCACCACGTTGATAGGTCGGGTGTGGAAGCGCAGCAATGCGTTAAGCTAACCGATACTAATTGTCCGTGTGGCTTGATCCTATAACCTTGTAATTCAAGGTGACTTACGAAATCATTACCTTACTTCTTCCAAATTGGCTTCTTCTGCGTGTGCAGACGAAGCGACAAGTTATCCTGACGATCATAGCGAGTTGGTCCCACACCTTCCCATCCCGAACAGGACCGTGAAACGACTTCGCGCCGATGATAGTATGCGTTCGTATGCGAAAGTAGGTCATCGTCAGGTCCCCAAAAACAACAAAGCCCGCCTCGCGCGGGCTTTGTTGTTTGCACTTCCGGGTTTGACGCAGGTAGCCGCAGCCTTTCCCTAGCCCGCCGACTCGGGGGCAGCGGGCTAGCGGTGATGCACCGTCAACGCGCATTGATTGGACTTGTCGGACAGCTCTCATATACTGCGTCCATGCGTGTAATCGTCCTCGGTGCCGGCGTCGCCGGCATCACGTCGGCCTACTTCCTCGCCCGTGACGGGCACGAGGTCAGTCTCGTGGACAGGAACGCCGGTCTGGCGCTCGAGACGAGCTATGCCAATGGGGGGCAGCTTTCGTACAGCTATGTCGCACCGTTGGCGAGTCCCGGTGTGTTGCCCAAGATTCCCCCCTGGCTCTTCCGACGCGATTCCCCGCTGCGCTTTGAGCCGGCGCTCGACCCACACCAGTGGCGCTGGTGTCTTGAGTTCCTTGCCGCCTGCAATCAGTCCCGGGCCGACCTCACAACACGCCGCCTGCTGGCGCTGTCCTTTTACAGTCGCAGCCTCATGCATACGCTGGTGGCAGAGGAAAAAATCGACTTTGATTATGTCCGTAACGGCAAGCTGGTCATCCATACCCGCTCCGACGCACTTGAGTCGGCAAAACGCCTGCTCGATTACCAGGCCAGCTTGGGCTGCGAGCAGGAGGCGCTCGATGCGAAGCAATGCGTCGACCTTGAGCCCGCCCTCGAGCACATGCATACCCGTCTTGCCGGGGGAATCCATACGCCGAGTGAAGACGCCGGAGATTGCTACCGCTTTTGCACAGGCCTGGCTGATGTCATCCAGGCACGTTATCCGGGGCGCCTGCAGACGAGCCTCAATACCGAAGCCAAGCGGCTATTGCGCTGGAAGGACAGAATAATAGGCATGGAAACGAACAACGGCGTGCTGGAGGCCGACTGCTACCTGCTGGCAACGGGCAACATGAGCGCCCAATTGGTTCGTCCGCTTGGCATGCGCCTGCCGATCTATCCGCTCAAAGGCTACAGTCTTACCTTGCCGGTGACCGCCGATTGCGTCGCCCCGCGCATTAGCATCACTGACTATCAACGCAAGATTGTCTACGCGCCGCTTGGCGACGAATTGCGCGTTGCCGGCATGGCAGATCTGGCCGGGTATGGCGCGCGTATCGACGAGGCAAGGCTCGAAACCCTGATTGAAGAGGTTAGGGCGGTATTCCCGCGCGCATCCGAGTACACGCGATTAAGGCCCTGGTGTGGACTGCGGCCGGCGACACCGAAGGGAACGCCCTTGTTGGGGGCCACACCGTTCCCCAATCTTTATCTGAATGTCGGTCACGGCGCGCTTGGATTCACGCTGAGCATGGGTAGCGCGCGCATCCTCGCCGACATCATTTCGAGGCGGCCACCTGAGATACCGCTTGACGGATTTCAGCTCTGATTCGACAGAGTCGGGCTTGCGCTTTGCCATTCAGCGTGTGCATCCGGAACACATTTAGGCGTGCATGTATCGCTGTAACGGTGGCATATTCCGGTATGATAAGTTCCGAAATAAGAACGTCGGCAGACAGCAACAGTGTCGGCAGGCGTCATGCGCAGCCCGAATCCAAATGAATTTCCTGATACTCAAGTACCTCCATATCCTCGCGGTTTCAATCAGTTTCGCGTTATTTTTTGTGCGCGGGCTATGGGTCATGCGTGCCTACCCGACCATCCACGAATTCTGGGCCCGGGTATTTCCGTCCGCCGTGGACGCCGTTCTGCTGCTGAGTGGATTCTTGCTGCTCAGTATGTCAAGCCAGGCCTCGCAGCCCTGGATGCTGACCAAATATCTCCTGCTCACCCTCTACGTGGTTCTCGGGATATGGGCGTTGCGCTGGGCCAAGCGGTTTATCGTCAGGCTGCTGGTATGGGCGCTGGCCCTGCTGGTGTTTCTTTTCATGACGACGGTCGCGGTACTGCATAATCCGCTCGGCATCCTGTCGATGCTGCCGGGCTTTTAGACGCGGACCACGGTGCATCGCGCGCGCCCTAACGGGTGAAACGGTGTAACACCTGAAGGAGTTCGCTTATTTCCTCCTCGCCTTTTCCCGTGCGCAGCGCGTTACCGACGCATCCGCGTGTGTGGTCTTCAAGAATTTCGATTGCGGTCGAGCGCAGCGCCGCCTGAACCGCACTGATTTGCGTCAGCACATCGACGCAATAGCGGTCCGCTTCGACCATTTTTGAAACTCCCTGTAATTGGCCGGCAATCCGGTTCAGTCGATTAAGGACGCGCCGTTTGTGCGGTTGCACCACGCTCTTTTCGACCGGCACCGCAGGATGGCAGGATACGGTCGGCTTAGCGGGCGACTTCAAATCCGGCACCCTCAATCGCCCCGGCGAACTGCCCGGAGGCAGGTCCGCCATCGAAATCAATGCGTACCTTGCCGTCCTCCAGGGAGACCTCGACAGCGGATACGCCCGGAATGGCCTTGAGTACGCGTTCCACGCTGCGCACGCATCCGCCGCAGGTCATGCCTTTGACATTCAGTGTCATGCTTTCCATGATGACTCCTTAACAGTAATTTTAGATCAGCGGCTGCCGCCGGCTTTCCATTTTTTCAGCAGCAGGGCGTTGGTGATCACCGACACCGAACTCATCGCCATCGCGGCGCCGGCGATGACCGGATTCAGAAGTCCAAGCGCGGCAAAGGGGATTCCAAGCGCGTTATAGAAGAAGGCGAAAAAGAGGTTTTGGCGGATCTTTCGCATGGTCGCCCTGGACAGGCTGATAGCATCCGCGATGCCGTTGGGATCATCCCGCATGAGGGTGATATCCGCAGCCTCGATCGCCACGTCCGACCCGCCTCCTATCGCAAAACTCACCTCGGCCGCCGCCAGTGCCGGTGCGTCGTTGATGCCGTCACCCGCCATGCCGACAATCCTCCCTGACCGCCGCAAGGCGTTGACTGTTTCCGTTTTGCTCTCTGGTGTTGCGCCTGCAATCACCTCCTCGACGCCGGCCTGGGCTGCAATAGCGTCGGCGACATCGGCATGGTCGCCGGTCAGCATCACTACCTTGATTCCCAGGGCTTTCAGGCGCCGTATCGCCTCCGGGGTGCTGTCGCGCAAACGGTCAGCGATGGCGACGAAGCCCAGCAGGCGGCCAGAGCGCGCCAACGCCACCACGGTTTTGCCGGATTGCCTGAGCGGGCGCAGCAAATCCTGATTTATCGGCACGCCGGACGATGCGATGAATTCAGGTGAGCCGAGCAAAAGCTCGTCGTCGCCAAGCGAGAGGATTGCGCGCACGCCGTGGCCGGGAATGGCGGTGAAATTTTTCAAGCCGTACAGCGGCAGGTTCAACGCGGCTGCCTTATCCAGCACCGCGCGGGCGAGCGGGTGTTCGGAGCCTTGTTCAATACTCGCGGCGAGGCGGATCAGGTCCTCGTCTGACTCGTGCTCCACTGCCTGCAAATCGGTCACCACAGGCTTGCCCTCGGTCAGGGTTCCCGTCTTGTCCACAACCAGGGTGTCGATGTGGCCGGCGCGTTCCAGTGCGGCTGCATTGCGGATCAGGATGCCCAGACCTGCGCCGCGTCCGACGCCCACCATGATGGCCGCTGGTGTGGCCAGGCCAAGCGCGCAAGGACAGGCGATCACCAGCACCGCAACTGCATTGAGAAGGGCGGGCGTAAATTCCCCGGCAAATATCCACCAGCCGGCGAAGGTCAGCGCCGCGATGAGGACGACCACGGGCACGAAAACCGCAGAGACCGTGTCTGCCAGGCGCTGGATTGGTGCTTTTGAACCCTGCGCCTGGGCCACCAGTTGCACGATGGCTGCCAGCCGTGTGGCTTTGCCCACATTCGAAACAGTGCACCGAAGCCTGCCGGTGTCGTTGAGCGTACCGGCAAAAATCCTGTCGCCTGCCTTTTTCAGGACGGGCATGCTTTCGCCGGTCAGCATGGCTTCATTGACGCTCGAAGCACCATCGATGATGATGGCGTCAACCGGGATGCGCTCGCCGGGTCGAACCAGCAGGACATCGCCGGACATGATCTGCGCAATATCGACTTCGACGATTGTGCCTTCCCGTTCAATGCTCGCCGATTCCGGCTGAAGCCGCAGCAGTGCTGCTATGGCTGCGCCGGTATTGCGTTTCGCCCGTGTTTCGAGCAATTTACCCAGCATCACCAGGGTAATGATCGCGGCACTGGCTTCAAAATACACGTGGGCGCCGGGGGCCGTCAGCATCATCGCGAGACTGAGAAAATACGCGGCGCTGGTGCCCAGTGCCACCAGTACATCCATGTTCGCCCCGCCGCCGCGCAGTGCGTGCCACGCCCCGATGTAAAAGCGCGCGCCGATCCAGAACTGGACCGGGGTTGCCAGCAGGAACTGCAGCCAGGAGGGCAGCATAAGCGCGTGCCACCCGCCGAACATCGCGGCCATTTGCGCCACCAGCGGGGCGGTCAGTAAAGCCGCGATCGCCAGCTTTCGCACGTCGCGCCGGTAGGCATTTTCATGACGCTGCTTTTCAGCTTCCGCCTCATCATCGCCAACGAGCCTGGCTTCGTAACCGGCTTGATGTACGGCGGCGATCAACATTGCCAGATCGGTCCCGCCGGCTTGAAAGCGCACCCGGGCCCGTTCGGTGGCGAAATTCACATTGGCTTCAACGAGCGGCAGCCGGTTGAGGACTGTTTCGATGCGCGTCGCGCACGCGGCGCAAGTCATGCCCTCGATCGCCAATTCCAGGGTTCGTACCGGAACCTGGTAGCCGGTGTTGACGATGGATTCTATGAGCTTGTCCGGACCGACCAGCGCCGGATCAAATTCGATTTGCGCTGTCTCGGAGGCGAAATTAACGCCAGCGCGCACCCCCGGAAGTTTGTTGAGGTTTTTTTCGATGCGTGCGGCGCACGCAACGCAGGTCATGCCTTCTACCGGCAGTTCTATAGATGCATATGCCGCTACAAGGCCGTCGGGACGCACATCGCCGGCGGCGGAGAATTGTGATTGCATGGAACCAATATACCCCTACCGGGTATATTGGTCAAGCGCAATTATGTGCAGTGCGCGCGATGCTCCGGCAAAAATTTCCGTAACGAAATGAATAGGATGAATAAATCGCATGGCAATCACCCCTGCAACGCGGGCGGTGTGCGTTCAATCAAGGCGGGCGTCTCACATGCGCCACACCAGCAATTTCGTCTGGTGCATGTCCTCAACGGCGATGCTCTGATGGGGCGTCTGATCGGGAACGCTGAAGGTGCTGCTGATGAACAGGCTCCCGGGACGCATTTCAGTGCGGGCTTTTTGCCACAGCTCTTGCATCGGTACCGGCGAAAGGTACGCAAAGATCACGTCATAGTCCTGTAACTGGCAGTCCCACAGGCTGCCCCAGCGGACTGAGCATTGCTGATGGCCGCCGAGCCGGATTCGCAGCCAACTCCACAGCCAGGGCAGGGGGGCTGATTCGACGCCGGTATAACGTCCGTCCGGGCGGGCCCGCGCAAGATGGGTCAATACGCCACCCAGGCCGGAACCGAGGTCGATGAAGCTGAAAGGTTTATGCGCTGTAGATGGCGGCAACAGCGCCTCGATGGCATGCCACACCTTGCTGCTGGATAGATAAAGCGGCACCTGCGTGCGAAAAGTGCTCCAGTAGACCGCCAGCAAAACCAGAAACGCGGTGAGAAAAATCCAGGGCGGCATCTGCAGGCCGAGGGCGAGGACCAGCACGGGTGCAAAGCCCGCCTGAATCCACAGCCACCATCGCGCCAGGCCGGCGATGTAACTGAGCGCTGCGGCAAGCAGCCCGCAGGCCAAGGCCAAACCCGGCAAACCCGGATTCAGCCCCAGGCCACGCGTGATCACCACGGTGAGTCCTGCCGCCGCCGCTTGCAGCGCGAGTGCAGTGACAGAGGGCGGTAGTCGGGCAAACAAGGATTGCAAGGCGGAAATGGACGCGGAAGCAAGTGGGGACGGTAAGTGCATTATGGTACACCGGGAGTCCCTCGATGCACGCGACACCTACCCATTGCGGCTTACCCGGCGTGGCGGCGGTGTGCCGGCGGGAGTGGGATAAACTGCGGCGACACGCATGACCACTATCGCCGCTTTCTCCCCGTCAACACCCTTTCAAATTCAAATTCATATTCATGAACGAACCCATAAACAGATTTGCCAGCGCGCAGGGAACATTGCGGCGCGAAGACCGTCGTTTTCTCTCGGGGCGCGGCACCTATACCGACGATCTTGAACTGCCCGGGCAGGTCCATATGGTGGTGCTGCGCTCGCCGCACCCGCATGCACGCATCGTGTCAGTGGACAAGTCTGCCGCCCTTGCGCTCCCGGGTGTGCTGGGCGTATGGACCGGCCGCGATTTGCTGGCGCTTGGCATCGGGCCCATACCGTTTTCACCCGGTACCAAAAAGCCCGACGGATCTGCCACCTCGGCGCCGTTGCGCTATCCGCTGACACCGGATGTGGCGCGCTTTGTCGGCGACGCAGTGGTGGCGGTAGTGGCTGAAACGGTACAGGTCGCACGTGATGCGACAGAGCTGGTCAACGTTGAATACGCAGAACTCGACGCGGTCGCCCACCCGACGCAGGCGGCGGCGGACGGCGCTCCCGTGCTTTACGAAGCGGCGCCCGGAAATATCGTGGCCGTTTCCGAACATGGCGACAAGGCGGCGACAGACGCGGCGTTTTTGCGTGCAAAACATGTTGTGCGCATCAAGCTCGTCAATAATCGCGTTGCGCCCAGCACGCTCGAACCCCGCGCAGCTGCCGGCGAGTACGACGCCTCAAGCGGGCGCTATACGCTGCACGCCTCCTGCCAGAACAACGCAGGTGCCCGCGCCGGGCTGGCGCTGAGCGTGCTCAAGGTGCCTGAGGACGTGGTGCGCGTGCTGGTACACGATATCGGTGGCGGGTTCGGCGCCAAGGTGTTCTTTTATCCAGAAGACGCCCTGACCGTCGTCCTTGCCAGGGAAGTCGGCCGGCCGGTGAAGTGGCGCGCCGAACGCAGCGAGTCATTTTTATCCGATACCCACGGACGCGATAACGTCACCAGCGCCGAGCTTGCACTCGATGAGTCGGGGCAATTCCTCGCGCTACGCATCAACTTGCTCGCGGCGATGGGGGCCTACCTCGCGTTTGTCGGCCCGATGGTGCCGCTGATGGCCGGACCGCGTGTGGCCACGGGTGCGTATCTGATTCCGGCAGCCCATTTTAGGGGGCGTGCGGTACTCACCAATACCGCACCCTTGTCCGCATATCGCGGTGCCGGACGCCCCGAGTCGATCTACCTGATTGAGCGTCTGGTCGATCTTGCCGCGCGGCAGACCGGCATTGATCCGGTCGCGTTGCGACGCCGCAATTTCATTCCCGGAACGGCCTTTCCGTACAAGCTCATCACCGGTCTCGAATACGACTGCGGCAACTTCACCGAGGTCATGGACCGTACGGTGAGCCGGGCCGACTGGTCCGGGTACGAGGCGCGCAAGAGCGAATCCCTCGCACGCAATAAACTGCGCGGGCGCGGTCTCGCCTATTACATCGAATGGACAGGGGCCGACCCGACCGAACGCACCATCGTCGAAGTGCACGGCGACGGGCGCATCGTGCTGATGTCGGGTACCCAAAACATGGGGCAGGGCCTGGAGACCAGTTATGCGCAACTGCTGAGCGTGGAGTTCGGCCTCCCGGCGGAGCAAATCGATATCGTCCAGGGCGACACCGACCGTATTACCGGGACCGGCAGTTTCGGCTCGCGCTCCCTGTTCGTCGGCGGGTCCGCCGCCATCGCCGGTGCGCGGGCGGTCATCAAAAATGGCCAGGCGCTCGCGGCTGAAACGCTGGAAGCTGCAGAGCCGGATATTGCCTACGCAGCAGGCCGCTACACCATCGCCGGCACGGATCGCGGCATCGGCCTGTTCGAGCTCGCGGCGCAGCAGCCGCAAAACATGTTTCTTGCCGAGGCGAAGCTGACGGTAAAGGGGCCAAGCTGGCCCAACGGCTGCCATGTGTGCGAAGTGGAGATCGACCGGGATACGGGGCAGGTTGCGGTCGTCAAGCTTACCGGCCTTGATGATGCAGGCCGTATCATCAATCCGATGATTGTCGAGGGCCAGATTCACGGCGGACTGGGCCAGGGTATCGGCCAGGCCTTGATGGAACACGTGCGCTACGACGAAAACGGGCAACTGCTGACCGGGGCATTCCTCGATTATTGTCTGCCGCGCGCCGACGACCTGCCCAGCTTCAATCTCGCCACCTATGACGGGGAGCCGTGCACCAACAATCCGCTTGGCGCCAAGGGCGTGGGCGAAATCGGTGCCGTGGTCGGGCCACCAGCGGTGGTCAATGCAGTGGTCGATGCATTGCGCGACTTTGGCGTGACCCATATCGACATGCCGGTTCGCGGCGAGGACGTCTGGCGCCTGATGTCAAAGGCCGGATAAAAGGCCCACGGCGCCTTTTTTGCCCTAATTCCCGAGGGCACGGTCTTGCGTGCCGCGGCGCCGTTCAGTTCACCTTGTCGGCTGGCGCAGCCGGAAGTCGCAATTGGGGATCGAGTTGCAGTACAAGCGCTGGTCCTTGCGGCAGCACCGGGACCGGCATGAAGCCCGAAGGTTCGGCGACGGTTTGCATCCGGGCTGCGGCCATGGTCATGCCCTCCTCGGACATCACCCAGTACGCCTTCATGCCAAAGGCAAGTGCCGTACCGGCTAGCGCAAAGCTCGCGCGGCGCATGAATACCTTGCGCTTGCTGCGAAGCAACGTTGCGTTGCTCTGATCAATGGCCTGCTGGCTCTGCCTGGCGAGCGCGCGGGTGGCAAGCGATGCAGCCTGTTCGGCCGCAAGCTCGCGCTGTGCCAGATCACGCGCCCAGCGCTCGTCATTTGCGCGCTCCCTGGCGGCCTCAATCATCGCCGCTTCGGCGCCAAGGCGTTCCTGTAAGGCTGAGTGCTCGGCCCAGTCGTGTTCTGCACGGTGCTCCGCCAGTCGCGCCAGGTCGGCTTCGGCGATTGCTCGGGCGGCGGCGATCTGTGCCGCGTCAAGATCGCTTGCCTCGCGGCGCGATGCCTGCTGCGCAGCCTCATGTTCGGCTTTCAGGCGCTGCTGTGCCGCGGCCTGGGCGAGCAACTCCATTGCTTCGCCGTGTGCAATCTGCTGGCGCAGTTCTTCCTGCATGCGCCGGCGCTCTTCTGCGGTACCCTGCGCGGCGATTTCGTCATCGATGCGTCGTTGCTGCGTAACGGCCAGTGCGGCTTCGGCTTCGGCTCTCGCCCTGACCGCGGCAATTTCCTGCTCCGCCAGCACTCGGGCGGCGACCGTCGCGAGGTCGGCCTTGCGTATCTCCTGCTCGATTTGCATGGCTGCGTTTTGCACTTCAGAGGCGTACTTTTCGGCTGCTTCGCGCAGTTGCTGCTCCAGCGCTACCCGGCGGCGTGTCGCTTCAAGCAACGCGATCTGCGCCTGGGCACGGGCCAGGCTTTCCGCTTGCTCTGCTTTTGCCTTGTTCTCGAGGGCAATGGCTGCGGCGGTGGCGTGGCGTGCCGATTTTTCGGCGCGGCGTGCCTCGATCAGGGCGGTGGATTCAGCCGCCGCCTGCCGTTGTGCCGCCAGTTCGGCCTGACGCGACACATCGAGCGCCGCTTCGGCGACCTGGCGTGCCTGCCGGTTCTTGCGCATGGTCGATTCGGCCGCGGCGCGGGCCAGTGTTTCGGCCTCGAGCTTCGCTTGTGCGTCAGCCGCGGCTTCATCCTCCATGCGGATGCGCTCTTTCGCCGTCTGTGTTGCGATGTCATCGCGCCGTGCTCGCTCCTCGGCGGCACGGGCTGCGGCGGTCTCGGTTTCGATACGCTGCGCATTGCTGTCAGCCGCGGCGCGTTCTCCGGCGGCGCGTCTCTCCACAGTCGCGGCCAGTGTCCTTGCCGTTTGCAGATTGCGCTCAGACTCCTGCAGCAATGATGCCTCTGCGCGCTCCTTCTCCGCTTCACTCAGCGCCACGGCGCGTCCGATCCCGATACGCGCCTGCAGGCTCGACGCCGCTGCCTCTTCGTGTTCGGCGATGACGCGGGCCTGTTGTTCATGTTCCTGCTCGAACCGGGTGCGTGCCGAAGCGGCCTGCGCCGCATCGCGCTCGGAGGCGAGGCGCAGCGACGCGGCGTGCGCCGCCTCGGCCTGCGTTGCGGCGCACTGGATTACCGCGGCCACGGCGTCCTGTTCGACGCGGATTTTTTCTTCGGCGCAGCGCCTGGCCGCCTGCTCTGCAGCCAGGCGCTGCCGGGTGAGATCGGCGAGGCGGGCTTCGGCCTCGACGATGGCCGTGGCTTCTGCGAGCGAGCGTTGTTCGGCCTCGCAGCGTGCCTCGGCGGCCTGCACGCCCGCTTCGTTAATGCGTACCGCTTCCGCCGCGATATTGGCGGCGTGGGCTTCACGATCGGCCTGTTCGAGCGCAAGCTGCAATGCGCGCTCTTCGCTCGCCAGTTTCTGGCGCGACAGCATCAGCGCCTGCGCTTCGGCTTGTGCCCGCTTTTCGGTGGCGAGGCGCACCTGCGCATCGGCGAGTGCCGCGGCCTCGGCCAGGCCCTGCAACTGCGTCTCGGCGGCGATCCGCGCCTCGGCTTCGCTGCGCGCCCTGGTCTGCGCATCGGTGTTGGCCTGGGCCACCGCAATGGCCTGTGCCTCGGCCTCGTTGCGCCCGGTCAGCACGTCGGCGCTGACGCGATCGAGCTGCGCCCGGGCGCTGGAGAACGACTTCGCCTGCGCTTCTGCATCGGCAAGCTCCGTTGCCGCGATGCGACCCTGCGTGTCGGCCTCAAGGCGGGCGTTGACTTCGGCCAGCGCGCGTTGCTCCGCGGCGAGGCGGGCCTGTGACTCCTGCGCGGCGCGCTCTTCGGTATGGGCGCGCTCGAGGGCTGCTGCGGCGAGGTCGCGCTCGGCAGCGGCGGCAGCGGCGTTGGCCTCGTTCGCGCGCCTTTCGGCGGCGAGGCGCGCGGAGATGCTTTCCATTTCCTGGCGGTCGGCGCGCGCGCGTGCCGTCGCTGTAATGGCGAGCTGCGATTCGCGCTCCGCGCGTGCGCGCGATGTCGCCTCCAGTTCCTGCTCGGCCTGTGACCGGGCGTGCGCTGCGGCGCGCGCGCGTATTTCCTGTTCGCTGCGCGCTTCGGCCGCGACCAGGGCCGCCTGCTCCGCCCGTACGCGCTGTTCGCTGTCGCTTGCGGCGCGCGCCTCGGCCTCTACCCGTGCCTGCGCCAGGGAGCGCTGACGCGTCTC